>NZ_OZ034983.1:307411-614823 GCF_964030845.1 Candidatus Fukatsuia endosymbiont of Tuberolachnus salignus
ATAAAATTAACAACATCTAAACGACTGACATCATGTTTACGCAGCAGATAAGCTGCCTGGGATTCCTGTTCGCTAAAGATAGCAACCAATACGTTGGCACCGGATACTTCACTACTGCCGGATGATTGCACGTGGAATACCGCACGCTGTAAAACACGTTGAAAACTGAGTGTTGGCTGAGTATCACGCTTTTTGTCATTTTTAGATAATGTCGGTGTCGTTTGTTCAATAAAAGTTTCCAGTTCTTGCCGTAATGCAACCAGATTAACTGTACATTCCTCTAGTGCTCTTCTTGCAGCCGGATTGTTCAGTAACGCTAGCAATAGGTGCTCCACGGTCATAAACTCATGTCTATGCTGCCGCGCTTTGGCGAAAGCCATATTGAGACTGAGTTCAAGTTCTTGATTGAGCATAGGCACCTCCCCAATAAATTGCCTTAATCAGGCTTTTTCCAGCGTACAAAGCAATGGATGTTCGTTCTTCCTGGCGTATTGATTTACATGTACGACTTTAGTTTCTGCGATTTCTGCGGTGAACACACCACAAATTGCCTTACCCTGATGATGAATACTTAACATCAAATGTGTTGCTAGTCCGATGTCATGAGAAAAGAATTTTTGCAGCACGTCAATTACAAATTCCATTGGAGTATAATCATCATTGTTAAGTATCACTTTATACATAGAGGGTGGTCTAAGCTGATCGATTTGCTGCTCATTAACTAAATATTCGACATCCAGTCCCGAATTATCTAGTCCCTCGTTGTTGTTGTATAGGGTTGCCTTGCTTTGCTCGTTGTCGTGATACAAATGATTTTACTCCCGTGCTAAAGCGTCAATAGGGTTAAGACGCGCCGCATTGCGTGCGGGTAGATAACCAAAAACAACACCAATAATAGTAGAGCATAAGAAGGCACTGACCATTGTCATAAGTGGAAAAGCCACTTGCCAGTTTGGTAACAAGGCTGAAACTGTTAAGCCAATGGTAAAGGACAGTGTCAGCCCCAGAGCGCCGCCGACCAGACACACCAATACTGCTTCAATCAAAAATTGTTGCATCACATCACCCGACCGCGCGCCGACTGCCATACGGATGCCAATTTCACGAGTACGTTCTGTCACAGAGACTAGCATGATGTTCATTACCCCTATGCCTCCAACGACCAAAGAAATCACCGCCACCAAGGTGAGAAAAAGCTGCATTGTCCGCGTGGTTTTTTCAGCAGCTTGTAGATAAGTATCCATATTATAGGTATAGATATCTTTTTTGCCGTGACGCAGTGTTAACAACCTGATTAATTTTTGCTCGGTTTCTTTGCTGTTGTACCCTTCTTTTAGGCGTACCGTAATAGAATCAAAATAATATTTGCCTATTAACCGATTCGCCATCGTGCTATAGGGCAGCCATACCTGCAAAGTCTTGCCATTGCCAAACATCGATGGTTTTTTTTCTACCACCGCGACTACGGTTGCAGGCATATTACCGATCAAAATAACCTGTCCGATCACTTCTTTCAGATGTGGGAATAAGAGACGTCGCGTGTTGTTATCAATCACCACGACCTGATTTTGCTGGTCTACCTGATCTTGGCTGAAGGGCACCCCTTGTGCCATCGCCATGTCAAAAACATGAAAATATTGGTTACTGACGCCGAAAACGTTGCCCGCTCTATCAAGATTACCCGCTCGCAGACGCATACTTCCGGAAATAACCGGCGATATTGCACTAACGTAGGATTGAGCATTGAGTGCGGTTACATCATTATAAACCAGCACGCGCTGATTATTGGGATCATCATCACTATAATCACGCCCTGGGTAAATATAGATAGTATTGGTGCCTATAGCGCGAATATCCGCCAGAACTTTTTGTTTAGCGGCATCACCAATCACCAAAATAGACACCACCGAGGCGATACCAATGATGATCCCTAACATCGTCAGGGCGGTGCGCATTTTACTGGACATCATGGCGCGCCAGGCCATAAGTAGCGCTTCACGAAACCGCCCGATCACTTGTTGCCACGAAGGGATATTCACTTTGGGGTTTGTTGATATCCTGTTCTTTGGCGACGACCAATAACCGGAATCAGCGATAATTCTACCGTCTTTGATTTCAACAATACGTTCAGCTTGAGCCGCAATATTGGGATCATGGGTGACGATAATCACGGTATGGCCTTGCTGTTGCAGCTGTTTTAGAATAGCCATGACCTCTGCATTGGAATGACTATCCAATGCCCCGGTGGGTTCATCAGCGAGGATCACTTGTCCACCGTTCATCAACGCCCGAGCGATACTGACGCGCTGTTGCTGTCCCCCTGATAGCTGATTCGGTTGATAATTGATTCTTTCTTCTAGCCCGAGACGTGTCAACAATTCAATGGCGCGTTCTCGCCTTTTGTTCTTAGCTAGTCCCGCATAAACCGCGGGTATTTCAACATTATGGGTGGCATTGAGATGTGACAATAAATGATAACGCTGAAAGATAAAACCAAAATGTTCACGCCGCAACAGGGCTAGCCCATCGTTATCCAGTGTTGCCACATCCTGGCCGGCAACCAGATAGGTGCCTGCTGTCGGTTGATCTAAACAACCGAGAATATTCATCAGCGTTGATTTACCAGAGCCAGAAGCACCCATGATCGCGACCATCTCGCCGGCATGAATTTCTAACGAAACATCCTGTAGTACATCGAGACCTTGTTCATCAATACAGGGTTCGCCGGACTGGTAGCGCCGACGAATAGATTTGAGTTCAAGTAAGGCCGTCATTATTCTTCCTCCTGACCACTACGGCTGAGAATAATGTCCTCATTGACTTTTAGCCCTTCGATGATTTGCACATCCACGTCATTACGGATACCGATGCGAACCTTGCGCTTTTCTTCTTTATTGTTTACTAGTACTGCGACCTGATAGTAATCGTCCCCTAAGGATTCACCCAAAGCAGCTAGAGGTATTACTGTCGCTTGCTTTATATCTATCAATTGGATCGAGATTTGTGCAGTCATTTGCAGACGCAATACTGCATTGGGATTACGGACTTCAAAACGGGCTATATAGAAAATCGCGTCGTTGACTTTTTCTGGTGTCGGCAAAATATCTTTTAAAACACCATTAAAACGTTTGCTCCGATCACCTAACATGGTAAATGAGGCTTTTAAGCCAGGCTTCAAATGGATAACGTCAGCCTCAGAAACCTGCGCATTAACGAGCATGGTGTTCATATCCGCCAGTGTGAGAATGGTGGGCACTTGTTGCGAGGCGATGACTGTTTGGCCTTCCAAAGTGGTGATCTGCACGACTTCACCACTCATAGGTGCCGAAATTTTGGTGTAATCAAGATTAAGTTTTGCGGTGTCCAGACTGGTTGTAGTTTTATTAATTTTTGCTTTGATGGTGGCTACTTTGGCTACGCTTACTGCTAGTTCGGTACTGGCTTTATCTAACTCTTGTTCTGGGGTGGCCTGTGACTGAACCAGCTTACGCTGACGATCCAGGGTCATTTTAGCAAGCTGTTGCTCGGCTCGTGACAATAACAACTGAGCATTCAAATCTTGTAGAGTAGCCTCAACCTCTTTGATTTGGTTTTGCGCTTGTTTGGGATCGATTAGCGCCAATAGCTGGCCTTGTTGCACTTTATCGCCGATTTTTACATATAGATGTTGTAATTGACCGCTAACTTGAGCGCCAACATCCACCTTACGCACCGCGTCAAGTTTACCGGTTGCTAGCACGTTCTGTTGTAGATCTTTTTGAACGACTTTCAAGGTGTGATATTGAACCGGCGTCGGTGTCGTAAAATAGCTGATAGCAATAAAACCTGCAATCATCAAAATAATAATTACGAATATGCGTTTCTTGGATCCTTTAAACCTTGTCAAAGCTATTTCTGCCTTATTGAGTCAGTGTCATCAAATTGCCCAGCGTTATGCGGACACTGAATTTATAAACATTCAGTAAATCAAAAAATTAACATAAAAACGATAATAATTAAACACAAACCGATACCTATAACCTACTCAAACCTGAGTTCGATATAAGGAGTTAAGGTTCAGTTCCATTAACCTTTTGATAAAAAATGAATAAATGACTCGTGCTTTGAGATAATCATGTTTGCAAGCAGGCTTAATTACGAAATAGCAAGACACTTATGGACGATATTACCGAACTTTATTGCTTAATGGATGATTTTTGCAAAAAATTTGAGCCCCTATTTAAATGCACAACGTTTAACGGATGGCTCGAAGCAGCGTATCCATTCCCCCTCTTTTTTTTGGGCAGAACTCACGACTTTTATATGAAGGCATACCGTTTGCCAAAGCTTTCGGCTGTTTTGACTGAAAAATGTTCGGTTGCAGCTTTATATTCGGCCTGGTTGCAGTATACGCTACTGTGGGCCCCGATGAAATCCGTCGACTCAGGCCTCATTTAGTGGACGAGCTTTAAGCTCAGAAAATCATTCAGGTTTAGTGAATCTCGGTCCGACCTATCTTTGTCATCTCTTCCAGCTGCCTGCGCAACCGTTCTTATGAACATTCCGGAGTGATGGATCCTAAAAACCATGATTTCTTTCCAGATTGGATACGTAAAAATGTCAAACCTAAATTCCATCAGACTGTTGAATCTTTATTAATAGACCTCTTCGGAAACTATAGCAGGCGCCATGTAACGTGATCACTTTTGTTAATAAATATTAATTAATATCAATATGTTATTTCTAATTTTCATAATCAACTGATACGGCGCCTGCTATAGCATTCATGTAGGAATGTTGTTAAAAATCTCCTGAACAAGGAGCCCCCATGAAATATGAACAAATAAAGGTATTGGAAGAGGAAAAATTTCGGCGCTTAACCGGAGTTAAACGCAGTACATTTGAAAAGATGATAAAGATATTGAATGAAGCAGATAAATGTAAGCAAGGGAAAGGAGGTCGGAAACCCAAGCTGGGTTTAGAAGATCGCTTATTAATGGCCCTTGAGTATCTACGCGAATATCGCACTTATTTTCATGTTAGCCGAAGCGATGGGGTGAGTGAGAGCACCTGCTATGAAACGATTAAATGGATAGAAAATACGCTAATAAAGCATCCTGATTTTGCACTCCCTGGACGCAAAGCTTTATTAAAAAGTGATAGGGAGTATGAGCTCGTTCTTATTGATGCCACAGAAACGCCGATTGAACGTCCCCAAAAAAACAAAAGCAGTTTTACTCAGGAAAAAAGAAACGACCCACCTTAAAAACCCAAGTGATCGTCGATAAAAAAAGCAAAGCAGTCATCTGTACAAGCTTTACTCATGGGAGGCGTCATGATTTTAGGTTGTTTAAAGAGTCTGGCGTGCGAATACATCCTGAAATCAAAACAGTGACAGATACAGGTTACCAAGGGCTTGGCAAGATCCATTCAAACTCGGCGTTGCCTAAGAAAAAGACAAAGAAAAATCCCTTAACAAAAGAAGATAAACGCAACAATCGTGAGTTATCAAGCCAGCGTGTATTAAACGAAAATGTCATTGGTATGATTAAACGATTTAAAATCGTATCAGATCGTTATCGAAACAGGCGAAAACGTTTTGGATTACGATTTAATCTGATTGCAGCAATTTATAACATGGAAATTAGATAAATCAGAGTTTCCGAAGAGGTCTAATGAATCCAGCTGAAGCTGCAAAAAATTTATCTAATTGCGGATATCTAGCTAGTATGTTTTATTGAGATGATGAACTGAAGAGTGCCAACACAGAATAACTTTTATTGAAAGTTGAAAAAGCGAATGATTTTATGATAAATGACAGAAATGACAGAAATGACAGAAATGACAGAAATGACAGAAATGACAGAAATGACAGAAATGACAGAAATGACAGAAATGAACGTTTTCTCAGTGCAAGACGACAGATCAAAATGAGGTAACGTATTCATGAATAATGACTGAAAAGTCGTGTTTTGTTGTCTGTTATATAAGCAAAAGTATTTTATCTACTTGTTTTTTATTATTTTATTTAGTGGTAACATCCCGTGGATACTGTTTCGCCCAGGCAGTAAAACCCCCGTCAACGCTATAAACTGCGGCAAAGCCTTGCTCGAGCAAATATTGCGCCGCATCTCGACTATTGTTGCCGTGATAGCACATTACCATCAATGGCTTGGTAAAATCAGTTTGTCGTATAAAGGATTGCACCTTGTCATTAGCCAGATGAAGGGCACCGGGTGCGTGACTTACCAGGTAGCTATGTTGATCCCGAATATCAATTAACAATGCACTACCTTGTTTCCAACGTAAGTGAGCTTGTGCAACATTTATTGTTATAAATTTTTTCATTTTATCTTATGTAACTTAATGAATTAATGTGATTTTATCTTATAAAAACACTTTTTTGAGAGTATTTTGTTGTCATATTACCTTATAATGTTGATAAATATAACCTGATTTATAATTACAGCATGAATAGGAAATTTATGCTTGGATCTGTTTCTATGTATAGCTCGTTGTTCAACACCAATCATAAAGGTAAAATCTGATAGAAAATTTTTCTGAGCCATTAAGTTTTTTTAATAAAGTAGGAAGAATCTATAGATGGTGGTACGTTATTAGACGAAAAAATAAAG
The DNA here is from genome assembly GCF_964030845.1 of Candidatus Fukatsuia endosymbiont of Tuberolachnus salignus. Classification (NCBI taxonomy): domain Bacteria; kingdom Pseudomonadati; phylum Pseudomonadota; class Gammaproteobacteria; order Enterobacterales; family Yersiniaceae; genus Candidatus Fukatsuia; species Candidatus Fukatsuia endosymbiont of Tuberolachnus salignus. The sequence continues at coordinate 314,026 of NZ_OZ034983.1, forward strand.
TAAAAATTACACAAGAAATACAGAAAAGAAAAAAAAGGATAATGGAAGAGATTTTTACTCAGTAATGAGGGGCTCTTACAGTTGGTATTGACAAAAATAATATTAAGGTACTTATTAGATAGAGGTCTCCAAAAATACCTAAAAGTTATAAGTGCAGAAAATGCACTAGACGCGAAAACTAAAAAATATATGCTCGATGAAATTCAAAAGCACGTTACCGGCCTTAGTAATTAGATTAATCCCATCACTCATACAGTGGTAAAAATAAAAAATTCATCCATCAATCAAATGATTTATCATAACAACTCTGCAAGGAGTTGTTATGAACAAAATTAAAGGGTTAGCTCAACATTACGTTGATCTGATGGTTAAATTGGGACTAGTGCGTTTTTCGCTGTTGTTGGCATCGGCATTGGTTACTTTAGCGATACTGGTGCAGATGACCGTCACTCTACTATTACGGGGTTCCGTGGAAAGTGTCGATATCGTACGCTCTATATTTTTTGGCTTGTTGATCACACCTTGGGCGGTCTATTTTTTATCCGTAGTGGTTGAGCAGCTTGAAGAGGCAAGGCAACGTCTTTCCCGTCTGGTCGATAAATTAGCCGTGATGCGTTACCGAGATATGGAGCTGAATCGACAACTCACTCAAAATATTGCTCAACTTAACCAGGAAATTGTCGAACGCGAGAAAGCCGAAAAAGCGCGCACGCGAGTCGTCGCCAAGCTGAAAGAGGAAATGGAGCAGCGTAAACAGGCACAGATTGAGTTAAGTCAACAATCTTCTTTGCTGCGTTCGTTTCTTAATGCTTCGCCAGATTTAGTCTATTACCGTGATGAAAATCATAAATTCTCCGGTTGTAATCGAGCCATAGAGCTACTACTCGGTAAAAGTGAGAGACAATTGGTTGGTTTGACACCAAAGGATGTGTATCCGTCGGATATTGCAGCAAAAGTATTAGCAACAGATGAGAAAGTATTGCAGCATAATCTTTCTTTAACTTATGAGCTGTGGCTCACTTACCCTGATGGGCGTAAGGCCTGTTTTGAATTGCGTAAGGTACCATTCTATGACCAGGTGGGTAAGCGACGTGGGTTAATGGGCTTTGGTCGCGATATTACCGAACGTAAACGCTATCAAGACGCACTGGAAAATGCCAGTAGGGATAAAACTACCTTTATTTCGACTATCAGCCATGAATTGCGTACACCACTTAATGGCATTGTCGGGTTAAGCCGTATTTTGCTTGATACCGAATTAAATGCCGAACAACTCAAGTATCTTAAAACTATTCATGTTAGTGCCATCACGTTGGGAAATATCTTTAACGATATTATCGAGATGGATAAACTCGAGCAACGTAAAGTACGCCTGGATAATAAATCCATTGATTTTATCAGCTTTATGATGGATTTAGAGAATTTGTCTGGCTTGTTAGTACAGCCTAAAAATTTGCAATTTGTCATGGAACCACAAGTGCCTTTACCGAAGAAAATCATCACTGATGGTACGCGTCTACGTCAGATATTGTGGAATCTCATTAGCAATGCGGTAAAGTTTACCGAGCAAGGGCGGATTGTCTTGCGGGTATGTTATGAGGCCAACAATCAGCTAATATTTGCCGTTGAAGATTCTGGTGTGGGTATTGCTGAGGATGAACAGGACAAAATTTTTGCCATGTACTATCAGGTGAAAGACTGTCATGGCAGAAGCCCAGCTACGGGTACCGGCATTGGTCTGGCGGTGTCTAAACGTCTGGCAGAGAGTATGGGTGGTGATATTACAGTCAAAAGCACGCCTGGATTGGGGTCCTGTTTTACTTTGTCGATCAAGGCCACAACAGCAGAAACGGTTACTCAGGTGTGCGATAATCTGCCATTATCGGCGCTGCACGTTTTGTTGGTTGAAGATATCGAACTTAATGTCGTCGTTGCCCGTTCTGTGCTGGAAAAATTAGGCTATAGCGTTGAAGTGGCAATGAATGGACAGGATGCATTGGCGATGTTTAATCCGAATAATTTCGATTTAGTGTTATTAGATATCCAGCTTCCTGATATGAGCGGTTTGGATATCGCCCGCAAAATCAGATCGGACTATAAGCAACATCCGCTGCCGCCATTGGTAGCGTTAACCGCCAATGTATTAAAAGATAGAAAAGAATATCTGGATGCAGGGATGGATGACGTGTTGAGTAAACCGTTGTCCGTTACGGCGCTGACACGAATGATTAAGCAACTTTGCTATCATCAACCCTATTCTGACACAGAAAAACAGGAATATAAATCGATGCAAATCTGTAAGTCGTTACTTGATATTGAAATATTAGAACAATATCTGGAATTGGTGGGATCTCAATTGATTCATCAGAGTCTACTGCTATTTGAGAAAATGATGCCGGATTATTTAGCTGTACTGGATTCAAATATGACGGCGCGTGACCAAAATGGTATCGCGCAGCAGGCACACAAAATCAAAGGTGCTGCCGGTTCGGTTGGTTTGCGTCATTTACAGCAGTTAGCACAACAGATACAGACGCCGTCGTTGCCTGCGTGGTGGGATAATGTTCAAGACTGGATCGATGAATTAAAACTAGAATGGCGCAACGACGTGCAAATTTTACGCGAATGGCTTGTTGACGCTGAAAAAAATAGCCCCGACCGCAGCCGGGGTGCGCCAATATTGCGCCAACACCAGGGAAACACTTAACCCACGTATCATTTTCGTCATGATTATTGTGGGCCCAACCGTCCTCACGGACACATGTATAATTAAACATAGCAAACGTCAGGATCCTTGTTACAAAAATTATTAAAATATGTGATACAGGTTGCTTTTTTACTTAAAAAATCTAAATGCTTGATAATACAAAAATCTGGATTAGAGGGGCTTATTTAACAGTAGTAAACGCGGTAGTGACATGTTTAACTCCACTGACCTTACTGGCTATTTTCGCTGCCGACTGTCCTTCTTGTTGAGTAACCAAACCCAGTAGAAATACTTCACCGTTCTCGGTAGTAACTTTTACATTCGATGATTTGACCAAATTACTGGTTAAGAGCTGAGAACGTATTTTGGCGGTGATCCAGGTATCTGACGATGCTGTTGCTAAATCTACCGGTATTCCCTGGCGAATTTCATTATATACCTCGTTAGCTCCCTCTATGTTACCGGCGATCTGTTTGGCACGATCAGATAACGAGGTCTTAGGCGCTTGACCGGTGAGTAGAATTTTACCCTGGTAAGCAGTAGCAATCACTCGTGCATCTTTCTTTAATTGTTGATCTTTGCTTAATGCGTTAGCGATACGTATCTCCAAAGTACCGTCATCAACTTGTGTACCTATGGTTCGAGGATCAGTGACGGATTTTGTGGCAACGGCAGCACTGCCAATGACCACGGCACTGATACAACCTTGTAGCAGCAGAGTGCACAACAGCGCAGTAAAAATAGCATCAATTTTCATTCGTACTCCTTTTGTCTTCTTGAGAAAATAGCTTCCCATCAATCAAATCACACAAACAATTCATTGTTAACATATGTATTTCTTGTATCCGGGCACTACGATGAGAGGGAGCACGAATTTCTACATCTTTTTGGCCTAGCAGACCGGCTAATTCACCACCGTCGCAACCAGTAAGGGCAATAATATTCATATCTCGAGTGACTGCTTTTTCAACTGCTTTGATAATACTACGGCTTTTGCAACGTGCGGAAAGCACCAACAAAACATCACCTGCTTGCCCAAAAGCACTCACTTGTTTGGCATAAATTGCTTCATGTAAATTGTCATTGCTGATGGAAGTGAGCACGGTATTATCAGCATTCAAGGCGAAAGCAGGCAAACTGGGTCTATCGGTTTCAAAGCGATTTATCATTTTGGCCGCAAAATGCTGTGCATTTGCCGCAGAGGTACCATTGCCACAACAGAGAATTTTGTTGCCGTTAAGCAGTGACTGGACGAGTGTTTCTGCCGCACGGGATATAGCATCAGGCAAGGCCTCTGCCGCTGCAATCTGGGTTTGAATACTTTCGGTAAAACAGACTTTGATTCTATCCAACACGTTGGTTTCACCCTCTCGTAAAACTAATTGCTAAGAGCCTGTTTGAAATCGTCACGAGCAACCCAATAGATTTCGCACAGACTTCAGGAAGTCTCCTACCGATCCGCGTTGAACGCATTAGGTAGCCATTCTAATTGGTTCCCAGTGATAGCGATAACATCAAAGCGACAGGGCACAGTATCAAAACTGGCACTGCGCTTTGCCAGCCACAATGCTGCAGCACGGCATAATCGTTGTTGTTTGGCCCAGGTGACGCTAGCGGCTGCACCACCAAAAGCATTATTACGACGGAAGCGTACTTCAACGAATATCCAGGTTTTTCTATCACGCATAATAATATCAATCTCTCCGCCACCTAGAGTGATATTGGCAGCTTCAAACACTAGACCCGCTTGCTCGAGATAGCGGCGGGCTAGCATTTCGTAACTGTTGCCAATATCCCGTTGGCTAACACGTTTATCCATAATTTTCTCGCTTTAGATTAAAGCTGCTGTGAAAGCCAATGGGTTGGCGTGGTTCATTAGACTTCTTAGAACCTGTTCGAAATCTCTTGTGCTCGCCGTGTTTTGGTCAAATAATTCGTCAAAAACGCACTCAAAATGTTCATTTACTCTATACGCTGCGGTTGCTGTGCTCCATGTGCCTTGACTTCACATAACGAACTACGGTTTTGCAAGAAGTCTATTAAATAATAAACCGTTATATCGCAGGGATCAGCTTGCCTTGACGATACTGTAACCACGGCAATTTACGGCTGATAACACAATCTGTTGTGACGTTTAAATCACCTGTGGTGCCTGAAAGATGGAAGCCGGCTATCTGGCGCATTTCAGCAAAATAGTTAGCTAACGCCCAAGCATCTATCCCCATAGCGTACAAGCGTATCAGAGAATAGTCATTATTATATTTATCCGCAGCCTGTTTCATGAGTGCGGGATTCGACCCCGCTATCAGTGGGATCTCACTGAACTGAATGCCTTCCATTTCCAAATAATAATCTGCGCTAATACTATACTGATTATTATTTTTCCGGCTACTATTTGTCTGATTACTGCGTGAGCTGGTAAACAGCTCAGGTTTAGTCGGCGAATCGGTTGTCATTTCGATCATTGGTTTAATAAGCGTCATTTCACCGGGTGTTGCCACAATATAAACCGCATCCACATGATTGCTCATGGCTGCCGTAACGGGGGGTGAGCCAGGTAGGGGAGAGACCGGCTGACCACTTAGGCGTATACCTTGACCTCGGTTGATCGCCTGTTTCAGTTTGCTCATTGAAGCAAAGCGTTGTTGTAGCACAGTTTGACCGCCAAGTTTATGCCATTCCTGGGTAAAGGCATAAGCAATTGCATCGCCAAAGGTTCCCTGCGGGGTAATCAGTAATGGCGTTTGTTTTTTTTTCTGCCATAGATGATGAGCCGCATTACGTGCTTCATCTTTAGGAGACAAGGAAAAATAACAGATATTTGTGCTGGTTTTACTTTCTTCAGAATGGTTAAGTGCCAGAATATTCAGTGTTGTTGCGATGGTTGCCAGCTGTGCCACTTCTGGTTTCAATAAGGGGCCCACCACCAGTGTCGCTCCCTCTTGTTGTGCAAGCGCCAATATTTTTGCGACAGGTTGACTCTCAGTGTCATAAACTTTTACCTGTGGGTTAAAGGTAGTCGTGGTATTGGCAACCGACTCTACGGGATCCAACAAGTGATCAACTTGATCTGGGTTAACATCATCATTAGCAGCCATAACGGTCGGCATTGGCATAGTAACCACCGGTAAACCACTGTGGGCATCGAGAAATCCTTGGCGAATAGCCTCACCAAATACTTTGGCGGAGCCGCTGAGTGGTAATAACAACGCAATTTTATCCGTTGATACAGGAATAAAGTTAATCTTCTGCTTTAACGGTGTCGGTAAGTTTTTAACTGCGGGATGGAGTGGATGACGTGTTTGCCACTTTCTCATTTCCACTCTCAGTAAATTTTGATTTTGCTTGCTATCATGGTAGAGCTTGACTAAATCCAGCCAGGCTTGTAGCACGTTTTCATCAGTGTTGATAACCAACTCATTGAGTTGCTGGGGAGTCAATTGCGTCAACGTCTGCAAGGTGTTATCGATATTATCTTGATGATCCTGTTCATCTTCCAGTAATGGTTCTTGAAACAGGTAGCCGCGAATGGTAAGTAATCGTTCGTCAGAGTTGTTATCATTCTGGCTGTGCTGCACGGGTGGTAATCTATTATCAGAATGAGTACTGGTGTTGTGAAGTATATTTGATGGAGGTGGCATTTGTGGGTCATCATCCGCACACCCACTCAGAATAAAAACGGCAAGGACCACAGCCATAAAAAGCGCTATTTGAGTATCCACAAAGGTACGAACACATATTGAGGAAAGCATAACTGTATCCAATGATGTTTTATTTAAGTGATTAATAGACTGCTTGCAAAACCGTATCCATACCACACAGCAGGTTATGCAAGAGGCCTAACATTAATTTCATACCATAACCTACGGTTCTACAAGAGGTCTAATGAATTCAGCAAATCAAACAGTCATTTTTGCCTCTACACTTTACGTGGTGCCAACACCAATCGGTAATTTAGGCGATATTACCTATCGGGCGCTGGAAGTATTACAACAGGTTAGTGTGATCGCAGCAGAAGATACACGTCATACCGGTCTACTGTTACAACATTTTGCTATTAAGACCAGTATGTTTGCATTTCATGACCATAATGAAAAAAAGCAGGCAACGGATCAACTATTGAAAAAATTGCAAGCAGGCCAAAGTATAGCCCTAGTTTCCGATGCAGGGACACCTCTGATCAATGATCCTGGTTATCATTTGGTACGGTGCTGTCGTGAAGCGGGCATCAGGGTGGTGCCTCTGCCAGGGGCTTGTGCTGCTATCACTGCGCTTTCTGCGGCGGGTGTCGCTTCGGATCGCTTTTGTTATGAAGGTTTTCTGCCTGCTACAAAAAAAGCACGTGAAGATAGGCTACGGTCGCTTATTAAAGAACCACGAACTTTAATTTTTCTCGAATCAACCCATCGGCTCAAGGAAAGTTTAGCAGATATGGTTAACATATTTGGCTCAGTGCGTTATGTAATACTTGCGCGAGAATTGACGAAAACTTATGAGTCGATTTATGGCGCGCCAGTGGAAGAACTTTTAGCTTGGGTGCAAGAAGATGAATATCGTGGCCGTGGTGAAATGGTATTGATTGTTGAGGGATATAAAGTTCCACTTAATGACGCATTGCCTGTGGAGGCATTGCGTACTTTGGCGCTGTTGCGACAAGAATTGCCGTTAAAAAAAGCGGCAGCGTTGACTGCTAAAATCCACAGTGTGAAAAAAAATGCTTTGTATCGTTATGGTGTCGCTCAAGAAGATTTGGAATAGGCTCTGATGACATTTTGTTGTGACTTCGTTATAATCGCCTGAGGAGTTGACTAGACAGTCGCCGCTTTACCTCAATCCTCTCCGGAGAGAAGTGGTAGAGGGGAGGAAAGTCCGGGCTCCACAGAGCGGGGTGCCAGGTAATTCCTGGGGGGCTTAAGCCCACGACAAGTGCAGCAGAGAGTAGACCGCCGATGGCTCGCGTAAGCGAGATCAGGTAAGGGTGAAAGGGTGCGGTAAGAGCGCACCGCGCAGCTGGCAACAGCTTGTGGCAAGGTAAACTCCACCCGGAGCAAGGCCAAATAGGGGTTCACATGGTGCGGCTCGTACTGAACCCGGGTAGGCTGCTTGAGCCAGTGAGCGATTGCTGGCCTAGATGAATGACTGTCCACGACAGGACCCGGCTTACCGGTTGACTCCCCTAACACCAAAGCGCCGAACAGCTTTAGCTATTCGGCGCTTTTTTCATAGGCTTCTTGCAAAACCGTAGTTCGTTATGTAAAGTCAAGGCGGCTTGCGCGCAGTAACCGCATGGTACGCGAGTGTATGAGGATTGTGAGCACCACGTAACGCAGAATTTTTGGTACGTAGTAGGTCTCGCAAGAAGTCTATTAAAGTCACAAAGTGGCAGAACAAACTCAGCGTAAAAAAAGGTTACGCCGTAATAACCGGATGGCTCCCCAAGTGCCTATAGTGCGTTTAGACCAGCGGAATATAAATCGGGGATGACGCACAGCATACAACACTAGCAAGCTTGATCCTATCAGCAAATATTTACGCATACCGACCACTTTGAGCCAGCCACGATCGTAAGAAGTCACTACCTGTCGCCAACGAGCATTATGGTCAGCGAGATCCTGGCGTTGCTGTTCAATCACATACAGCAATTTATTTTTCTCTTGCTCCCGTTGCTGGCGGTTCATTTACTTCTTCCCAATAAATGGCAATCGATGGCCAGTTGTTTACGGGTCGCTCCCAGTATCGAGGTTCTACGCACCTTGACTAATGCCCAGATGATGCCTACCAAAGCTAGTATCAGCAATATTGCAGTAGTGATGGCGAGGGCTATTAAGCGATAAGTAGGATCAATCGACCAGATTATCAACACCAGCAGACCGGCTAACCCAAAAATGGCGAATAGCAGGGCAATGCTGGCGATAATAAACAGTTGGACAAGCGTTGCTTTGCTCTCTTCCAATTCAATAGCCACCAGGCGTAAACGTGTTTCTACCATGCCAACAACAATGGTTGCAACACGACTAATAATACCGAGGATCCCACCCGCAGGCCCTTTGGCATTAGGTTGCTTAGTCATAATTAACGTCGCGATAACAAAACGCCCAATACCACACCTATCGCAGCACCGATACCGACACCCGCCCATGGGTTATCATGGACATAAGTATCCGCCTGCGCGGTAATTTTTTTACCATGAGCAGTGATTTTATCGCTGGTTTCAGATAAATGTTCCCGTATATCTTTCAGCGCATTTTCTGCTTTGGCGCGTAGCTTCTCCAACTCCGCTTTGGGTTTGTCGGTTGAAGAATCGAGCACCTCTTCTACGGCGTCTGAGAGTGAGTCAAGTTCATTGCGTAAATTTCCAAAAGTAGCATGTTGTTCCATATAAATAACCTCTTGATATAGGTGCTGAAGAACGTTTGATCCAGTTAGAACCTGTCTGAAATCTCTTGCGCTCGCTGATACAAATAGTTTTTCGATGACCTATGGTGAAATTATTTTGCTTGTATTGCTTGCAATTCGGCTTTGGCTTCATCTAATTTACGTTGCTTTTTCATGATTTTTTCACGATCACCGCTTTCTTTGGCAGCAGCTAACTGTTGTTGGCTTTCCATTAATTTTCGCTGTTGTTTAACTATTTTTTGCTGCTTCTCGCTTTGCAAATTTTTTTCATTACAGTTGGCTTTTATCTCTTGTTGCGCTGTTTTCAGACCTGTGACGCGCTCGGTATTGTTATGCCCTCTGGCGTAGTCGATTTGTCGTTGTATCTCGTGCATTCGGTCTTGGCACTCGTTAGCTTGGCTGAAGCCACAAAAAATAACAGTCGGCAGGGCCAGTAGAAAATAATGACGTAGCGACATAATTAAGTTGTCCTGATCTAAAAAGACACAATAGCGGCAAACTTTTACTTCATGCTATACAGCAAACAACGTCGAAGATTAATAGTACTACCGCTCAAAGCTAAGCATAGCGTTAAATATTATAATCCCCCAAATTTACTTTAATATTTTTTTATTAACTGCTTATTGAGTTGGGTAGCCAATTAAAAGGGGTCCTGGCTTCGCTTAATACGATGTCATAGCCTTGTGGCAAGAGAGTATTGAGTACTGCCATTGCTTTTTTCTGATGCTCTGGGGATTCAAAGCTAACTACCAATGCGTCATTTTCAGGGGTGATACTTTTAAACTGGATGCCTTGTGCATCAAGATATTGATATACGGAAAAGCCATCCGGTGGCATTAATCCTTGCTGATTAGAGCTGATTTTTAAGGTATTCTTTGTCGGTAACATAATGGGCATAAGAAATATTACTACGACTAATAAGGTTAATACCATCAGCCCCAGATATTGCCAATTAGAAAGGTGGACATCAGTCTTAAATCGGATCATAAGCTGTTCCCTTTATCATGATTTGCATTGATGCGTTTTTTGCGCCATAGAAAATAGAGTGAGCCAAATAAGCCAATCACCAGTAATGCTAAAGGCAGTAATATTAGAAAAAACATCATTTGATCTTCATATTTAACGAAAACTGGCGTTTTACCTAATGCGAATCCTAAAGAAGTGAGGATAAGTACCCAAAGCAAACCGCTAACCCAATTAAAGAACTGAAAACGCGTATTACTCAAACCAGCGATACCAGCAATCGTCGGTAACAGGGTACGGATAAAAGCTAAAAAACGTCCCAACAAGAGAGCAGACAAACCATGACGGTAGAACAATTGGTGGGAGCGTTCATGATAATGAGCAGGAAGATGAGCAAGCCATCCTTGCACAATTTTGGTATTGCCCAACCACCGACCCTGAATATAGCTTAGCCAGCATCCTAGGCTGGCAGCCATCGTTAGCACAATCACCGTGATGGGGAAGTTCATCGCATCCTTTGCTACCAATACACCAACAAGAATAAGCAGGCTGTCGCCCGGTAAAAAGGCGGCGGGGAGTAGGCCATTTTCAAGAAAAATTATTATAAACAACAAGATATAGATAGCCCAAACCAAAGAGGGATTCGCCAGCGTTTCATAATCCTGCTGCCATAGCGCGTGTAAAAGTTTAAAAATAATATCCATGTGCTATTCCTAATGACCAGACCTCTTTCGAAACCTACTGCGTGGTGTGTATCCCGTGTGGAGTAGTACTTGCCCCATCCTCATATGCCCGAGTGCACCCCTTATGCTTTGTTTTTTTAATTGCCTTCGGGGATGCGGGATTAAAAAAAACACCACTCTAGCAAAATCACAGGATATGAAACAGGGAAATATAGGGTGATAGGTAATGTTTATTGATCTATCAGATAAATACGGTAGTTATCTGATATGAATATATTTAAGCACACTCTCTGAGAACCTGTTCGAAATCTCTTGTGCTCGCCGTGTTTTGGTCAAATAATTCGTCAAAAACGTGCTCAACATGCTTATTTACTCCCTTTTTTGTATACAAAGAGTAAACTACATCTTTTTGCCTGTTTTTTTCACCACTTCACTTAAACAAAATATCATCTCAGTATTAGGTCGGTTAAACTAGACAGCCAGTGAGCGAGAACGAGTACTTATTTTCATGTCGAATCAAGGGCAGTCCCTAAAACATCTCAATACTTTTGCTTTACCTGTATATGCTACTCGGGTAATAGGTATTAATTCAGTCAGCACATTAATCACTGCCTGGCACGAAGCAAGGATGGCAGATCAATCTGTTTTATTGCTTGGTGAAGGCAGTAATGTGTTATTTGTCGAAGATTTTTCGGGAACCTTGTTACTGAATCGGATCAAAGGTATTAGCTGTACTGAGGATAGTGGCGCCTGGTATTTGCATGTCGGTGCTGGTGAAAACTGGCATCAGTTGGTCTGTTATACATTACAGCATTGTATAAGGGGGCTAGAAAATCTGGCCCTGATCCCTGGCTGTGTTGGCGCTGCCCCGATCCAGAATATTGGCGCCTATGGGGTTGAATTACAAAATGTCTGTCAATACGTTGATCTGCTCGATCTGAATAATGGCGTAAGTCAGCGCTTGATGGTCGAAGATTGTCAATTTGGCTATCGCGATAGTATTTTTAAACATTGTTACAAAGAAGGTTTTGCTATTATTGCGGTAGGGATTAAATTAACCAAGGCATGGATCCCAACATTAAGTCATGGTGATTTAACTCAGTTGGATCCATTAACCGTTACTGCTGAAGAAATTTTTAATCAGGTCTGTGCTACACGTCGCCGCAAACTCCCTGATCCAGCTGTCACAGGTAATGCCGGTAGTTTTTTTAAAAACCCAATAGTCAGTAGAAAAAAGGCAATGGAGATCCTGAAAAAATACCCTAGGGTCCCTTATTATATTCAGCCTGATCATTGTATAAAACTGGCGGCAGGGTGGCTGATAGACAGTTGTGCTTTAAAAGGCCATCGTATAGGGGGCGCAGCAGTGCATCAGCAACAAGCTTTAGTGCTAATTAATATCAATAATGCCGTCAGCCAGGATATATTAGATTTAGCCCGTTATGTACGTAGACAGGTGGTCGCGAAATTTGCAATTTACCTGGAGCCAGAAGTTCGTTTCATTGCAGCGAATGGAGAAATAAATTCAGTGGAGTGTGTTGGGTGAAAAATATCAGAGTTCCTTTAAGATTAATTAATATATTGGCTGATGGTTTTTTTCATTCCGGTGAGCAATTAGGTGAAATAATGGGAATGAGCCGTGCCGCCATTTGTAAGCATATTCAAACTATTAGAGAGTGGGGATTAGATGTATTTACCTTATGCGGAAAAGGTTATTGTCTACCTTATCCGATACAATTACTTAACGAACAGATAATACTTAGCTATATGCCTTCAGGACGAGTGAATGTTCTATCTGTAGTGGACTCAACCAATCAATATTTGTTAGAACGCATGAATGAACTCCAACCCGGTGACGCCTGTGTTGCCGAATATCAAAGTGCGGGTCGTGGGCGGCGTGGTCGTCAGTGGATATCACCATTTGGCGTTAATCTTTATCTCTCCATGTATTGGCGTTTGGAGCAAGGTCCTTCCGCTGCTATCGGGCTAAGCCTGGTTATCGGTATAGTGATGGCAGAAGTATTAAAAAAGCTGGGTGCGCACGATATCCGGGTAAAATGGCCAAATGATCTTTATTTACATGATAAAAAATTGGCAGGGATCCTAGTAGAATTGACAGGTAAAACTGGCGATGCTGCTCAATTAATTATTGGCATGGGTATTAATCTTTTAATGCGAGGATCATCCACAGATTTAATCAATCAGGGTTGGATTAATTTACAGGAAGCGGGGATTACTATTGACCGTAATCAATTAACTGCAGAGTTATTATCGGTATTACGACGTGAAATAGCTAAGTTTGAAAAAAATGGATTAACGGATTTTATTCCACGTTGGTTTGAACTGGATAATTATCTTGATCGCCCGGTAAAATTGATCATTGGAGATCAGGAAATACTGGGTATCGCTAGAGGTATTGATCCACAAGGCGCATTACTATTGGAGCAAAATGGTGTAGAAAAAATCTATCTTGGTGGTGAAATATCGCTACGTGGCCTGTAGATTAACCCTCAATATACCATTGGGCGGCGCTTATGATAATTTCAACCAGTTAGCCCGTCAAAAAAAAATTAAAAGCAGGATTGTCCGTTTCATCATTGCAGTGGTAGCCTAACTTTGTTAGATGCTGTTTAAATTCTGCTTCTACTGTAGCCAGTTCAAAAGCGGCTAGCACTCTGCCACAGTCAGTACCGTGGCCACGATAATGAAACAAAGAAATATTCCAGCAGGTACCCAGGGTTTGTAGAAACCTCAATAAGGCACCAGGTGATTCAGGAAATTCAAAACTGAATAATTTTTCATTTAACGATTTGGAAGGTCGCCCGCCAACCATATAACGAATGTGTAATTTAGCCATCTCATTGTCAGAGAGATCCGCTACCTGATAACCCTCTATTTGTAATGTAGCAATGATCTCTGCCCGTTCGATATCGCCACCTGTTAAACGTACGCCAACAAAAATGCGCTCGTTATTAGCATCTGCATAGCGATAATTGAATTCAGTGACTGAACGCCCGCCCAACGATTGGCAAAAACGGAGAAAACTGCCTTTTTCTTCGGGAATAGTGACTGCTAGCAGCGCTTCTCGTTGTTCACCGAGTTCGCAGCGTTCAGAGACATAACGCAAGTCGTGGAAATTGACATTGGCTCCTGAAAGAATGTGTATGAGTCTTTCCCCTTGGATCTGTTTTTCTTGAACGTATTTTTTCAGACCGGCTAGCGCCAAAGCGCCAGAAGGTTCGGCGATGGCGCGTACATCTTCAAACAAATCCTTGACTGCCGCACAGATAGCATCGCTATCAACGGTAATCACGTCGTCTAGATAATCGTGACATAAACGGAAAGTTTCATCACCAATGCGGCGTACGGCAACCCCTTCGGCAAACAAACCTACCCTGGTGAGATCAACCGGGTTGCCTGCCGTCAATGCAGCACACAGGCAGGCGGAATCCTGTGCTTCGACACCAATGACTTTGATATTTGGCATCAATTGTTTGATGAGTACCGCCACCCCTGCAGCCAAGCCCCCACCACCAATCGGGACAAAAATTCGATCCAAAAGGATATCTTGTTGTAATAATTCCAGTGCCAGCGTGCCTTGTCCTGCTATCACCGCTGGATGATCAAAGGGTGGCACAAAGGTGTAACCCTCTTGCTGTGCCAATTCGATGGCTTTTTCTTTTGCTTCATCAAAATTATTGCCAAATAACAGTATTTTTCCGCCGAAATTACGTACGGCATCCACTTTAATTGCCGCTGTCGCTAACGGCATAACGATTAATGCATTAATGCCCAGTTTGGTTGCCGCAAGAGCGACTCCCTGAGCGTGATTGCCAGCAGAAGCCGTGATCACACCGCAGACTCTTTGATCAGAGGTGAGCGCTTTCATCATGGTGTAAGCACCACGCAGCTTAAAGCTATGTCCTGGTTGCTGATCCTCACGTTTGACTAAAATAGTATTTGCCAAACGACTGGATATTTTATCCATTATTTGTAACGGAGTGACCTTTGCTACTTCATATACCGGTGCACTTAGGATTGCACGTAGATATTCTGCATCGCAGGGCGTAGCAGAGAGAGGTTGTGATGCTGCCATATTATTTGCTTCCTAATTTACTTTTATCACGGACGGCACCTTGATCAGCGCTGGTTGCCAAGAGCGCATAAGCCCGCAACGCGTAAGAAACTTGCCGTTTACGGGTTTGTGGGGTCCATGCACGATCACCACGGGCTAACTCAGCACAGTGCCGTGTCAGCAGTTCGCTGTCAGTAATATTCAATTTCATACTGCGTTGCGGGATATTGATAGAGATGATGTCTCCATCCTGGACTAAACCGATCACGCCACCGCTGGCGGCTTCAGGGGAAACGTGACCAATGGATAAACCTGATGTCCCGCCGGAAAAACGACCATCGGTAATCAAGGCACAGCTTTTACCTAATCCCATCGATTTTAAATAGGTGGTCGGATAAAGCATTTCTTGCATACCAGGCCCCCCTTTCGGTCCCTCGTAGCGGATCACTACGACATCACCGGCCATCACTTGACCGCTTAAAATGGCGGTAACCGCGTCGTCTTGGCTTTCATATACTTTGGCGACGCCCCTGAAAATTAAATTATCCTGATCCACCCCTGCGGTTTTTACGATACAGCCGTCGGCAGCGATATTGCCGTATAACACCGCTAAACCGCCATCCTGACTGTATGCATGCTGGTGGTCACGGATACACCCTTGCTGACGATCGATATCTAATGAGGGATAGCGGCACTGCTGTGAAAACGCTTTGGTAGTGCGGATCCCTGCCGGACCCGCGGCATACATTTTTTTAACTTTATCATCATGGGTGAGTATCACATCATAGGCCGTCAGTGTTTGCAGCAGATTCAGACCCAACACATTGTTAACGTCCGTATTCAGTAAGCCTGCACGATAAAGTTCGCCCAAAATAGCCATGACTCCACCGGCGCGATGTACATCCTCCATATGATATTTTGCGCTGCTAGGTGCCACCTTGCACAGATGAGGGACTTTACGTGATAGACGATCAATATCTTCCATGGTGAAATCAATCTCACCTTCCTGCGCGGCAGCCAGCAAATGCAACACTGTATTGGTAGAGCCACCCATTGCAATATCCAGTGTCATCGCATTTTCAAACGCGGCTTTATTGGCGATACTACGTGGCAGTGCCCCGTCGTCATCTCCTTCATAATGGCGTCGAGTCAAAGTAACAATATGTTGACCGGCAGCAAGAAATAATTCTTTACGATCGGCATGTGTTGCTAGTAGAGAACCATTCCCTGGCAACGCCAAGCCTAGCGCTTCATTGAGGCAATTCATCGAATTAGCGGTAAACATGCCAGAACAGGAACCACAGGTCGGGCAAGCGGAACGTTCAATTTGTGCGCTCTCTTGATCACTGACTGTGGGATTGGCACCCTGGATCATCGCATCCACTAAATCAAGCTTGATAATTTGATCCGATAATTTCGTTTTACCGGCTTCCATTGGTCCACCGGAAACAAAAATAACCGGAATATTGAGCCGTAAAGCGGCCATCAGCATACCGGGGGTAATTTTGTCACAATTGGAAATGCAGACCATTGCATCAGCGCAATGTGCATTGACCATATATTCTACTGAATCGGCAATTAATTCGCGTGAAGGCAGTGAATACAACATGCCGCCGTGGCCCATGGCAATACCATCGTCCACAGCAATGGTATTGAACTCTTTTGCAACACCACCGCAGGCTTCAATTTGTTCGGCGACCAATTTACCCAAATTACGCAAATGCACATGCCCAGGTACAAATTGGGTAAAAGAGTTTACGACGGCAATAATCGGTTTGCCGAAGTCTTCATCAGTCATACCGGTAGCGCGCCACAGCGCTCGCGCGCCCGCCATATTGCGACCGTGGGTAGTGGTATGGGAACGGTATTTAGGCATTATGTTTTACTCTCCTCTGAAGATCTGTTCGAAATCTGTTGTGTTCGCTGATGACGGTTTCGCACAGGTTTTGAGCACTCGTAAAGATCTCGTGCGAAATTTTCTGTTGGATTGACGGGATCCAACCAGCCCCATTTGTCTTCAGTTTCACCATTAAACAAACCAAAAAATGCCTGTTGGATCCGTTTGGTGATGCAGCCACATCTACCGCTACCAATTTGAATACCATCCACACTGCGTACCGGTGTGATTTCTGCCGCGGTACCGGACATAAAAATTTCATCTGCCAAGTAAAGTGACTCGCGGGATAACACCTGTTCACGCACTTCCAGCCCACTGTTTTTAGCCAATGTGATAATCGCATCAAGGGTGATACCTGGCAGCGCCGCAGAGGTCGAGGGGGGTGTAAAGATCACCCCGTTTTTTACTTCAAACAGGTTTTCACCTGCTCCTTCAGAGAGATAGCCATGCACATCTAACGCAATCCCTTCTTGATAGCCGTGGCGACGTGCTTCGCTACTCACCAATAAAGAAGAAAGATAATTACCCGCGGCTTTCGCGGTGGTGGGGATGGTATTAGGTGCCATCCTGTGCCAAGAGGAAACCATTGCATCAATCCCTTCTTCGAGTGCTTCCTTGCCCAAATAGGCACCCCAAGGAAAAGCGGCAATAATCACATCTGTTTCGTAATTTTCTGGTGGATTGACACCCATTCCGACATCACCGATAAACACCAATGGACGAAGATAAGCACAGGTCAATTTATTTTTACGTAAGGTTTGTCGGCTGGCAGCCATTAATTCATCAACGGATTCTGTGATGGGCATGCGATAAATCTTGGCCGAATCATGTAAACGTTGCATGTGTTCACGGTGACGAAAGATGACGGCACCCTTGTAAGATTCATAACAGCGCAGGCCTTCGAAAACCGAGGTACCATAATGCAGTGCATGTGACATCACATGAATTTTTGCCTCTGCCCAGGGCACCATCTCACCGTTGAACCAAATATAATCTGCTTTTTTTGTCATCTTACTTTTTCCTCTGAGTGATCATGCAGGAGTTTGTATAACAGAAGTTGTATAATTTGAATGTATTAATTATGGTTAATATATTGATATTAAATATGTTCAATAAAAGTGATCATGTTATGTCGCCTTTGCTACATCGGTAGTTGTCCTGTACGTGGGTTGCACGATCTCAACATGGGTGACATCCATTAATTTATTGAGCTGAGAAGAAAGTAAATCGACTGGGCGTTGGCTGGCAACGGTCAGTTCAATATTAATATTGCTATTTGTCATCGACATCATATTCATTGTGTGAATACAAAAGCCACGATGACGTACTACGCGCAAAACACGCTCTATTATTTCAGGACGAAAGCGGGTTTTGATTGAAATCTGATGTTGTCTCATGATTTTACATCCTCCATCATGGTGGCATTACATGCCCCTGGCGGAACCAGTGGCCAAACGTTTTCGTGTTCATCGATACAAACTTGCAGCAGGTAGGGGCCTTCACTGGCAAATAATGTTGCCAAAGCGGCCTCAACCTGATCCTTACGGGTAATACACTGACCGGGGATATCGAAGGCGCTAGCCAGAGTGATAAAATCGGGATTGTCTGACAAATTGGTTTCGCTATAGCGTGCCTCAAAAAACAGTTGCTGCCACTGACGAACCATCCCCAAACGCTGGTTATCCAATAAAACAATTTTTAGCGGTAATTGTTTACGTTTTATCGTCCCTAATTCCTGTACGTTCATCATAAAAGAGCCATCACCGGTTACACAGATCACCTGATCTTCAGGGCGCGCCATCTGAGCGCCTACGGCTGCGGGAATACCAAACCCCATAGTGCCTAGCCCGCTCGAGGTAATAAAATTTTCCGGACAGCTAAAGGACATATGTTGTGCTGCCCACATCTGATGTTGACCAACATCTGTTGTCACAATGGTGGAAGCCGTTTTGCGTTCGGAAATCTGTTTCAATAACAGCGGCGCGTAAATGGCTTGACCAGGATGATCATAACGGCAGAAATATTGCTGTTTTAATGCCAGGACTTCTGCACACCATTTTTCGATCGGCAAGGCTTGTTGCAAGGATGGCAGCAAGGTTTTTAGGTCGCCTTGCAACGTCACGTGCGCTCGTCGTAATTTATTTAACTCTGCGGGGTCGATATCCATGTGAATGACTTTTGCTAAGGGCGCGAACTGATCCAGCTTACCGGTCACACGATCATCAAAACGAGCACCCACCGCCATCAACAAATCACATTGCTGTACTGCTAAGTTTGCCGCTTTAGTGCCATGCATACCTAACATCCCCAGATAACAGGGATGATTGTTGTCGGCGGCACCTAATCCTTTTAGCGTGACTACCGTGGGAATATGCGTTTGGGCAATAAAATTGCGCAATGCTGTGACCGCTTGAGCCATGCCTACACCGCCACCAACGTACAATATTGGTTTTTTAGCGGTGGCTAACAGGGCGTCAGCTTGCTGTAACTGCGCATCAGCATCGATAAAATGGGCTTTCGTTGCGAGCGGATAAGAGATAAATTCACCACAGGCGAGCTGAATATTTTTGGGGAGATCGATTAAAACCGGTCCAGGACGTCCACTGTTAGCGATGGCAAAGGCTTCAGCCATGATCTGCGGCAAGGCTTCCAGTGATTCAACCAAAAAACTGTGTTTGGTACAGGACAGTGATAAACCCAGCATATCAATTTCTTGAAAGGCATCAGTACCGATAGCGGCAGAGCTGACTTGTCCGGTAATGGCAATGATCGGCACTGAATCTAACAAAGCATCCGCCAGACCTGTGACCAGATTGGTGGCGCTAGGACCGGAGGTCGCAATACAGACACCCACTTTACCGCTGGTACGTGCATAACCGATAGCCGCTATCACTGCGCCTTGCTCATGTCGACACAGCAGATGTTCAACACCTCCGTCATACAGAGCATCGTAGAGTGGCATGATTGCGCCACCGGGATAACCGAATACTGTATCAACACCCTGTTGATGTAACTCTTGAACGACAAATTGCGCACCATTCATAGTTATTTTCCTTTGTTTTTACGAGGAAAACGGTATTTTGTTCTGTTGTTCATGCTATGTTCCTCGCATTTTTAATGACCAATAAAAAACCCCCGAACCTTTCGGTGCGGGGGTTTTTTGAGATTCTGGCTTTTTTTTCTAAGCCCTTCGTCTTCCAAATGCAACCCCGCACGGTGGGATAAGAATCACCACCACGCTAATGAGGAGTAGGTTAATCACTTGGAAAGTTGTTTTCATCATTGAGTCATCTATTGTCTTTTGTCGAATTGAGTACATACAGAGTTATCATAGCTATATGATTTATGGCAACATTTTTTTTCATTTATTATTCTTTCGATGGGCACTGTCATGCTACAAATCATGTTAATTATCAAAAAGTAATAGCTAATTTTTCCTAATCAGTTTTTTTTGCATTTCTTCCGATGTCTTTACCCTCGGTGAGGGATTTCGAGGTAATCTTCATACCATTGGTTACGGTTTTGCAAGAAATTTCGAGCCGGTTCTAATAGTGTGGCGGCGGAGTTTCTTCCGCCGCAGAGGCTAACAGTGAAGTCTGTGATGTTTGTAATTTCTCACTCAACAAATGCAAATGCCCCTGCAATTTTGTGATTGCCATCTGGTGCTCAATCACACTTAGATTGAGTTCTTCAATGGTGGCTTCCTGGAAAGCTAATCTGCTTTCCAGATCTTCAAGCCGTTTCTCGAGGGGAGATAGGGGCATTTGTTGGTCCTTGCATCTTTTGTTTTAAATGGGGCTGAAAATTTGGATCGTATATCTAAGCTTCTTTTTGTGTTGATAATACACTGAGTATATTTTGAACCTTCTCAAATATACGATTTAACTCATTTTGAAAGTTACTTATGTCTACTGTTAAAGAGTTGTTAGAGACGATTTCATTTATTTTTGTATGGAAGTCAGACATGAAATCGGGATTCGTACCATTATCTGATTCATATCTTTTATGTATGCTAGATAAAGTAGATAATTCTTTGATACTGTCAAGTATCTTTATGTTTGATATATCTAGATACCATAAATTTGGTGAGTCTTGTGGAGGTATTTCTTTTGAGCATACATTACTTAATTCTTCTATATTTTCTACCAATGCTGAGGAGTACGTCATTAGGGACCCAATAATTCTTTCACTTCTTGTTGTCCTTAGTTTTTTATCGTTTTGCTCAAGAGGAGGATTCATGTTCAAGAATGCTATAATTTCTTCTAAAACTTCGTTTGTATTTTGTTTTATTTGTTCTATCTTAGTAGCGACACTATCAGTAGGGCTAGAATTTTCCATAACAACATTAGGACACTCCTGAAGAGTCGAAAGAGTTTGCGGCACTACTATGGGAGTAGTTTGGGAATCTGCGCTAGGCGGACAGTTTTCAAATTCCTGAGTCACTCTTAAATCGCTCAACTCAAGTACCAGATTGAGTTTCCTCAGTTCATCATTAACCTGCCTCAGTACATTGTCTATTACCCCATTGTCTATTACTCCATTTATGCTAATAGTTGTACTATATGTATCATAAGTAATAATAATAATATTATTAATCTTATCAATAGTATACTCTACGTGTTCTTTAAAATCGTATGGCAATTTATTGATGAGGGCAGTTAGTTGTGTAATGAGTTCACTTTGATTTTTTTTATCACTTGGAGTCGCTGAATATTTTTGAGCTTTTAACAAAGTATCTTGTATATCGCTTTCGCTTATAAATTTGGTAAATATGCTTTTAAGCCATTCAAATAATTCCTTTAAAATATCTATGAATCTATTTGAAGGTGGCTGCTTTTTTTCAGTTTTACATGGTTCTACAATCAGTTCGGATCCTGATGCTCCTACGGGCATTACTCTCATAGTCATAACCATCTCCTATTACACAGTTACTTTTTTATCATTTTATCTCATTCAGTAAGGTGTTTTTATAATTTCATCCAATAAGTTCTTAGATAACCACACTTTTTATTTTTTTTAAACTAAACAAATGTAACTTTTTATTAAAATAAAAACGCTGGCTTTTTTGGGTGGTCTGGCTCAGTCAATTAAGCAACTTATTGGAAATGAAATCCTTTTCATTATTGAAAAAATAGTTGTCTCATGCTGAGAAAAACATCTTTTAATCATGATGTTTTTCTCTAACTAGTTATTTAATTTAAGACAATTGTTCAGAAACCTCACGGAATTTTTTCGCAAGTGATAGAAGCCCATTTCCTCCATTACTAGCACGAGAAGTTCCCACATCGGGTAGAAGGCACGTTCTTTCATCATGAGCACGATGAGATCTTTTGTTAGAAGGAGAAGTAAGTAATGATTCTATAGCACAAAGATGTTCTGCCAAAATACCGGGCCTGTCTTCTGGTTTTAATGTGTTATCTAGAGTTTCGAGAGCTGCTTTCAATGTGTTAAGATCTTCTTTAGTCTTAAATTGTGACAAGGGAACCTGAGTTAGAAAATTCTGAACATAGTTTTTTAGTAAAGTCGTAATATATGTTTGAGTTTCACCTAATCGGCAAAAAAATTTATTATCTTTATTAGGGCCTATAGCCTGAATAACTTTCTTTTTCACCTGAAGAACTGGTTCCGGCATTTGACTCGAAGTGAGTAATATTTTTATGAGTTCTTTTTCATCTATCTGATTTAGATTGAAATGCTTATTATCCATCTTAAGAAAATTAGAGAGTTTATCTATTTTTTTATAGGCCTTTTCCATTTCTATTTTTATTGGGTTTTTGTCATCGCAAATCGAAGCATCTATAATTTTTTCCCACTCGTTGGAGTCTATTTTCTTAAATTCTTTTAATGCGTATCTAAGTTTTATAATCATTTCATCAGTAGGTTCTCCCCCTTTTTTACTAATTTCGTCCAAACATTGTTTAACAACACTTTGTAATTTTTCAATGCTAGAAATTGGGGCAGAAACAGTACCACTATCATAGATTTTTTGAATATTAGCTCTTAGTACGCGAAATTGATAACGCCAATCATTGGCTGAATTTGTATTAGCTGGTATACAAGCTGGTTTATTGCTGTTTATTGTTACTTGTTGTTTTGGTAGTAGTTGTTGACTACAAAAAAATCGTCTAAGTCTCTCTCTTCAGCTGTTAGATTAATTTGTTTTATTAAAGAATTTGCATAATTCAGCTTAATAACTGTCCCGTTTTTATTCCAATCCACCGTTATATTAAATTTATTTTTATAATCGTATGGAGTGCTATTTATCAAATCCGAGAAGCCATTTTTTATTGCTATACGATTATCTTCAGAAGATATATAACCATATATTTTACGCAACTGCGCTTCTTTTGTTTTGTCGGCACCAAAAATAATTTTTCTAAAAAAATCAAAAAATTTATCCCAAGAAGTTAGTTTAGGCTCGAAAGCTTTATCTACATTTTGGAATGAGGAAATATTTAGTGGATTAAAAACTGTAATTATACATGACATGAAAATTCCTCATTAAATAATAAATTTCAGGAATTATAAGTAAATCCTGCTCACATGCTTTCGAAAAGCCCCCCGAAATTATGATTTAATTTTTAATTAATATGCTTTCTAACGGATTAATCAGTAAAAAAGTGTGAAAATCGTTTAACCTGTATGAATGTAAGGATTGTTTTCTCTATGCCGTGGACGCTATAGTATGCAGCTCTTGTCATTTTTGCTTAAGTAAAACAGCTTAAGCCATTGGAGAGATAGATGAAGTCACTGTTTAAAATCACCCTGCTGGCAAGCACCCTGGCACTGACCCTGAATACTACTCAGACTTTGGCTGCGGAAGAAATCGCCAAAGAACCTGTCAAGCCCACACTGGATAGCCACTTCAAAAATACAGAGCAACAAACTGCTTATGCGTTAGGTGCTTCTCTCGCGAGCTATATGGAAAATGCGTTTGCAGAACAAAAAAAACTCGGCATCTATACATTGGATAAGGATCAGATTATTGCCGGTGTTCGAGATGTGTTTGCTAACGAGAATAAATTGAGCGATGAAGAAGTTGGAAAAACCCTGGAAGGGTTTGAAGCACAGGTAAAAGCGGCGGCTAATGTAAAAATGGCGCAAGAGGCTGCAAAAAATGCCGAGATTGCCAAGAAAAATGCGGTACAAGGTGATGAGTACCGTGACTCTTTCGCTAAAAAATCCGACGTGAAGAAAATGGCATCGGGGCTGCTATACAAAATAGAGAGGCCGGGAACCGGTGTTACGCCAAAAGACAGCGATACCGTGAAAGTTAATTATAAAGGCACTCTGATTGACGGTACTGAATTTGATAACTCTTATAAGCGTGGTGAGGCAACCTCTTTCCGTCTTGATAGCGTAATTGTTGGTTGGCAGGAAGGTCTAAAAAAACTGAAAAAAGGGGGCAAAATTACTTTGGTGATCCCACCTAGTCTGGCATACGGTAAAAACGGTGTTCCAGGCAGTATACCTGCTGGATCTACGCTGGTGTTCGAGGTGGAGCTGTTGGATGTGCTCCCCGCAAAAGCCGTGGAACCTGTAAAAAAAGAAGAGGCGAAAGTAAAAGAAAAATCTGTAGCGACCACTGAGTAGCTGCTACAAACAGTCTGTGTGTTCGACGCCATAATCGCTCAACGCTGTAGATTTCGCAGGAGGTTCAATGCACTGTTTGAACTATTGTTTGCTGGTTACTGGCCCTGCATACGGCACTCAGCAAGCCAGCAGCGCTTATCAATTTGCAAAAGCGTTGTTGGTTGCAGGTCATCAGTTGACTAGCGTTTTTTTTTATCGCGAAGGGGTGTTGAACGCGAATCAATTGACGGCACCGGCCACAGACGAATTTGATCTGGTGCGGGCATGGCAAAAGTTAGCTCGCGATAAGGCAATAACACTCAACGTCTGCGTAGCAGCAGCATTGCGGCGTGGTGTCAGCGATCAAGCGGTACAGGGTGATCTTGGCGTGGCCAGCTTACAACCCAATTTTACATTTAGCGGCTTGGGCACGCTGGCTGAAGCGCTGTGGACCTGTGACCGTGTGGTGCAATTTTAGCCCCGATACATGGTTCGACAATGAAAGAAAAAATGAACTCGGTCGCCTTTGTTTTCACACACTCGCCTCACGGTTCCGCCGCAGGCAGAGAAGGGTTGGATGCGTTGCTTGCTGTTTCGGCATTGACGGATGATGCGGACAGGGTTGCGGTGTTCTTTATTGCTGATGGTGTGTTGCAACTGTTACCACAGCAACAGCCAGAAAAAATTCTAGCTCGAGACTACATTGCTACTTTCGGTGTGTTATCGCTGTACGATGTGAAAAAATGCTATCTGTGTGCAACTTCATTAGAGCAACGTGGGCTTGATATCAACGGCGAATGGGCTATCGATGATGTCACCCTATTATCTCCAGCAGATTTGAGCCGTCAACTGAAAACGTATGATGTTGTACTGACATTTTAAGAACCTATTCGAAATCTCTTGTGTTCACTGATGCTTCGTCAAAAACACGCTCAAAATGCTTATCTACTCTCTTTTATTGTATATAAAAGAGTAAACTGCGCTCTTTCGCGCATTTTTTCCTCCCTTGAGCACAGTGAGAAAGATTTGGAACAGGTTCTAAGGTTATTAATCAGGATAAGATATCAATATGTTGTACAGTGTCAGTCGTTCTCCGTATCAATGTGATTTAGCCTCTCTGTTAAGATTAGTGACACCACAGGATGACATCTTGTTTTTGCAGGATGGCGTGGTGGCGTTAGTAAAGAAGGGTGCAATTTATAACTTGATGTTAAGTCAACTGAAAAATCTGTTTGTACTGGAAAATGATTTGGTAGCGCGTGGCTTGCGTTATCAGATATCAGATCATGTTGAGGTGATCAACTATCATGCTTTCGTTGATCTCACTACCAAACATCGTCAGTACTTGGCATGGTAAACACCACAGGGTATAACAGCCCAGGCAATGTTGTATATTTCTTGACTCCTTGCATTGTCAGCCATAGAATTCTGCGTCCTCTTACTTTGCCAGCTATGCATAGGGAGGAAGATTTGTCACCGTTTACACAGAAAAAAAATTAGGAGCTTGTTTAATAATGACAACGATTAACCAGCTGGTTCGTAAGCCCCGCAGCAGGAAGGTTGTGAAAAGCAACGTTCCTGCTCTGGAGGCTTGCCCGCAAAAACGTGGTGTTTGTACCCGCGTGTATACCACCACACCGAAAAAACCTAACTCTGCGATGCGTAAAGTGTGTCGTGTGCGTTTAACTAACGGTTTCGAAGTGACTTCTTATATCGGTGGTGAAGGCCATAACCTGCAGGAGCACTCAGTGGTTCTGACTCGTGGTGGTCGTGTTAAAGACTTACCTGGTGTTCGTTACCATGTCGTTCGTGGTGCACTCGACTGCTCGGGCGTTAAAGACCGTAAACAGGCACGTTCCAAATACGGTGTGAAGAAGCCCAAATCTTAATGGTTCTCCGTTAAGTAAGGCCAAACATTTTCATTCTAATGTCAAAATAAACTCGTAGAGTTTTGGACAACCCTGAATTAACAACGGAGTTATTTCCATGCCACGTCGTCGTGTTGTTGGTCAACGTAAAATTTTGCCAGATCCTAAATTCGGATCTGAGCTACTGGCCAAATTTGTTAATATCCTGATGGTAGATGGTAAAAAATCTACTGCTGAAGCCATCGTCTACAGCGCGCTGGAAACCCTGGCTCAACGCTCTGGTAAAAATTATCTAGAAGCTTTTGAAGTCGCGCTGGACAATGTACGTCCTACGGTAGAAGTTAAGTCGCGTCGTGTCGGTGGCTCTACTTATCAGGTGCCAGTTGAAGTCCGTCCGGTTCGCCGTAATGCCTTGGCAATGCGTTGGATCGTTGATTCTGCGCGTAAACGTGGTGATAAATCAATGGCTTTGCGCCTAGCGAATGAATTGTCCGACGCAGTAGAAAACAAAGGTGCTGCCGTTAAAAAACGTGAAGATGTTCACCGTATGGCCGAGGCTAACAAAGCGTTCGCCCACTACCGCTGGTGATTTCACTATCATCTGCTGATCACTAAGCAGGAGTATGCTAACCATGGCAACACTGCAGTAGCAGGTTTGGTATGGGTTAACCTGAACGTTTTTAGGAGAAATTAAATGGCCCGTAAAACGCCCATTGAGCACTATCGCAATATCGGTATCAGTGCGCATATCGATGCTGGTAAGACAACCACTACCGAGCGTATTTTGTTCTATACCGGTGTAAATCATAAAATCGGTGAAGTGCATGACGGGGCGGCAACGATGGACTGGATGGAGCAGGAGCAGGAGCGAGGGATCACCATTACTTCTGCTGCGACTACCTGCTTTTGGTCTGGTATGGCCAAACAGTTTGCATCTCATCACATCAACATTATTGATACCCCAGGGCATGTTGATTTCACTATCGAAGTGGAACGTTCCATGCGTGTTCTTGATGGCGCAGTGATGGTTTATTGTGCTGTGGGTGGTGTTCAACCACAGTCTGAAACTGTATGGCGTCAGGCGAATAAATATAAAGTTCCACGTATCGCGTTCGTCAACAAAATGGATCGTATGGGTGCTAACTTCCTACGTGTTGTTGGGCAGCTACGAGATCGTTTGAACGCAAATCCAGTGCCAATTCAGCTAGCTATAGGTGCAGAAGATAATTTCACCGGTGTTATCGATCTGGTGAAAATGAAAGCCATCAACTGGAATGACTCTGATCAAGGAGTTACTTTCGAATATCAGGATATCCCGGCCGATATGCAAGCATTGGCTGACGAATGGCGTGAATATCTGGTTGCAGCCGCCGCTGAAGCTTCGGATGAACTGACGGATAAATTCTTCGCCGACAGTAATTCTCTGACCGAAGAAGAGATCAAAAAAAGTTTACGTGATCGGGTATTGAGGAATGAGATCATCCTGGTTACCTGTGGTTCTGCCTTTAAAAATAAAGGCGTACAAGCCATGCTGGATGCTGTTGTCGAATATTTGCCAGCGCCCACTGATGTTCCAGCAATTGGTGGGATGTTGAGTGATAATACTCCCGCCGAGCGCCAATCTAGCGATGAAGAACCGTTTTCTGCATTGGCTTTTAAAATCGCCAGCGATCCTTTTGTAGGTAATCTTACTTTCTTCCGCGTTTATTCTGGTGTGGTTAAGTCCGGTGATACGGTATTAAACTCAGTAAAAGGGCAGCGTGAACGCTTTGGCCGTATTGTGCAAATGCATGCTAATAAGCGTGAAGAGATCAAAGAAGTACATGCGGGTGATATTGCCGCCGCTATTGGTCTGAAAGATGTGACGACAGGTGAGACTTTATGTGATCCGAACCCGAACAGTGTAATCATCCTTGAACGAATGGAGTTCCCAGAACCGGTTATCTCTGTTGCTGTAGAACCGAAAACCAAGGCCGACCAGGAAAAAATGGGTATGGCTTTAGGGCGTTTGGCGAAAGAGGATCCCTCCTTTCGTGTAAGGACTGACGAGGAATCGGGTCAAACTATCATCTCTGGCATGGGTGAATTGCATTTAGAGATTTTGGTTGATCGTATGCGCCGTGAATTTAATGTGGAAGCAAACGTTGGTAAACCTCAGGTCGCTTACCGTGAAACTATCCGGGCCACTGTTGAGCAAGAAGGAAAACATGCCAAACAGTCGGGTGGTCGTGGTCAATTTGGTCATGTGTGGCTAAAAATTGAACCATTGAGTTTCAATGAAGAAGAAGATGAAAAAGAAAGAGCAAGATACGAAGTAGATATAGAAGAAGGCTATAGATTTGTTAATAAAATCGTTGGTGGTGTTATTCCAAAAGAATACATCCCAGGGGTAAAAAAAGGCATTAAAGAACAGCTGAAGACAGGTGTTTTGGCTAGTTACCCCATCGTTGACGTTAAAGTAACCCTGTTCGATGGCTCTTTCCATGAGGTCGACTCCTCGGAGCTTGCGTTTAAACTCGCAGGTTCGATGGCGTTCAAAGCGGGTTTCATGAAAGCAAAACCCGTTTTGTTGGAACCCGTCATGAAAGTCGAGGTTGAAACATCAGAAGACTATATGGGTGATGTTATCGGTGACTTGAATCGTCGTCGTGGTATGATCGAAGGTATGGAAGATACGGCTGCCGGTAAGACAATTCGTGCTAAGGTTCCGTTGGCTGAAATGTTCGGTTATGCTACTGACCTGCGTTCTCAGACTCAGGGGCGTGCTTCTTACTCCATGGAATTTCAGCAGTACGATGAAGCGCCGCAGAACGTCGCTTGTACCATTATCGAAGCTCGTAATGCTAAATAAGCTTGCGATTTTAAAATTTAGATTCAGTGTTCTTTCTTTAACAAAGAGCACTAGAGTGAGGAAATAATCGTGTCTAAAGAAAAATTTGAACGTAAAAAGCTCCATGTTAACGTAGGTACTATTGGCCACGTTGACCACGGTAAAACTACCCTAACTGCTGCTATTACCTCAGTATTGGCCAAAACATACGGCGGTACCGCTAGCGCATTTGATGAGATAGATAACGCGCCGGAAGAAAAAGCGCGGGGTATCACCATCAATACTTCTCATGTTGAATATGATACTCCGACTCGTCACTATGCGCACGTTGACTGCCCAGGACATGCCGATTACGTAAAAAATATGATCACCGGTGCGGCTCAAATGGATGGGGCAATCTTGGTTGTTGCCGCAACAGATGGCCCAATGCCACAGACGCGTGAGCACATTCTGTTAGGTCGTCAGGTTGGTGTGCCTTACATGATCGTATTTATGAACAAATGCGATATGGTTGATGACGAAGAACTACTAGAATTGGTTGAAATGGAAATTCGTGAGCTTCTTACTCAGTACGAGTTCCCCGGTGAGGACACGCCAGTTGTACGAGGTTCAGCACTAAAAGCACTAGAAGGTGAGGAAAAATGGGAAGCGAAAATCATCGAGCTTGCTGATTATCTAGATAGCTATATCCCTGAGCCAAAACGTGATGTTGACAAGCCATTTCTGTTACCCATTGAAGATGTGTTTAGTATCGAGGGCCGTGGTACGGTAGTAACCGGTCGTGTAGAACGAGGTATTATTAAAAAGGGTGATGAAGTAGAAATCGTTGGTATTAAAGATACGGTTAAGAGTGTCGCTACCGGTATCGAGATGTTCCGCAAACTACTCGATGAAGGCCTCGCGGGTGAGAATGTTGGTGTCTTGTTACGTGGTATTAAACGTGAAGAGATTGAACGTGGGCAAGTCTTATGTAAACCAGGTAGCATCAAACCTCATACTGTGTTCAAAGCAAAGATTTATGTTCTTACCAAAGAAGAAGGTGGTCGTCACACTCCTTTTGTCAATAAATACCGTCCACAGTTCTATTTCCGTACTACTGATGTAACCGGTGCTATTGAATTGCCAGAAGGTGTAGCAATGGCGATGCCAGGTGATAGCATCGAGATGGAGGTTACCTTGATCCATGCGATAGCAATGGATGAAGGATTGCATTTTGCGATTCGTGAAGGTGGTCGTACTATCGGTGCGGGTGTTGTTGCTAAGATTATCCAGTAATTTCTAAGCAGTAGAAGGGCACTTCGGTGCCCTTTTCGTTTTTTTATTACAAAGATTGTCAACACTGTCTTGCTTCCTATCTTGATTTACGTATAATCCCGCTGGCTCGCCTGGTCTTGGTGGGTCATAAAGTTAGTCTGGCACTCAGTATCTTAATAATGTCAGCAAACAAATACTCCCGATAGGGGAGTTATATGTTGAACGACTGCGCTCTTCTCCCCGTTAATCGGAGGATGTGGGTGGTGGTTATTTACGTTTTATAAATAATTGGAGCTTTGGTCTCATGCAGAAACAAAGGATCCGTATCCGCCTGAAAGCGTTTGATCATCATTTGATCGATCAATCAACAGGAAAAATCGTCGAGACTGCAAAACGTACTGGTTCGCGGGTTCGTGGACCGATCCCATTGCCAACCCGTAAGGAGCGTTTTACTATTTTGACTTCTCCGCATGTCAATAAAGACGCGCGCGATCAATATGAAATTCGTACTCATGAGCGTCTGGTTGATATCGTTGAACCAACCGAGACAACCGTTGAGGCTTTGATGCGTCTTGACCTCGCTGCTGGTGTCGATGTGCAGATTAGCTTGAGTTAATCAGGTCATTGAACGATTGAGAGGTTGAAACAATGATTGGTTTAGTTGGTAAAAAACTGGGTATGACACGTATCTTCACCGAAGAAGGTGTTTCAATCCCGGTAACTGTTATCGAAGTGGAAGCAAACAGGGTGACTCAGGTTAAAACCCTGGATACCGATGGCTATTGTGCCATTCAGGTCACTACTGGTAGTAAAAAAGCAAGTCGTGTGAACAAACCTGCGGCGGGTCACTTTGCCGAAGCGGGTAAAGTAAAACTGGGTAGAACAGTGAGCAAAAAAGCGCGTAAAACGCGTGAAACGCGTGAAGATGCGCGTAAAAGAATGGGTTTAGAAACGGGTGAAAAACCGGGTGTAAAAGCAGGTCGTGGTTTGTGGGAATTCCGTTCTGCAGAAAGCCATGAGTATACTGTTGGCAACGAAATTAGCGTCGAAATTTTCGTAGATATTAAAAAAGTCGATGTTACCGGAACATCTA
Source organism: Candidatus Fukatsuia endosymbiont of Tuberolachnus salignus (assembly GCF_964030845.1). Taxonomy (NCBI): domain Bacteria; kingdom Pseudomonadati; phylum Pseudomonadota; class Gammaproteobacteria; order Enterobacterales; family Yersiniaceae; genus Candidatus Fukatsuia; species Candidatus Fukatsuia endosymbiont of Tuberolachnus salignus. Next base: position 345,364 of record NZ_OZ034983.1, read on the forward strand.
AAGGTAAAGGTTTTGCAGGTACGGTAAAACGTTGGAACTTCCGCACTCAGGATGCTACCCACGGTAACTCCCTGTCTCACCGTGTTCCGGGTTCTATCGGCCAAAACCAGACTCCGGGTAAAGTATTCAAAGGCAAAAAAATGGCCGGCCAGTTAGGTAATGAACGCGTAACCATTCAAAGCCTGGATGTAGTGCGTGTTGATGTTGAACGCAACCTATTGCTAGTCAAAGGTGCTGTACCGGGAGCGACCGGTGGCAATCTGATCGTTAAACCGGCTGTCAAGGCGTAGCGTCGAGGAGATAGAATGGAATTGGTAATAAAAGACGCGTCAGGCGTGCTGACTGTTTCCGAAACTACCTTCGGGCGTGATTTCAATGAAGCGCTGGTACATCAGGTTGTTGTTGCTTATGCAGCAGGATCCCGTCAAGGTACTCGTGCTCAGAAAACTCGCGCTGAAGTAGTGGGTTCAGGTAAGAAGCCCTGGCGTCAAAAGGGGACAGGCCGTGCGCGAGCAGGTTCTGTAAAAAGCCCTATTTGGCGTTCTGGTGGTGTCACTTTCGCTGCGAAACCTCAGGATCACAGTCAAAAAGTAAATAAAAAAATGTATCGTGGTGCGATGACATGTATCTTATCAGAGCTTGTACGTCAAGATCGTCTGGTCCTTGTCGAAGAGTTTTCTATTGCGGCACCTAAAACCAAGTTGCTGGTGCAAAAGCTTAAAGAAATGGATCTAAAAGACGTACTGATTGTAACGAATGCAATTGATGAAACGTTGTATTTGGCCGCTCGCAATCTATACAAAGTCGATGTTTGCAACGCTGCGAGTATCGATCCAGTTAGCCTGATCGCTTTTGATACAGTGGTGATGACTACTGATGCGGTGAAGCAAGTTGAGGAGATGCTGGCATGATTCCTGAAGAGCGTTTGCTAAAAGTGTTACGTGCTCCATTGGTCTCTGAGAAGGCGACTGTAGTAATGGAGAAAAATAATACTATTGTTGTTAAAGTTGCTAAAGACGCGACCAAAGCAGAAATTAAAGCGGCAGTGAATGAATTGTTTCTTGACACTGGTGAGGCAACTTCTGCACAGGTCAGCACGGCGGTAAATAGCCTGGATTTCTTGAGCGATGCAGAAATTGTGGTGGAACTGCATAAATTGTTCGCAGCTACAGGTGCATTTAAAACAAAAATTACCACTGTTATGAATGAACTGTTCAGAAAAACCAAAGAAAAGGTGACTGAAACAGAAGTCAAAGCAGAGGCGTATAAATTGTGTGAAATCAGAAAGGCACCTAAAACAGGAATCGATAACGCTTTGGATAAACTGTTTTCTGGCGTTGACAATGTGAATAAAACAGACTTCCAAAAAGCCTTATTATATAAACAGATTAAAACTGAAAAGGAAATTCGAAAAGCACTGGAAGGTCTGTTTTCTGGAGCTAAATTCCTGACTAAATCAGAACTGAAGGCTTCGATAGATAAACTGTTTATAATACCCACTGATACAGAAATTGATACTGTGGTTAGTGAGCTGTTTGAAACCCGCAATGCGCTTAAAACAGAAACCAAAGCTGCGATGGATGAACTGTTTTCTAAAGCTGAATCTAAGACCAAACCAGGATTTAGAAAAGTTTTGACAGATTTGGACAGGCCGACAGAAAAAGAGCTAAAGGATTTAAAATCGATTAGATATACCGGCCTGCTAAAAACAAAAATCAACGCTGCGATTGATAAACTGTTTGAAAGCAAAGTCAAAGACGTAAATACCTTGCTGATGAAAGGCAAAACTAAGCGTCGGGGTCAACGTGTTGGTCAGCGTAGTGATTGGAAAAAAGCTTACGTCACCCTGAAAGAAGGCCACAGGCTGGACTTCATCAACGACGCAAAGTAAATCGAAGGAGAGTAAACAATGGCACTACTTGTTAAATGTAAACCTACATCTCCGGGTCGTCGTCACGTTGTTAAATTGGTCAGCCCTGAGTTACATAAGGGTAAACCCTATGCTCCGCTGCTTGAAAAATTAAGCAAAAGCGGTGGCCGTAACAACCAGGGTCGTATCACCACCCGTCATATCGGTGGTGGCCATAAGCAACATTATCGTCTCATTGACTTCAAACGTAATAAAGACGGTATCCCTGCTAAGGTTGAGCGCCTGGAGTACGATCCGAACCGTTCTGCCAATATCGCGTTGGTTTTGTATTCGGATGGCGAACGTCGTTATATCCTAGCACCAAAGGGGCTAATAGCGGAAGATGTAATCCAATCGGGTGTCGATGCCGCAATTAAATTAGGAAATACTCTACCTATGTGCAATATCCCAATGGGATCAAAAGTTCATAACGTAGAGATGAAACCGGGTAAAGGCGGTCAATTGGCACGTTCTGCTGGTGCGTACGTTGAGATTATTGCGAGTAATGGTCCTTATGTCACTCTGCGTCTGCGTTCTGGCGAAATACGTAAGGTTTTATCTGCTTGTCGTGCTACTTTAGGTCAAGTGGGTAATGCTGAGCATATGTTGCGTCAATTGGGTAAAGCGGGAGCCAGCCGCTGGCGTGGTATTCGTCCTACCGTTCGTGGTACAGCAATGAACCCGGTCGATCACCCACATGGTGGTGGTGAGGGGCGTAATTTTGGTAAGCACCCAGTAACCCCGTGGGGCGTTCAGACCAAAGGTAAAAAAACGCGTAGCAACAAACGTACTGATAAATTCATCGTACATCGCCGCAGTAAAAAGTAATTATTAGAGGATAAGCCATGCCACGTTCTCTCAAGAAAGGTCCCTTTATAGACCATCACTTGCTGAAGAAGGTAAAGAAAGCGGTGGAAAGCGGAGACAAAAAACCAGTTAAAACTTGGTCCCGTCGTTCAATGATCCTTCCAGAAATGGTCGGTTTGACCATCGCTGTCCATAATGGTCGTCAGCATGTTCCGGTATTTGTTTCCTCAGAGATGATCGAACATAAATTGGGTGAATTTGCGCCAACCCGTACTTATCGCGGCCATGCGGCCGACAAAAAGGCTAAAAAACGCTAAGGTAGGAGGAAGAGATGGAAACTATCGCTAAACATCGCCACGCTCGTTCTTCTGCTCAGAAGGTTCGTCTTGTGGCGGATTTGATTCGCGGTAAGAAAGTGTCGCAAGCTCTGGAAACTCTAACTTACACCAACAAAAAAGCAGCTGGTTTGGTTAAAAAAGTATTGGAGTCTGCCATTGCTAACGCAGAACACAACGATGGCTCTGATGTTGATGAGCTTACGGTCACAAAAATTTTCATAGACGCAGGTCCTAGCATGAAGCGCACTATGCCGCGTGCAAAAGGTCGAGCAGATCGTATCCTGAAGCGTACCAGCCATATTACTGTGGTTGTGTCCGATAATCGCCGAGACTTTGTTGGAGACTAGCAATGGGTCAGAAAGTACATCCTAATGGTATTCGGCTAGGTATTGTCAAACGCTGGAACTCTACCTGGTACGCAGATACCAAAGAATTCGCTGACAACCTGGACGGCGATTTTAAAGTTCGTCAATTCTTGTATAAGGAACTGGCGAAGGCGTCTGTTTCTCGTATCGTTATCGAACGCCCTGCAAAAAGCATTCGTGTGACTATCCACACTGCTAGGCCGGGCATTGTTATCGGTAAAAAAGGTGAAGACGTCGAAAAACTGCGTAAGATGGTAGCAGATATTGCTGGCGTACCGGCGCAGATTAATATTTCCGAAATTCGTAAACCGGAATTAGATGCAAAATTGGTGGCTGATAGCATCACTTCACAGTTGGAACGCCGTGTTATGTTCCGTCGTGCGATGAAGCGTGCTGTACAGAACGCTATGCGTCTTGGCGCGAAAGGCATCAGAATTAACGTCAGTGGCCGTCTTGGTGGTGCTGAAATTGCGCGTACCGAATGGTATCGTGAAGGTCGTGTTCCGTTGCATACACTGCGTGCGGATATCGATTACGATACATCTGAGGCGCACACTACTTACGGTATTATCGGCGTTAAGATATGGATCTTCAAAGGTGAGATCTTGGGTGGCATGACTGCTGTTGAACAACCGGAACCGGCTGCTCAGCCTAAAAAGCAGCAGCGTAAAGGCCGTAAGTAAGGAGAATCGCTGATGTTACAACCAAAGCGTACAAAATTCCGTAAGATGCAGAAGGGCCGTAACCGTGGTCTGGCGCGTGGTAGGGATGTTAGTTTCGGTGAGTTTGGCTTGAAGGCTTGCGGCTGTTGCCGCATAACGGCGCGTCAAATTGAAGCAGCCCGTCGTGCGCTGGTACGTGCAATCAAGCGTCAAGGTAAAGTTTGGATCCGTATATTTCCTGATAAACCGATCACGCAAAAACCGCTAGAAGTACGAATGGGTAAAGGTAAAGGTAACGTAGAGTATTGGGTTGCTTTGATTAAGCCAGGAAAAATGTTATTTGAAATGGCTGGTGTTCCTGAAGATGTCGCCCGTCTAGCATTTAAGCTGGCGGCAGCAAAGTTGCCTGTTGGGACCACGTTTGTAACCAAGACGGTGATGTAATGAAAGTACAAGAGCTGCGTGAAAAAAGCATTACAGAGCTGAATACTGAACTGCTCAGCCTGTTGCGTGCACAGTTTAACCTGCGCATGCAAACAGCCGGTGGTCAGTTACAGCAAACTCACCTGTTGAAACAAGGGCGGCGACAGGTCGCACGTGTTAAGACTGTACTGACTGAAAAGACTGAAGAGGCTAAAAAGCGGGTGTGTCATGACTGAGAAAAAGATCCGTACGAAGCAAGGTCGTGTGGTAAGTGACAAAATGGAGAAATCTATCGTTGTTACTATTGAGCGAATGGTGAAGCATCCGGTTTATGGTAAATTCATCAAACGTACGACGAAATTGCATGTACATGACGAAGACAATGAATGTGGTATTGGTGACGTGGTGAAGATCCGCGAATGCCGTCCACTGTCAAAGACTAAATCTTGGACACTTGTTGAAGTTGTAGAGAAAGCGATTCTTTAATTAACGTCGCTACTCAAAAAACGGCTCAAAAAATGGGTCGTTCATTTTGTCTACCCATAATCTGGGAGCAGTGTTACAATGCTGCGCCCTAGTTTACTGGGTTTTTAACCGGCCTATCTTGGGCTCTGATGTGCCTGTTTGGGGTCTAAATGATAGTTGATATTAGCGGAGCACTAACATGATCCAAGAACAGACTATGCTAGCCGTGGCCGACAACTCTGGCGCGCGCCGCGTAATGTGTATCAAGGTTCTAGGTGGCTCACACCGCCGCTACGCACACATCGGCGACATCATCAAAATTACCATCAAGGAAGCGATTCCCCGTGGCAAGGTGAAGAAAGGCGATGTAATGAAAGCGGTAGTTGTGCGCACTAAGAAGGGTGTACGTCGCCCTGACGGTTCTGTCATTCGCTTCGATGGTAACGCTTGTGTTATTTTAAACAATAGCAGCGAGCAGCCGATTGGTACCCGTGTTTTTGGACCGGTGACTCGTGAACTACGTAGTGACAAGTTCATGAAAATTATTTCTCTGGCACCAGAAGTACTCTAAGGAGCGAACCATGGCAGCGAAAATCCGTCGTAATGACGAAGTTATCGTGCTAACCGGAAAAGATAAAGGTAAGCGCGGTAAAGTAACGAATGTTTTATCTTCTGGTAAAGTCATTGTTGACGGTATTAATCTGGTTAAAAAGCATCAAAAGCCGGCTCCGAACCAGAGTCAACCAGGTGGTATTATTGAAAAAGAAGCGGCGATTCAGGTTTCTAATGTTGCACTGGTCAACACGGAAACGGGTAAGGCTGATCGTGTGGGCTTTAGGTTTGAAGAAGGTAAAAAAGTGCGTTTCTTTAAATCTAATGGTGAAACTGTTCCTAGCGAAAAAATTAGCAAGTAATTTGGAATAATACGATGGCGAAACTGCATGATTGTTACAAAGAAAAGGTAGCCCCAGAATTAAAGGCTAAGCTTGGCTACAGCTCTATCATGGAAGTCCCTAGGATTGAAAAAATCACCTTGAATATGGGTGTTGGTGAGGCTGTTTCCGACAAAAAATTGTTGGATAGTGCGATGAATGATTTGGCAGCTATCTCCGGTCAAAAGGCGTTGATGACTAAAGCCCGTAAATCGGTTGCAGGCTTCAAAATTCGTCAAGGCTATCCGATCGGTTGTAAGGTGACCCTGCGCGGCAAGCGTATGTGGGAGTTTTTTGAGCGCCTCATTTTCATTGCTGTACCTCGTATTCGTGATTTCCGTGGCTTATCTGCTAAGTCATTTGATGGTAATGGAAATTATAGTATGGGTGTGCGCGAGCAAATTATCTTTCCAGAAATTGACTACGACAAAATCGATCGCATGCGTGGTTTGGATATCACCATTACTACTACTGCACAATCCGATAAGGATGGTTACGAGTTGCTGACTGCTTTTAAATTCCCATTCCGCGACGATTTCCCATTTCCAGTCCGCAAGGAAGGTAAGGTTACAACTCATGGCTAAGCAATCATTGAAAGCACGTGAAGTAAAACGCTTGGCACTGGCTGCTAAATACCGGGAAAAACGCGCGGAGTTGAAAGATATCATTGCTAGTAAGGGTAAAGCGTCCGAAGCGCATTGGAGTGACGAAGAGCGTCGGGCTGCTGTTCTTAAACTGCAAACTTTACCGCGTGATTCCAGTCCGTCTCGCCAGCGTAATCGCTGTCGCCAAACTGGCCGTCCGCATGCTTACCTGCGAAAGTTTGGCTTGAGCCGCATGAAAGTCCGTGAAACCGCGATGCGCGGTGAAATACCGGGTCTTAGAAAGGCTAGCTGGTAATCATTACCCATTGAGAATCACGGGAGTAAAGACAAATGAGCATGCAAGATCCGATCGCAGATATGCTGACCCGTATCCGCAACGGTCAGGCCGCGAACAAAGTCACGGTCACTATGCCTTCCTCTAAGCTGAAAATAGCTATTGCTATGGTGCTGAAAAAGGAGGGTTTCATTGAAGATTTCTGTGTTACTGGGGAATCTAAACTTACCTTGGAACTGGAACTCAAGTACTTTGAGGGGAAGCCAGTCGTAGAAACTATTCAACGTGTCAGTCGTCCGGGTTTGCGCATCTACAAGAAAAAAGATGAGCTACCAAAGGTTATGGCTGGTTTAGGCATCGCTGTTGTTTCTACCTCTCGAGGTGTCATGACTGATCGTACAGCTCGTGAAGCCGAAATTGGCGGCGAGATTATCTGCTACGTAGCTTAATTCGGGAGGAAAGAATGTCTCGTGTTGCAAAAGCACCCGTCGTTATTCCTGCCGGCGTAGAGGTAACACTCAACGGTCAGGTTATTTCGATTAAGGGTAAAAATGGCGAGTTGACTCGTACAATCCATAGTGCCGTTGTTGTTGAGCATAAAGAAAATACATTGGTTTTTGCTTCACACGAGGGTGCTATAGAAGGTTGGGCACAGGCGGGTACTGCTCGTGCACTGGTTAGTGCTATGGTTGTTGGTGTCACCGAAGGCTTCACCAAGAAGCTACAACTGGTAGGTGTGGGTTATCGTGCCAAAGTTGAGGGTAACAGGATAAATTTGGCCCTAGGCTTTTCTCATCCCGTTGATCATGAGCTCCCAATAGGCATCACTGCCGAGTGTCCGAGCCAAACTGAAATCGTGCTAAAAGGCGCTGATAAACAGGTTGTTGGTCAGGTTGCAGCAGATCTGCGTGCCTACCGTCGTCCTGAGCCTTATAAAGGCAAAGGTGTCCGTTACGCCAATGAAGTCGTGCGTACTAAAGTGGCTAAGAAAAAATAAGGTACACTATGGATAAGAAAGCAGCTCGTATCCGTCGTGCGACCCGTACACGACGCAAATTAAAAGAACTGGGTGCGACTTGCCTGGTGGTACACCGTACCTCGCGCCATATGTATGCGCAGGTTATCGACCCAAACGGTTCTGAAGTTTTGGTAGCAGCCTCTACAGTGGAGAAAGCTATTAAAGAGCAGTTGAAATATACTGGTAACAAAGATGCAGCAGCAGTAATCGGTAAGGTTGTTGCTGAACGCGCGTTGGAAAAAGATATCAAGAGCGTATCTTTTGACCGTTCCGGTTTCCAATATCATGGTCGAGTCAGGGCACTGGCAGATGCTGCCCGTGAAGCTGGCCTTCGGTTCTAAGGTAAATGTAAGATGGCTCACACCGAAAAACAAGCTGGTGAACTGCAAGAAAAGCTGATTGCGGTGAACCGCGTATCTAAAACCGTAAAAGGTGGTCGTATTTTCAGCTTTACCGCACTTACAGTTGTAGGTGATGGTAATGGTCGTGTTGGTTTTGGCTATGGCAAAGCCCGCGAAGTTCCAGCAGCAATCCAAAAGGCGATGGAAAAAGCCCGTCGCTCTATGATTAACGTTCCGTTGAATAATGGTACTCTGCAGTACGCTATTAAGGGTGCTCATACGGGGTCTAATGTGTTTATGCGACCCGCTTCCGAAGGTACCGGTATTATTGCCGGTGGCGCTATGCGCTCTGTTCTGGAGGTTGCAGGGGTTCGTGAAGTATTATCTAAGACTTATGGTTCTACTAATCCGATCAATGTGGTTCGTGCAACTTTTGCTGCCTTGGAAAGGATGAAGTCTCCAGAAATGGTCGCTGCGAAGCGTGGTAAAACCGTTGAAGAAATTCTAGGGTGTGAATGACCATGGCAAAGACTATGATTGAAATAACTCAAACTCGCAGCTCTATCGGTCGTTTACCTAAGCATAAGAAGACGCTTGTTGGTTTAGGACTGCGTCGCATTGGTCATACTGTAGAGCGTGAAGACACTCCTTCCATACGTGGTATGGTAGAGCAGGTTTCTTACATGGTTAGAGTTGTTAAAAAAGCAAATGTTGAGGAGAGTAAGTAATGCGTTTAAATACTCTGTCTCCGGCTGAAGGTGCTAAGCATGCGCCAAAGCGTGTAGGTCGTGGCATTGGTTCTGGCCTAGGTAAGACCTGCGGTCGTGGTCATAAAGGTCAGAATTCGCGATCGGGCGGTGGCGTGCGTCGTGGTTTTGAGGGCGGTCAGATGCCTCTGCAGCGTCGTTTGCCAAAGTTTGGTTTTGTTTCTCGTAAAGCGGAGTTTGTAGCGGAAGTTCGTCTTTCTGAACTGGCGTCAATGGAAGTTGAGCTAATCGACCTGGACGCACTAAAAGCCGCTAATATTATTGGTACCCAGGTTAAATCTGTAAAAATCATTCTTTCTGGTGAAATCAATCGTGCGATAACTTTACGTAGTCTGCGTGTTGCCAAAAGTGCTCGTGAAGCGACTTTGGGTGATCTGCGTGTTACTAAAGGCGCTCAAGCTGCTATTGAAGCTGCTGGCGGTAAAATTGAGAAAATTGAGAAAATAGTGATCGCAGAGGTTCGTTTGTCCAGACTGGCTAAAATGGAAAGCGACGTCATTGATTTGGGTACACTGAAAGCGGCTAACGTTGTTGATACCGAAGTTGAATCTGTGAAAGTTGTGCTTCCTGGTAAAATCAATCGTGCAGTAACTCTTCATGGTTTGCGTATCAGCCCCAGTGCCCGTGCTGTTATTGAAGCCGCTGGCGGCAAAATTGAGGAATAAGTAGCAGATGGCCAAGCAACCGGGACTAGATTTTCAAAGTGCTAAAGGCGGGTTAGGTGAGCTGAAACGCAGACTGTTGTTTGTTATCGGTGTGCTTATTGTTTTCCGTATCGGCTCTTTTATTCCGATCCCTGGTATCGATGCCACTGTGCTTGCTAAATTGCTCGAGCAACAGAGGGGCACTATCATTGAAATGTTTAATATGTTCTCTGGTGGTGCTCTCAGTCGTGCTTCAATTTTTGCCTTGGGTATTATGCCGTATATTTCGGCATCGATCGTTATCCAACTGTTAACGCTAGTTCATCCCGCGTTAGCAGAGATAAAGAAGGAGGGTGAGGCCGGTCGTCGGAAGATTAGTCAGTATACTCGCTATGGTACATTGGTATTGGCGATATTCCAATCGATCGGTATTGCTACCGGATTGCCGAATATGCCTGGTATGCAGGGTTTGGTGCTGAATCCCGGTTTTGCTTTTTATTTCACCGCTGTTGTGAGCCTGGTTACTGGAACCATGTTTCTTATGTGGCTAGGTGAACAAATTACTGAACGAGGTATTGGCAACGGTATTTCAATCATAATCTTTGCTGGTATTGTAGCGGGACTGCCATCAGCAGTGGGTCATACCGTTGAGCAAGCTCGGCAAGGTGATCTGCATTTTCTTCTGTTGCTGTTGGTTGCAATATTGGTGTTTGCAGTTACTTTTTTTGTTGTTTTCATCGAGCGTGGTCAGCGGCGTATTGTTGTTAACTATGCGAAACGCCAACAAGGTCGTCGTGTTTATGCAGCACAGAGTACACATTTACCGTTGAAAGTAAATATGGCTGGGGTTATCCCGGCAATCTTTGCTTCCAGTATAATTTTGTTCCCCGCAACTATTGCCTCTTGGTTTGGTGGTGGTACGGGTTGGAATTGGCTAACGACTATTTCAATGTATTTACAACCAGGGCAACCGCTTTACGTACTGCTGTATGCGTCGGCAATTGTTTTCTTCTGTTTCTTTTACACTGCGTTGGTGTTTAATCCGCGTGAAACAGCAGATAATTTGAAAAAGTCCGGTGCATTCGTACCAGGTATTCGTCCGGGAGAACAAACAGCTAGGTATATTGATAAAGTAATGACGCGTCTTACCTTGATTGGCGCGATTTATATTACTTTTATCTGCCTGATCCCTGAGTTCATGCGTGATGCAATGAAAGTACCTTTTTATTTTGGCGGTACTTCACTGTTGATCGTTGTCGTGGTTATCATGGACTTCATGGCACAAGTGCAAACTCTGATGATGTCGAATCAGTATGAGTCTGCATTAAAAAAAGCAAACCTGAAAGGCAATAACCGCTAGTCAGGAATGTTTGAGAAGTAAAACGGAGAGAAAAATGAAAGTTCGTGCTTCCGTCAAGAAATTGTGTCGTAACTGTAAAGTTGTTAAGCGTCGTGGTGTCGTTCGTGTAATTTGCAGTGTCGAACCAAAGCATAAACAGCGTCAAGGCTGATTTTTGTATAATTTTCTTGCAAAGTTGGATTGAGCTGGCTAGATTAGCCAGCTGATCTTTTGTCTATGACTAGATGTCATTTGAGTATCCTGAAAACGGGCTTTTCAGAGTGGCATTGTTTATAAAATAGTTAGGAGTGCATAGTGGCCCGTATAGCAGGCGTTAACATTCCTGACCAAAAACATACTGTTATCGCGTTAACCGCAATTTATGGTATAGGCAAAACTCTCTCACAGTCTATCTGTGATGCTGCGGGTGTTGCTAAAAATGTTAAGGTCAAGGAACTGTCTGAAGAACAAATCGAGAAGTTACGTCAAGAAATTACCCGGTCGGTTATGTCTGATGATAACAAGCTTAAGCCCAAATACGTTGTAGAAGGTGATCTGCGTCGTCAAGTTACCCTGAATATCAAGCGTCTTATGGATCTTGGAGCTTATCGTGGTTTACGTCATCGTCGTGGTTTGCCGGTTCGTGGGCAGCGTACGAAGACCAACGCACGTACCCGTAAGGGTCCGCGTAAACCGATCAAGAAATAATCGGGGTGATTAAATAATGGCAAAGGTTTCTGTTCGTACGCGTAAACGTGTAAAAAAACAAGTCTCTGACGGTGTGGCTCATATCCATGCTTCTTTCAACAACACTATTGTTAGCATCACTGATCGTCAAGGTAATGCTTTAGGTTGGGCAACGGCAGGGGGATCTGGTTTCCGTGGTTCTCGTAAGTCAACTCCGTTTGCAGCGCAAGTTGCAGCAGAGCGCTGCGCTGAGGCAGTAAAAGACTACGGTATCAAGAATCTGGAAGTTATGGTGAAAGGACCAGGTCCAGGTCGTGAGTCTACCATCCGTGCGTTAAACGCGGCGGGCTTCCGCATCACTAATATTACCGATGCGACTCCGATCCCTCATAACGGTTGTCGTCCGCCTAAAAAGCGTCGTGTATAGCGCTACGCCTAGGTTTGTTGGAGAAAAAAATGGCAAGATATCTGGGGCCTAAGCTCAAGCTGAGCCGTCGTGAGGGTACTGATTTATTTCTGAAGTCAGGTGCCCGTGCGATTGATACCAAGTGTAAAATTGATCAACCACCTGGCCAGCATGGTGCACGTAAGCCACGTCTGTCTGATTATGGTGTGCAGTTGCGTGAGAAGCAAAAAGTTCGCCGGATATATGGTGTTCTGGAGCGTCAATTCCGTAATTATTACAAAAAAGCCGCAAGTGTAAAAGGCAATACAGGTGCGAACTTGTTGCGACTATTGGAAAGTCGTCTAGACAATGTCGTTTACCTCATGGGTTTCAGCGCTACTCGTGCTGAAGCACGTCAGTTAGTGAGTCATAAAGCTATATTGGTAAATGGGCGTGTTGTCAACATCGCTTCCTATCAAGTATCTCCGAATGACAAAATCAGCGTTCGTGAAAAAGCGAAAACGCAAAAACGTATTAAGGCTGCTTTGGAGCTGTCTGAGCAGCGTGAAAAGCCAACTTGGCTGGAAGTTAATGCTGTTGAGATGATGGGTATGTTCAAGTGTATTCCTGAACGTGCTGATTTACCTGCGGATATTAACGAACACCTGATCGTTGAGCTTTACTCCAAGTAAAGTTTAGTACCAAAGAGAGAGGACACAATGCAGGGTTCTGTGACAGAGTTTCTAAAACCACGCTTAGTAGATATCGAGCAAACCACTTCGACGCACGCTAAGGTGACCCTTGAGCCTTTAGAGCGTGGCTTTGGCCATACTCTTGGTAACGCACTGCGCCGTATTCTGCTCTCATCGATGCCGGGTTGTGCGGTGACTGAGGTTGAGATTGCTGGTGTACTTCATGAGTACAGTAGTAAAGAAGGCGTACAGGAAGATATCCTGGAAATCCTGCTCAACTTGAAAGGGTTGGCGGTGAAAATTCAAGGAAAAGATGAAGTTATTCTTACCCTGAATAAGTCTGGCATTGGCTCTGTGACGGCTGCTGATATCACTCATGATGGTGATGTTGAAATCGTCAAGCCACAGCAAGTGATTTGCAACCTGACTAACGAAAATGCGTCTATCAGTATGCGTATTAAGGTTCAGCGTGGTCGTGGTTATGTTCCGGCTTCTGCCCGGATTCATTCGGAAGAAGATGAGCGCCCTATTGGTCGTTTATTGGTGGACGCATGCTATAGTCCTGTAGAGCGTATTGCCTACGATGTTGAAGCAGCTCGTGTAGGACAACGTACTGACTTGGATAAGTTAGTCATTGATATGGAAACCAATGGTACCATTGAGCCTGAGGACGCTATTCGCCGTGCCGCAACTATTCTGGCTGAACAGTTGGAGGCTTTCGTTGATCTACGTGATGTACGCCAACCGGAAGAAAAAGAAGCGAAGCCAGAATTTGATCCGGTCTTATTGCGCCCTGTTGATGATTTGGAGTTGACTGTCCGCTCCGCCAACTGCCTTAAGGCAGAAGCTATCCAGTACATCGGTGACCTGGTACAGCGCACAGAGGTTGAATTGCTGAAAACGCCAAATTTGGGTAAAAAATCGCTCACTGAAATCAAGGATGTGCTGGCTTCACGTGGTCTGTCTTTAGGCATGCGCTTGGAAAAATGGCCTCCAGTTTGTATCGCCGACGATCTAACAGAACACTCATAACAATCGTAGATTAAAGTTTTACTGAAAAGGATAAGGTTATGCGCCATCGTAAAAGTGGTCGTCAACTGAACCGTAATAGCAGTCATCGACAGGCTATGTTACGCAATATGGCCAGTTCTTTGCTTCGTCACGAGGTGATCAAAACAACCTTGCCGAAAGCAAAAGAGTTGCGTCGTGTTGTTGAACCACTAATTACTCTTGCTAAGAACGACTATATAGCTCACGAAGGGAATTACGAAGCTAAGAAGAAGGAGTACGAAGCTAAGCAGGAGGAGTACAAAGCCGCGAAAGAAAAATATGAAACTAAGCTAGAGGAACTGGTAACTGAAAGTGAGGAGTATAAATCTGAGCAGGAGGAAGCCCAAAAGCTCATAGGGTTCGAGAAACATCTTGAGAATTTCAAAAAGAGTCTCAAAGCGGATCTTAAGAAGAGGTTCAAAGAAAAACATAGTAAGCTCGATGAGTTCGACGAGTATGATACAGCCAAGAAAGCCAAGGAAAGTGCCATTAAGCCAGTGACTGAGCATTTAGCCAGGTATCGTCAAGCATTTGATCATCTTCGTGATAACGAAATAGTAGCAAAGTTGTTTAATGATCTAGGTCCAGGTTTTGCGACGCGTCCAGGTGGCTACACTCGAGTTTTAAAGTGTGGCTTCCGTACGGGTGACAATGCACCTATGGCTTACATCCAACTGGTTGAATCCCAATCATCTGAGCAAGTAGAAAAAACGGAATAGTTGTACCAAAATTGCTGTGAGCAGACAAAAAACCGGGCTTGCCCGGTTTTTTGCATTGGCATACTAGAGAAGGGAGATCCTGTTATTTGTAGAATTTTTGGTAGTAATGATTTAATGGGTCAAACTTTTTTTCAGCATCTTGGTGTAGGCGACTATTTTTTGTCATAATAAGTCGATGGGGAGACCCTTTCTTTTCTACTGATAGGTCAATCGGTAAGTCAGAATCTTGAAAGATATTCATAATATGATCGAGGATTTCTGCACGAATGGGCCATATTTTTGTTTTTTTAGTTTCTGCACATAAGAAATTCGTGGTTATTTTGCAGTATTCACATTGACAAGGTAATTCTGTTTTGATCGAAAAATTATCTTTATGCTGTAAACCCAAGGTGAGTTCTTTCTGTATCTTTGTTATTAAATAGTTTTGTAGCGATTGATAATAAACTAAATCGTCAGACGAAATTGCATCTTTTAGTATAAAAAAGTTTAGATAAATGAACTTCTGGATATAATTTAGGGTTTGATATTAAGTGTTTAATTATTTTATCGAGTATTCTGTCATATTTAATGGTAACAGCGGTCTGTAGTATACCCTTTACCCAATCTATTCTTTGTGGTAGTGTTTTTTTTAGTCTATTGATTTTTTATATTGATACAAGTATTTGTCATTGTTAATTATAGCATCGCTCTGAGTATCTAATAATAATTCAGCTATCTGAACGACACCATTACAGGATAAGAAACTCTTTATAAAAGAGTTGATATTTTTCAAAATTAATTTTTTGTAAAGTGGTGGTAAAATTTATTTTCTTTTTTCCAGGTTTTTAAAAGTTCAAGGCACCAGGCAACACCATAAAGATCTTGTAAAGCGATAAGTTCATTAACAATATCATATTCTAGTATTTTCCATTTAAAATGGGACAATATTGCTTGAGCTAACTCTTTATTTTGAATATATATTCCAATACGACTATAAGTTGAAAAATCATTTTTCTGATATTGTTTGCCAGATTGATGAAAATATTCTCCAGCTTTGTGAATAATTTCGATAACCTTTTCTTCTTGAGCTGGTATCGTTGTCAGCAACAACAGTTCTTTTATCGCATTTTCATAATTTAACAAAAAATTCATCGGAATTTGATTTGATGTATGCCATAAGACAATTGCTGCTCGCCGATACCAATAGTCCATAGTATTACCAGTGTTACCGGTATATTCTTCATATTCTGAATTAAAAGGGACAAAATCCTCTGTTTCTGTATTGCAACAGATATAATCGTCTGAAACATCATACTCAGAAAAAGGTGATTTTTTATTATCGGCATCTATCCAGTAGGATAAAATTGTTGCATTGTCAATGAGTTCATCAACTTGTGGATCTTCATCATATCCGATTGTCGCCTACGAATGATAAATTTCTATCAGGGCAAGATGAAGAATGAACCCCAATTTTTTTTGCAGTGATATAAAAAGAAGAGGCATTAACACGATCAAGACCTTTTAATATATTCCATCCCAGACTGTGTTCTGTGTAACTGTGATCTAAAAAATAGACAAGTGGCAAGGGTTTTAAATTTTCTTTGCTATTAAAATATTCGCCAATGGCTTTTTCTAGATGAGGATTTTCATTTTTTTTCCAGCAATATTTTTTGATGTTAACACTAAATTATACGTTAAAGCGATACGAGATCCTTGTGTGGTTTTTTTAATCTCGTGATGACAATCAGCATAAAAAGCGGTATATTTTATCATGTTACAATCAATATTTTCTGAAGAAAAAATACATTGTTTTTTATTATGTTCGACGATCAAGTCACCACCAATATGGGGAGAGGGTAATATCATGACTAATGTTGTAACCATACCCTCCAATTTTTCTGTATCCTGGTGTTTGTTAAAAAATTGGTCTTTACCGTAAACCAACAGATTATGTAGATGAGGTACAAGTGTGGTGTCATCAGAAAGTTCTAATGCATTTTTAATATTAGTTAATATGATAGATAATGCATCTTCGTTGATGATGACACGTAGCTTATCTCTTGAAATTTCTTGTGTATCGCGAATGTTTTCATCTAATAATGTTTTATCTCCTAAACCGAATTTTGCCTTTGAAGAAATCGCTATCAATTTTTGAATATCTTGTTGTGTGGGGAGCGGATCAATTTTTCCTACTTCTACAATGTTTATCTGAACATCTGATGGTTTTAGTGCACCTTCAACATAAAAGCATCTTCTATCCGGTTCATCATCTTTTTTAAGCGAATTACAAATATTTCTAAATATATCTTTTTTCATAATTCTCTAAATCCTTAATAGTCGGGTACTCAATCCTATCAATCATGAGAGATACGTAATATAGCAGAACGATTTTATTATAAGTACAGAATAAAGATGAATCATGTCGTATATTTATACTTAATGGTATCCATTATGTAATCAAAATTAAATCGTACTACTATATCGTCTATCATGGAGTCACAAAACCTATTGCCTCGTACACTTTTTTAAGCGTTTCTTGTGCGCGTTTTTGTGCTTTAGTCGCTCCCTCGCGCATTATATTTTTTAAATTGTTTTCGTCTTTACGTTCCTTACGATAACGCTCTTGTAAATTGCCGAGCATATGAATAAGTACAATAGCCACTGCGCTTTTTAGATCACTGTATTTTTGGCCTATAAATTGTGTTTCTAGCTCAGAAATAGGTTGTCCACTCACACCTGATAGAATATCCAGCAAATTAGATATTCCCGCTTTTTTTTCTACATCGTAGCGGATCAGGGCAGGTTCATCAGAATCGGTTACCGCCCGTTTGATTTTTTTTTCTACCGAATCAATATCTTCTAATAATCCAATAATATTATTAGTGTTATCGTCTGATTTAGACATTTTTTTATGTGGTTCTTGCAGTGACATCACCCTTGCTCCTCCATTTTTAGGAATAAAGGGTTCAGGGACAGTAAATATCTTGCCATACTGCTTATTAAAGCGTTGAGCAATATCTCTGCTTAGTTCCAGATGCTGTTTTTGATCTTCGCCTACGGGCACTTGGCTGGCTTGATACAGCAGTATATCTGCGGCCATAAGTGCTGGATAGCTAAACAATCCGGCGTTGATATTTTCCACGTAGCGTGTTGATTTATCTTTAAACTGGGTCATCCGGCTTAGCTCACCAAAATAGGTGTAGCAGTTCAGTATCCAGCTTAATTGGGCATGTTCGGGGACATGTGATTGCACAAAAATAGTGCTCTTTTGCGGATCGATACCACATGCCAAATATAGGGCTAAGATATCTAACGTTCTTTTGCTCAGAGTTTGGGCATCTTGGCGTACAGTAATAGCATGTAAATCAACAATGCAGTAAATACAGTCATAATCGTCTTGCATCTTTACCCATTGACGCAGGGCGCCCATATAGTTGCCAATGGTCAATGTACCGGAAGGCTGAGCACCACTAAATACAATGGGTTTTTGTGTTGTTTGATTCATTTTATTTTTCCTTAATGATTGACATCTGTTACAGATGGAGGGAAAACCTTTGCTAACTCACATCGCATCATCTCAATCACCGTTTTATAATTCGGCTGTTTGAAAATAGCGGAACCTGCGACGAACATATCTGCTCCTGCTTTTGCTGTCTCATAGATGTTCGCTGTGTTAATACCTCCATCCACCCCTAACCGAATATCATAACCACCGTCATCGATGAGTTTTCGTACCTGACATAATGTATCTAGCGTTGCCGGAATAAACGATTGACCGCCAAAGCCTGGGTTAACTGACATCAATAAAATGATATCTAATTTGTCCATTACATTTACATTATCGAGACAACTCAGATCCGTATTGGGATTGAATACTAAGCCAACCTTACAACCCTGATTTTTTATTAGTGCTAGGGTACAGGTGATATCTTTAGTGGCTTCTGGATGAAAAGAAATAGAGGTGGCACCCGCTTTAGCAAAAGCTATTGCTAGATGATCAACAGGTTTAACCATCAAATGCACATCAATGGGGGCAAGAATGCCATAATTTCGCAGAGACTGACAAACCATGGAGCCGACTGTTAAATTGGGAACGTAATGGTTATCCATGACATCAAAATGAATAACGTCAGCGCCGGAGGCCAGTACTTTGGCTGTATCCTCACCTAAACGGGCAAAATCTGCCGCCAGAATGGATGGGGCAATTAAAAATTCTTTCATTTTGTTTCTCCAAAATTTTTACTTGCTCAGTAATCTATTTTTACGAAAAAATAAAATATGAAAGGCCATTAAAAATTTGTTTAACTGTAGAGTGCTAAAAGCTCATTTACTTTGTGACGACCAAGAATATTACTACTGATAGTGCGGCGAGCTTTGACCTGATGCAGTATTGCTTGATAATACCAGGCTCGTGTCAATTCAGTATCGTGATTAGAAATAAGTACCGGAATCTGGTTTTGGCTGAAAAGTTGGTGAGCCAGACGTGCCAGATTTTGTTGATCTTCCATAGTAAAATTATTGCTGTGGTAGGAGGTAAAATTGGCAGTTGTTGATAATGGAGCATAAGGTGGATCGCAATATACAACTGCACCACAGGTCGCTTTTAATAAAGTTTGTTGGTAATGCTCACAGATAAAAGTGGCATGTTGCGCTTTTTCTGCAAACCAGTACAGCTCCGCTTCAGGAAAATAAGGCTTTTTGTAACGACCAAAGGGTACATTAAATTCACCCTTCAAGTTATAACGACATAACCCATTGTAGCAATGGCGATTAAGGTAGAGAAAGAGAAGCGTTCGGCGGTAAGCATCTTTACTGGTATTAAACTCTTGACGAATAAGATAAAACCGTTCAGCGTTGTTGTATTCACCGCTAAACAGTACAAGAGCGTCACGCACAAAATCATTTGTTCGTAACTTAACAATATTATAGAGCTCGATAAGATCGTTGTTAATATCGGCCAAAATATAAGACTTGTATTCGGTATTCAAAAACACCGAGCCGGCGCCGACGAATGGCTCAATTAAACATTCCCCTGCCGGCAGATGGTGTCGTACATCATCAACTAGCTGATATTTTCCACCAGCCCATTTTAAAAAAGCGCGGTTTTTCTTCATGCCGTCGGCTACTTAGTCATTCAGAGATACAGATTAGACCTCTTGCGAAACCTGCTTATCAGCGTACTGGATAAAATATTTTAGTCTTTCAGATTCTGCTGCAATTGATACACAGGTTTAATCCAGGTTTTTTTTGCTTGAATATCGGCGGGTAACATAGCGAGAGCACTCTTGGCTTCAGTAAAAGAGGCATAGTTACCGCTTACCAATATATACCAGGATTTACCATCATGTTTGGTCTCATACACTTGATAATTGGTTAATTTTTGCTGTTTGGCATAAGCATTCAGGGTATCTGCACGTGATGCACTGCTCAGTTGTAAGGTAAAATGGTGCTTCGGGGCAGTTCTCAATGAGCCGACGATATGGGTTGAACCAAACTTCGTGCCAGTATCCCTCGTTATTACCGTATTTTTATTACTCATAATCAGGTTTTTGGCTGCATTATCACTCGGTTTAGGTGTTGTCTGAGTGGACGGAGGAGATACTACTATGGGTTGGACTGTCTCTTTCGACGAAGAGATAGTCGTCGCTCGCGCCGGCACAGTTGATAACGGAGTATTGTTTGTATTGTGAGATAAGATCTCACCCTGATGTGCCGAAAGAGCATCAGATATATTGCCCGATAATTCGATACGTTGTGTCTGACTGGCTGCAAGCCTGGGTGCTGCGTCAGTGGGAACTGCAGAAATCGGTGGTATCCTGACATCCTGTAGCTGGACACTGTTTTTAACACCTTTGGTATCATGGCTACTGTCTATTTTCAAAACATCGGCATTGGATGCTAGTGAAGAAATAGCAGGAATATTGACTTCCTTCGTTGCCATATTCGGTGTCTGCTGTGCTAATTCATGCTGTGTTGGTGCTTTTAAAGCAGAAGTAACAGCGACGACAATCAATAACAAGACTAAAATACCAATACCAATCATCATACGTTGATGTGAAATGGCGAGTTGAGACCCATTTGAAGATTTCCGTAAGTGTGTAGGACGGTGATCACTGCTGTCTGCTTTTAGGTCGTCTTTCGGCTTTAAATCGTCCATTTAATCCCTCCAACTAAAAATGAAGCTCCCCGCCACAGCAATCGGGTGAATTGATTTGAAAGAAGATATCACACTGATGATACAACATCATCATACTCATATCATTAGACTTCTTGCATAACCTACTACGTGGCGTGAATTTGGTGTTACGTGGTGCTTGCGAGCGTTGCTCAAGAAGATTTGGAACAGGCTCTAATCGCAGTGAGGACAATATCGTTCGATATTCGGCTGCGGATCTCTGCTCGGCCAATGGCTGTGGGGAGTATCAGACGACGTTCACCTACCAACACTTTTTTATCCCGCTTCATGTACGTCAAATAAGATCCTGCTGTCATTTCCGCTGGCCTGTGGATAGGAAGACGGGCACGCGATAATAGTTTTCTAATACGCTCAACATCGGCCTCCGCAAAACAACCCAGTAGCCGTGCGGTTTCGGCAGCCATTAGCATACCTACGGCTATAGCTTCACCATGTAACCAGACACCATAACCCATTTTAACCTCAATAGCATGACCATAAGTGTGGCCGAAATTGAGTAACGCACGTCTTCCATTCTCTTCACGTTCATCGGTGGAGACAACATCTGCTTTTAGTTCACAGCACCAACGGATACAGCAGCTCAATGCTGTTACATCCCGCGCTAACAAAGCATCGATATTATTTTCTAGCCAGACAAAAAACCGAAAATCAAGGGTAATGCCATATTTAATCACCTCAGCTAAGCCAGAAATGAACTCACGCATTGGTAGGGTTTGTAGGCAATTAAGATCAATCACTACCGAGATAGGTTGATAAAACGCGCCGATCATATTTTTGCCCAGCGGATGGTTAACCGCCGTTTTACCACCAACGGAAGAATCCACTTGTGCCAGCAAAGTGGTAGGTGCCTGAATAAAACGTACTCCACGTAGATAACATGCGGCAGCGAAACCGGTTAAGTCGCCTATTACTCCGCCCCCTAGGGCAATCAGTGTAGTATCACGCCCGTGTGATTTTTCTAACAGTGCAGAGAATACCTGTTCAAGAACGACTAAAGATTTATACTGTTCACCATCAGGTAAAATGATCTGATCGACCTTAACGCCACTCAGTTCCAAGGTTACCCGGAGTGAATCCAAATAAAGAGGAGCCAGCGTTTGATTAGTCACCAGCATCGCTTGATCACCTGTTTTCAATGGCACAAATGCCGTCGGATCACCAAATAACCCAGAGGCTATAGCAATCGGGTAGCTACGCTTCCCCAGTGTAACAGTAATTTTAACCATATGATGCTTGATGCTAACGTCAGTCATTCCCCAATAGATTAATGATTTGATTGGCTACTAACTTTGCACTTTGGTCGTCAGTACGGAGGGTAACGTCCGCAATTTCTTCGTACAAAGGTCGACGTTCTGCTGCCAACTTTTCCAGTACCTTTCGCCCAGGTTCATTCACTTGTAACAGTGGCCGTTTTTTGTCACGTTGTGTACGTGCCAGTTGTTTTTCTATGGTGGTCTCTAAATATACCACTATGCCACGAGCTGACAGGCGGTTGCGGGTTTCTTTAGATTTTACAGATCCCCCTCCAGTTGCTAGCACGATGCCTTGTTTTTCCGTTAGTTCATTAATGATTTTTTCTTCACGATCACGGAAGCCGTCTTCGCCTTCTACATCGAACACCCAGCCTACGTCAGCTCCAGTACGTCGTTCAATTTCTTGGTCGGAGTCGAAGAAATCCATATTGAGCTGTTGAGCCAATTGACGTCCAATAGTGCTTTTGCCGGCACCCATAGGCCCAACCAGAAAGATATTGCGTTTCTCTGCCATGTTTTTGGTATTACTAAGATTATTCGTTGATGATAACCCGCCCCGCCAATCAGATCAGCGACGGGACCTAAACTAGATCCGTTAAAACTTATTACTTAAACTCTGTTACTGTAAATTTGTTGTCTACAACGTGTTCGTCACCCTACTTTGGCGATCCTTCCCTCACTCTCTGTGGACCGTAGCTCATGTGGGATGAGTCTGACTTCGGTTTCAGTGGACAGAAACGACAAAAACACCGCTGTTTTTAAATCAACGATACCTTTGGTGTTCGAATGTTTATTGCAGCGCTAAGTTTTGCCCACGATGAACACCTAAAAACTTCACCCTCAAAAAGTGAAATGTATTTCTTCAACTTTCGATAACACTTGTAAGCTAAATCTTTCGCAGCGTCAAATTTAGAAGGCTTCAAAATCATAAAAAATTGCAAATAAATGCCAAATGCATATTTTTTTAAGAACTGATCAGCTTAGGTGTAATAAAAATCACCAATTCTCGCCGAGTTTGTTGCTGAACATCTTGTTTAAATAAACCGCCTAACAGAGGGATATCTGCTAATCCTGGCACTTTATACACCCTTTGATTATTTTTTTGCTGAAAGATACCCCCAAGAACAATGGTCTCACCGTGCTTTACTGTGATCTGTGTTTTTATTTCCTGTTTGTCGATAGCGAAGGCTTCCCCTTCACCACGTTTAATCGCCATTCCGGGCACATTCTGGCTAATTTTTAGTTTTAGTGTAATTTAACCATTACGAAATATTTTTGGTGTAACTTCCATGCCCAGGACTGCTTCTTTAAATTCAATGGTTGTAGCCCCTTTTGTGCCACTCGATACAGCATAGGGTATATCAGTACCTTGCTTAATGCTGGCTGTTTGTTGGTGAGAGGTGATTAAACGAGGGCTGGCGATGATGTCCACCTGTTTTTCTTGTTCGAGTGCACTGAGTTCAAGATCCAGTAAGCGGCCACTAATCCGAGCAACATGAAAACCCGCCGCCAGAGCCGGATTTTGCAAAGGCAAACTCACATTGAAGTTATTTATTCTCAGTGGGCTGCTTCCTTCTTCAGTTTTCATTCCCCAACGTACTCCTAGTTCATGTAAATCTTCACTACTGATGGTGACAATGTGAGCAGCTAATTGTACTTGTTGTAAGGGCGCATCCATTTCGGTCAGCCAGGCTTTTAGTGTTATCAGAGACTCTGGAGTATCACGGATAAGTAAACTGTTTGTTCGTTTATCGGCAATTATGCTGCCTTGATCGGAAATTAACGAGCCGTAGCTACTGCTAAGGCTCTCCGCGAGTTGTTCTGCATCGGCATGCTGTAATGTCAATATTAGATTGTCTAGCGGTTGTTGGCGTATTTTCTGTTGGTTTCGTATTTTTGCTATCTGTTGTTCTCTTTCCGTAATTTCTTGTTCGGTAAATACCAACATCACATTACCTTCATGTTCGACCCGTAGCCTTCCGACTCGTAAGATAATGGCCAATGCCTGTGTCCAAGGAACCTCAATTAGCCTCAGGTTGAGATTGCCACTGACTTCCTTTGTGGTGATCAAATTAAGCTGCTGATAATCGGCTAAAGCCTGTAATATGACAGAGACTGGCGTATCCTGAAATTCCATGTTAACAGAAATATCTTGTTGT
The DNA here is from genome assembly GCF_964030845.1 of Candidatus Fukatsuia endosymbiont of Tuberolachnus salignus. Lineage (NCBI taxonomy): Bacteria > Pseudomonadati > Pseudomonadota > Gammaproteobacteria > Enterobacterales > Yersiniaceae > Candidatus Fukatsuia > Candidatus Fukatsuia endosymbiont of Tuberolachnus salignus. Next base: position 369,373 of record NZ_OZ034983.1, read on the forward strand.
GCTGCTAAACAAGTCAGATTACTTATTGCTAACAAAAATAGTCCTAGAAAAAATTTCATGGTGTCACCCGTCATTGGTTAGAGCCTGATAGCATCGACCATAATATTTGGCGCACTGTTAGGCATAGTGGTGTTGTTTTTTCATAACGCACCTCAACCTGCCTCTGATCGATATGACTTACCCGCCAATTCGTTAATACAAGTTTGCCGACAACCAGCTTGTGCCCAATTCGTTAATACAAGTTTGCCGACAACCAGCTTGTGCCATCCGCCTTCTGGCGTCAATGCCCAACCATGATGATAACCTTGTCGACCTACTATCCCCCGTAATCGCCATTTTTTTAGATGGTCAATATCTTGGTTGCAGGATGTCAACGGTAGTGGCTGAAAAGGATCTTTAATAGGGATCGTATCATTCGTTCCGCCGATTGATGGCATCATCAAAATAAGGACGACGAGCCGTATTGGGGTTTTATTCATTCGATCCATCATTGGGTGAGAATTCCGTTAACCTTAGTTTCACAATCAGTCCGTCTTTTTCACGAGTAATATGCATTTGTTCAATCAATATGGGAGGATAAATGTTTAGAACATCATAAAGAAAATATATTAATCCTTGAAAATTTATAGCAACAGTGACACTCCAATGTTGACGTATGAGGCTGTTTTCTGGCAGCAGTGCTTGCCGTTGCCAATGAACAATTTGTCCACCAAAAGCAGTGAGCGATTTGCCAACATGCTCTATCAACATATTGGTTGTTGTTGTGGTATCTGTTTTTAAATCTATTACACGGCCTTCACAATCTTTATGTTTTCCAGTTAACAAAGATTGTTGTGTTTCCTTTACTTTGACTGTGCACCACTGGTCACGATCTCGTAAAAGCTCTAATGTATGTTGTGTAGCATCCCGCGATTGTTCTTTTGACAGTAGCTCATTAATCTGGTGTTGAGTAAGTGATAATGTTGGCAAAGATGCCAATTCCTTTCGAGTCTGCTCGACTCTATTCTGTTGGGTAACCAGTTCCTGTTGCTTTGAAGCCCTTTTTTGCCATATTGGTTGCAGTTCCAACAGATAGGCAAAGCACACTAGCACTATAAATAGGCTCCATTGCCAAAACAGTAACTGCCATGCCGGCTTAGCTAACCATTGTTGCAATTTCTTATTCATCCCTGAGTTTCTCCTGCAAGTTGTACATTTTGTACAACCCTTTTACATGTATCACAAAATGCAGCTCCCCTTTTTTCTGTTGATTAAGATTATGTAGTTGAATGTTAAACAGATTATCTTCAGCAACTAATTTCTGTAAAAAAGCAATAATTGTAGTGTAGTTGTTGCCTATTCCAGCAAGAACCAGCAGATCATCATGTTGTTCCAGCTTAATTAACCAACAACTATCAGGAATTAGACGTGACAAGCGTTGTAATAATATTAAATAATTATATGTTTGATGTTGTATTTTTTGATGATTGCGGCGACGTGCTTTGATACGTTCTAAATGCTCCGCTCCTTGTTGAGTTGCAAGGAGAATCGTTTGTAATACCTTTTGTTGCTGTAACAGTAGTCTGATTGTTACTTGTTGTTGCAGATGCTCACTGTGCCATAACAGCGAAATAAGCATTATTCCTGTTATTAACATGATGGCTTGCAATAAAAACAGGTTACGCCAAAAGTGATAGCGACGTTTTAATTGCCTGGCGCGCCAAGGCAAGAAATTTACCTGAAACATCAATAGTCCACTTTTCGTATTGCCAGTCCACCCGCCAGGGCAAAAGCCATTGGAATTGCCGGTAAGGGGGATTGTAGTCGCTTAAATATAGAAAACTGCGACCATCCTGTGGCGTTGATCGGTGGAAGCTCATCAACAATGCTGCTGTAATATGCCATTAATGGCTTATCCCGTTCGGATGGATAAATATGATGTAATTGCTTCAAAATATTCTGCGTAAGTGGAATTAATCCGTAGCGAAAGGGGGTGCTGAGTGGAGACACCCATAGCCATTCATTCTCCAAGCGATGGAGTAAAATATATTCCGTTGATAGCCCTGCCGCTATCACCATATAGCGCAGCGCACAAGGTGTAATATCTATCACTTCTGGCGGTAGATTGGCTTGTTGCAGGCAGTGACTCCAACATTGTATTTCCTGTTGATGTGCTGCGGTGATCAATAATTCGGTGCTATTGCCTGTATCAATCCGATAATCCAGTGCTAACGTTTGACCATTGAGCGGGAGCTGTTTAATTGCATTTAGCTGGATAAATTCACTGCGGGAAGGTTCTTTTAACCGTTTATCGGGCAACAGCATCGTTTGTTGTAGTATCCGCTGAGCGGGCAGAGCAATACGCAATGAAATACGTTTGGGTAAGTGTTGGCGTAGCAGACAAAGTATCTCACTAAGTACCTCGGGCTGCTGTAAATTTCCATCTTGTAAGACGCCCGGTGGCAAAGCCTGCTGCCACCAATAACGGAGCTGCCAACCGTAACGGCGTCGCATTACAGCTAATGCCCGTACACAGCTCGTTTGAATATCCAGACCCACTTGCCATAGTTTTGAGTACATCTGTTTAACCTCCGTATTGAGAGACAGCAAAAGAACGTATCCACGATCTATGGCTTGCATTTATACTACAGTAGGTTTGTTTATAAACTGCCCAAATGGCATTGAATGGAAAATTTTAGGTGAAGCTCGTAAAGTATTTTTTGATCCTTGTAACCTGTTGCATTTTATTGGGAGCCGCTTCAATGTTTGGTTTGTACAAATATATTGAACAGCAGTTGCCCGATGTTGCCATGTTAAAAGATATTCGATTGCAATCACCGATGTTGGTGTACAGTGCCGATGGTGAATTAATTGCCCAATATGGTGAAAAACGTCGTATTCCGCTAGTTCTGAACCAAATCCCTCCTCAGTTAATCCATGCATTTATTGCTACTGAAGATAGTCGTTTTTATGAACATTATGGTGTCGATCCTATCGGTATTCTACGTGCTGTTTTTATTGCGTTGTCTTCAGGATATGCTTCGCAAGGTGCCAGTACTATTACTCAACAACTCGCCAGAGATTTTTTCTTAAGTCGAGAACGCAGCATCATGCGCAAGGTAAAAGAAGCGTTTTTAGCAATCCGAATTGAGCAATTATTGACAAAAAATGAGATTATTGAGTTATATCTGAACAAAATTTATCTTGGCTACCGTGCTTATGGTGTTGGCGCAGCGGCAGAAGTCTATTTTGGTAAAGAAATCAGTCAACTTACTTTATGTGAAATAGCAACGATCACGGGTTTGACAAAAGCACCTTCTACTTCTAATCCTCTTTATTCTTACGACCGAGCGATGAGTCGTCGTAATGTGGTACTAAAAAGGATGCGAGACGAAGGTTACATTACCCGAGAACAATATGAGCAAGCGAGAGCTGAACCTATAGTAGCGAATTACCATGCACCCCAGGTTGCATTTTCCGCGCCTTATCTCACAGAAATGGTACGTCAGGAAATGATAAAACGTTATGGTGAGAATGCTTACACAGATGGTTATCAGGTACATACTACCATTACTAAAAAACTGCAACTGGCGGCATTCAATGCATTAAGAGCTAATGTGCTGGCTTATGATATGCGCCACGGTTATCGCGGTACATCTACTGTGTTATGGAAAGTCGGTGAACCTGTATGGAGTCTTGAACAAATTATGGACTGGTTGAAAACGTTACCGGTTTCTGGCCCATTGCTGCCGGCAGTAGTCACTCAAGCGGATGCTAAGCAAGCCAATGCGTTGCGTCTTGATGGAAGTAATATCAGGTTATCAATGGAATCAGTACGTTGGGCGCGTCCTTTTAAATCGGATGATGCTCAGGGGACGACACCTAAACGGGTTAGTGATGTTGTGCAAGCTGGGCAGCAAATTTGGGTGAGAAAGGTTGAGAATGGCTGGTGGCTGGCACAGATACCCGATGTCAATTCTGCGTTGATTTCCATCGATCCCAATAACGGCGCTATTAAGGCGCTAGTCGGAGGTTTCGATTTCAATCGGAGCAAATTCAACCGTGTAACGCAATCATTGCGTCAGATAGGATCGAGCATTAAACCTTTTTTGTATGCTGCTTCATTGGATAAAGTATTAACATTATCTAGCCTTTTCAATGATTTGCCTATTGTTCGTTGGGATCCTGGTGCAGGTACTGACTGGCGTCCGAAAAACTCCCCACCCATTTACAATGGTGCTATTCGCTTGCGTCAGGGGCTGGGGCAATCGAAAAACGTTGTTATGGTCAGAGTAATGCGTGCTATAGGTGTCGACTATGCGGCAGAGTATTTGCAACGTTTTGGCTTTCCAAAGCAAAATATTGTCCGTACAGAATCCTTGGCGTTAGGTTCTCCCTCATTTACACCGCTGCAACTGGTACGTGGTTACGCCGTGCTGGCTAATGGCGGTCATTTAGTGGATCCGTATTTTATCAGTAAAATCAATGATAATATGGGTAATGTGTTGTTCAAAGCCAATCCCAAGATCGTTTGTGATAGTTGTCATCAACAACAGGCTCAGCAGCTGTATGCTCCACGTGTTATCAGCCGACAGTTGGCTTTTTTGATGAGAGATGCACTAAATAGCAATATCTTTGGTGAATCTGGCTGGATGGGGACAGGTTGGCGTTCGGCGCGTGATCTAAAGCATAATGATATCGGTGGTAAAACGGGAACCACTAACAATTTAAGAGATGCTTGGTTTTCAGGCTATGGACCAGATACGGTGACGTCTGTATGGATAGGTTTTGACGATCATCGTCGGAGCTTGGGACACAGTAGTGTATCAGGAGTGATAGATAAGCAAATCTCTGGTGCTGAGGGGGGAGCAAAGAGTGCTCAGAGAGCTTGGGATGATTTTATGAAAGTTGCCGTAACAGGGCTACCAGAAGAAAAAATCATACCACCTGACGGTGTTGTGAGTGTCGTTATCGATAAGCGAACGGGTAAGCTATCAAAAGGTGGGGCAGACAGTCGTACTGAGTATTTTATTGAAGGGACGCAGCCCACTGCTTATGTCGTTCAAGACGCCAATATTACTCTGGACGTAGGTACTACCTTGATATATCGTGGGCAGGTAGAAGAATTGTTCTGACATATCCGCTAGTTAAGATAAAAAATAAATCAGAGACCCTGGTATGGAAATGAAATGAGCACGATAGCGTTAATACTGACCTTACTGTTTACCAGTTTGGTCACTGTAGGTTTGCGATGGTGGTTTTATATACGGCGTCGGTCAACAACCCGAAAACTGACACTAAAAGAACTCATTACATCAGTGCGCAAGGAGGATGGTGAACGCATTGAGCTGATTGATATCCGCAAAGAAACACCTGAAGAATATACTTTACATCATTCGCGAGGCGTGCAGGAAGCGATCACTATTTGCATTGCTTTGTCATGTTTGTTTTTTAGTCTTATTAGTCCTGGGATGCTATTACCCTGGCTGATTTTGATTGCGTTAATGCCCCTTGTCGGGGCATGTTGGCGTTTGTTTCGTCCTATCCAAAGCCGATTTACAAGAAGTCTATTGCTTAAGTGGTACACCAAAACGCTGGGGATTATTTGGTGAATCGAAGCAAAGCCAAATGAATAATAATATTTCTTTAGGTATGATCGACTTGATTTATCCCTCTCATTGGGGATCTCGTTTGACTCATGATTTGGATAAAAAAACCCAGATAGATATCTACGTTAATCATCAGGTAATACGTCAGGGAAGTCATTTATCACTCCATGACGAAGCGCAACGTTTCCCTTTGCAACGCTGGGGCAGAAACCTGATTTTGATGGTCGGTTCACTATTAATCCTGATTATGCTGCTACTGTATGTTCCGCTCAGTCTGTCACTCAAGCTAAGTGTTGTTTGGTTCCAAGGAGCACAAAGTTGGCACGTAACCGATATCGAAGCGCTGAGAAAGATCCCCCTGCATATAGGCGATATACTCAGCGTTCAGGGTACGGGTATGTGCTATGTCCCACCGAGTAGTAAGCATCCTAATTATGTTGTTTTTACTCCCTTTGATTGTTCAGGAATTTACTGGAATAGTGTGGCACCCTTAGCACAACCTGAATCAGCCATCATTGAGAAAGTAGCCACGTTAATGAACACGATTAAGCGACAATTACATCCGCAAGAGAACAAAGGTATCTCGGGAAATCAACAATCAACCGCAAAAATGAAAAAATCAAGTATGACACGGCTAGATGATTTCACTGATATTATTTTAAAAACTCAAGCCCTTTGCGAAAAAGCGTCCGATTGCATTTGGCTAAAAAATGTGTTGATTAATTTGGGGCATGCCAAAAATTGGACTGTACTTGTTGAAGCTGCGTGTTCAGGACGGTTAGCACAGGTAAATGTACTTTTGCCCCCGGTCAAAGTCGAAGCGCTGCAAAGATTGGTCAATATCATTATTTCTTCATATGTCCATCGTGAAATCCATCGGGCAACAGTGGCACTGAATAGCCCCTCACCCGGTGGTTTTTTAATAACCAACAGTGAAGGCAAACAATGGGTAGAGCACACCCCTCCTTTAATACCACTATTTGATTACAGTGCGTTGGAGCAGTGGCAAGAACTGCAACGGCTTTCTCGTCAGTTACTCAACACATACTTTAAAGCAGAAGGCATCATCACGGATATTGTTACAGATACGCAGGGTACTCAGCATATTAGTTTGCACAGTAAACCAGATATGATCACAATAATTCGCTACCAAGGTACTAGCCTGTTGCTATTGGTGGTGATCAGCTGTCTGGTGATAAACACTGTACTGTTTATCAGACGGGTGGGCAAAAACCGTTACCGCATGAAAAATATCCAACATTATTATACGAGGTGTTTTGATCACACTGAAACTTTTTCCAATAAATAAGCAGGATCTCAATCTTAGAGCCTGTTCCAAATCTTTTTGGGCGACGCTCAGACGAGGAAAAAATGGGCGAAAAAGCACAGTTTATTTTTTGTATACAATAAAAAGGGAGTCAATGAGTATTTTGAGCTCGTTTTTGACGAATAACTTGACCAAAATACGGCGAGCACAAGAGATTTCGAACAGGTTATTATGCTTAAGGGCTGCTTACAATTGTTATGCGGCCACTTGTGATGAACTACCCCCGCGCTTTTTGCGATAAAGTTAGCATAAATATCATTGTGGCACAGAGGACGACAGAAGGACCTGCCGGCGTATCGTAATAGGCTGAAAAAGCAAGGCCGCCACTAACCGATAGCATACCGATAAGCACTGCAATGCCCGCCATCTGTTCCGGCGTACGAGCGAACCGACGAGCAGCGGCGGTAGGGATAAGCAGTAAAGAGGTAATGATCAATGCGCCGACAAACTTCATCGATAGTCCGATGGTGAGTGCAGTAATCAGCATCAACAACATCTTGGTCCGTTGCAGATTAACGCCATCGACATGAGCAAGTTCGGGGCTGATGGTCATCGATAGTAATGCCGGCCACTGCCAACATAGTAGCACTAACACCACTATCACCCCGCTGGCAATAAGCCAAATGTCACCGAACGTCACTGAAAGCAAATCGCCAAATAGATAGGCCATGAGATCGACCCGCACATTGGACATTAAACTGACCACCACCAACCCGAGAGATAACGCACTATGAGCTAGGATCCCGAGTAAGGTGTCAATGGCAAGTTGCGGTTTGCGTTCCAACCAGACCAGCACCAACGCCAGCACTAAGGTAATGGCGATAACTGTATAAAATAGATTGATATTTAACAACAAGCCAAAAGCTACGCCAAGTAAAGAAGCATGAGCAAGAGTATCACCAAAATAAGACATTCGGCGCCATACGACAAAAGAACCCAGTGGTCCTGCTGCCGCTGCTAGCAAAATGCCGGCTAGCCAACCTGGCAAAAGTAATTCAATCATCAGTCACGGCTCCGGTCTTGCAACAAGATCCATGGGTATGTAAATCCTGGTTATGGTTGTGATGATGGCGATAAACAGCCAGTTGTTTTGCACCACTGTTACCAAACATAGCAATAAATTCAGGATGCATCGAAACCACTTCAGGTGTACCAGAACAGCAGATATGTTGATTTAGGCACAACACTTCATCAGTTTTAGCCATGACCAAATGTAAATCATGTGACACCATCAATACCGCACAGCCTAATTCCTTTCTTAGTTGTTCGATTAAAGCATACAGCGCTAACTGCCCATTAACATCAACCCCTTGTGTTGGCTCATCTAGCACTAACAGTTGTGGTTTATTGAGTAATGCCCTAGCGAGTAAGACTCGCTGATTCTCACCGCCAGACAGTTTTTGCATTGGGCTTTCTAACAAATGAGCAGCCTGAACACGACTAAGTGCAGATAAAATATCTGTGCGTTTTCTTTTTGACTTCAGAGCCGCTGATTTCAAGCACATAAAACGGTTGACAGTCAAAGGTAAACTGGCATCTAAATGTAGTTTCTGGGGTACATAGCCGATACACAAAGTGGGTCGGCGAATCAATGTGCCACTCGTTGGCGGAATGAGTCCGAGCACTACTCGAACCAGAGTTGATTTACCTGCTCCATTTGGACCAAGCAACGTCAGTAGCCTACCTGTTTGTAGGGAAAGAGAAATATCGCTAAGTACCTGTCGATTACCCAAAGTGACGGATATTTTATTCAGAGCTATCAGTGTGGACATGATGATTACGTTTGCTGAACAGACCTATTACGTAAAAAGGTCTAATAAATTTGATATATAGTATTACACTTTATCCACTAAGACGATGAGAGAATTTAACTGATGTTACAGAAAAAAAATAGATGGCAACACTGTTCCGTATTAGCTAATCATGCCGTGTTAGCGCTTATTTTGCTTGTAATTAACTCCTCTAGTCAGGTTTCTGCTGCAGTTGTTACCTCAATACGTCCGTTGGGCTTTATTGCGGCGGCTATCGCTGAGGGTGTCATGCCAACAGAAGTTCAAGTTCTCTTACCGGATGGCGCTTCACCTCATGATTATGCGCTACGACCATCTGATTTACAGCGTTTACACGACGCAGATCTGGTTGTCTGGGTTGGTGTGGAGATGGAAGCCTTTCTCGGCAAGCCATTAATGAAAGTGGCGACTGGCAAACAGATTGCCATTGCACCCTTGGCTAAGATTGCCGGACTACTAATGGCTGGCAGTCAACACGATCAATCCACTGATGATCATCAGCACCACGATCACCAAACCGATGATCCCCCGACTAACGATCAGCATCATCATCATCATGGTGATTATGATATGCATGTTTGGCTGTCACCTAAAATAGCTAGACTGGCTGCAATCACCATTCATGATAATTTATTGGAACTTATGCCGCAAAAAAAAGACAAACTAGACGCAAACCTGCGCCGATTCGAAGATAAATTAGCGCAAAGCGAGAAAAATATTGCTAGTATGCTTAAACCTATACGGGGTAAGGGATATTTTGTTTTTCATGATGCCTATGGCTACTTTGAGAAACAGTTTGGCTTGACGCCATTAGGGCATTTTACCGTCAATCCTGCCATACCTCCTGGTGCACGACGTTTACATCAAATTAAAACACAGTTGATTGAGCGAGAAGCAGTATGTATTTTTGCTGAGCCACAATTCAAGCCAGCCGTAATTAATGCTATTGCCAAGGATACAAACGTACGTACAGGTGAGCTGGATCCGTTGGGTAATGGCATCAAATTGAGCAGGGACAGCTATATGAGATTTTTATCTCAGTTGTCGAAGCAATATGTGAGCTGCCTAGAATGAGACTTATAAGGATAAATATCAGTGCAGCAGATAGTCCGAACTATCACTCTGGCGTATAACACGCTATCCCGCCCTCATCGCATAATATTAGGGTCTTTGACCCTAATCACATTGGCCGTTATCGCTTGGCGGCCTGCGTCTTATCATTCAGAAAATGATCCTGTTGTCAGGAGTGTGGCTTTGAATCTCACTCAATCGCGCTCATTACTCCCTGAAGCCAGTGAGCCTCTCGATCAAGCATTACCTGATGATGATATCCCGCAAGATGAACTTGACAGCAAGTATCCTGATGAAACCGGTGCGCATGAATATGTTATTTCAACGGGTGATACCTTAGGCAGTATTCTGACACAGTATGGTATTGATATGGCTGATATTTCTTTATTGGCTTCACAACACCGTGATTTGCGTAATCTGAAAATAGGCCAACAAATTTCCTGGTTTGTGAATGAAAAGGGTGATCTACAACAGGTGATCTGGGAGGTCTCACGTCGTGAAACACGCACTTATGACCGTGTTGGTAATAGCTTTAAAGAAAAGAAAACCCTACAACAAGGTGAGTGGCACGATAGTGTGCTAAGCGGTCGTCTCACGGGCAGTTTTTTCAACAGTGCGAAAAATGCAGGGTTGAATACTGCTGAAATACATGCGGTGACGAAAGCATTACAGTGGCAATTAGATTTGAATAAATTACACAGTGGTGATCAGTTTTCTGTACTGATATCTCGTGAAAAGTTCGATGGTCGTAACGAGCAAAGCCGCTTACTCGGGGTACGGATGCGTTCCGAAGGTAAGGATTATTATGCTATTCGTGCCGATGACGGCAAATTTTACGATCATCGAGGCTCTGGTTTAGAGCGTGGTTTTATGCGCTTTCCGACGATGAAACAATTTCGCATTTCTTCTGGCTTTAATCCACGCCGCCTTAATCCTGTGACTGGACGTATCGCTCCCCATAAAGGGGTGGATTTTGCCATGCCAGTAGGGACACCGGTATTAGCTGTCGGTGATGGTGATGTATTGATAGCAAAGCGTAGCGGAGCGGCGGGTAACTATGTCGTTATCCGTCACGGTCGCCAGTACACTACGCGCTATATGCATTTGAAAAAGCTTTTGGTTGAACCTGGGCAAAAAGTAAAACGAGGTGATCGTATTGCTTTATCTGGTAATACTGGGCGTTCCACCGGTCCTCATTTACATTATGAATTATGGATGAATCAGCAGGCGGTTAACCCCATCACTGTGAAATTACCGCGTTCTGAAGGGTTAACCGGGCAAGATCGCCGCGAATATATGGCGATGGTAAAGCAGGTAGCGTCACAGCTAGCTACGTTTTAATTAATAAACCTTTATGTGAAACACAGAGCTTTCTGAATGTGTAAAGAAAAAAAACAATATAAAAAGAAGAGCACGAACTCAGGTTTCACTCCGCGCTTTCGAAAAGCATTTCTGCATCCCCGCTATTGGGCGATTTGGTTTGGTATTGGGTTGCTTGCTGTCCTAGCTTATGTCCCCGCCAAAATACGTGACCCATTTTGGGCAAGTGTTGGCCGCTTCGTCGGTAAATTAGCTAAAGGTGCGCGTCGGCGGGCACGTATTAACCTTCTCTATTGCATGCCCCAACTGAATGAAAAACAACGTGAACAGCTGATCGATAACATGTTTGCTACTGCGGCACAGCCCATGGTAATGCTGGCTGAATTGTATTTTCGAGGCACTCAATCGTTGCGTTCACGCGTACATTGGCATGGTAGGGAAGTATTGGATGATGTGCAGCAGCAAGGGCGTAACATCATTTTTCTGGTTCCTCACGCCTGGGTAATAGATATCCCAGCGATGTTACTGGCTGCTGAAGGTAAACCTATTGCTGTGGTTTTTCATCATCAACGTAACCTGCTTATCGATTACTTATGGAACAAGGCCAGATCACGTTTTGGCGGTCGTCTCCATGCACGAGAGAAAGGTATTAAACCTTTTATCTCCTCGGTACGTCAGGGATTTTGGGGGCATTATTCTCCGGACGAGGATTATGGCGCTGATCAAAGCGAATTCGTTGATTTTTTTGCCACTTATAAAGCGACGTTGCCGGCTATTGGTTCTTTAATGAAAGTATGCCAGGCAGCCATTGTGCCGATGTTCCCTGTATACGATTATGATAAACACCGTTTGGATGTTTATATCCATCCTCCGATGAATGATTTAGCACAAGCAGATAACCACTATATTGCTCGTAGGATGAATGAAGAGATTGAAGCATTAGTCAGCCCATACCCAGAACAGTACACCTGGATACTTAAATTAATTAAAACTCGTAGGCAGGGCGAGATAGATCCTTACGCACGTGAGGATCTATAGATAGTTTACCTACTTTATTATATAACTAGCTTGGTAATAAATAGGATGTTTTTTAGGTAACCGATTCTCGAGCCTCTTAGGCCGGGTTTTCTTGGGCAGTGTGTGGGGAACATAAAAGGTGTAAGAGAAAGCATAAAGAGCCGTATTTATCAGATTATGAAGACAAACTAGAACGCCCTAGAAAAGTATTTCAGGAAGAGGTGACCTCTTTAGTAATAGGAGGGCAGTGTTCACGACAAGTAGAGAAAGAAAGAGGTTAGCTGGAGGTAGTGCCGTAGGTTGCTTGGTATCATTGGGTAATGAAGCCTCTTCCTGTGTCGCATGATAATAGGGTTGTTACCTCGCATTTGTTGACATCCTTTGTACACAAGGCTCTCATTTGTGCTATGGGAGGAGACATTTTATAGTGGTAAGCCGAGGTAGAAGGAGACTACCACCCGGCAGTGTTTCTGATAGTATTCGTTTACCTATCATCTGTTCGCTAACAAGGAGAATCAATATGGCAGTGATCAATACAGCTCCAGCTTGTGATCTGGTTATTTTCGGTGCTAAAGGTGATCTGGCACGCCGAAAATTGCTGCCTTCCCTTTACCAGTTAGAAAAAGCGAGGCATCTTCATCCTGATACCAGGATCATTGGTGTGGCTCGTGCCGATTGGAACAAAGCAACCTACATCGAAGAGATGAAGAAAGCCCTTGAACAATTTATGAAAGAGAAACCAGATAATCAGTTTTGGCATAAACTCAGTGCCAGGCTAGATTTCTGTCATCTTGATATCAATGACTTAGAAAACTTTAAGAAATTAAGCGCAATGCTTGATCAAAAAAAACGTACCACTCTACATTATTTTGCCATGCCGCCTGACACCTTTGGCACAATTTGTAAGGGATTAGGTCAGGCAGGGTTAAATAAACAACCAAGTCGAGTGGTAATGGAAAAACCATTGGGAACCGATTTAGCATCATCACGGGTAATTAACGACCAGGTTGCTGAATATTTCGATGAGTCTCAGGTTTATCGTATTGATCATTATTTAGGTAAAGAAACAGTGCTCAATTTGTTGGCGCTACGGTTTTCTAACTCATTGTTTGTCTCAAACTGGGATAACCGCACCATCGACCATGTGCAAATTACCGTTGCTGAAGAGGTTGGTATTGAAGGGCGTTGGGGATATTTTGACAGTGCGGGGCAAATGCGTGATATGGTGCAAAACCATCTGCTACAGATCCTTACCATGATTGCTATGTCGCCTTCCGCCGATCTCAGTGCTGACCGTATCCGTGATGAAAAAGTGAAAATACTACGCTCACTACGCCGGATCGATCATGGCAACGTGCGTGATACCACGGTCCGTGGTCAATACACTTCTGGGTTTGTGCAAGGAGAAAAAGTACCAGGCTATCTGGAAGAAGAAGGCGCGAATAAAGATAGTGCGACTGAAACCTTTGTCTCAATTCGTGTTGATATTGATGATTGGCGTTGGGCTGGCGTGCCTTTTTATCTACGCACTGGCAAACGTCTGCCGACTAAATGCTCTGAAGTCGTCGTTTACTTTAAAAATCCAGCAATTAATTTATTTCGTGAATCCTATCAACAACTGCCACAAAATAAATTAATTATCCGTCTACAACCTGATGAAGGTATCGAAATACAAGTACTTAATAAAGTACCTGGCTTAGAGCATAAGCATCGGTTACAAACCACGAAGCTTGACTTGAGTTTTTCAGAAACTTTTCATCAAAAACATCTCGCTGATGCCTACGAGCGCTTACTTCTGGAATTTATGCGCGGTATTCAAGCCTTGTTTGTCCGTCGTGATGAAGTTGAAGAAGCCTGGAAATGGGTTGACTCCATCATGGATGCCTGGCAGACAGACGATGAAGCACCGAAGCCATATCAAGCCGGTACTTGGGGGCCAACCGCTTCTATTGCCATGATTACGCGTGATGGTCGCTTATGGAACGAATGTTCGAAAGAACCTGTTCGAAATCGTCATGAGCGAGGTTCCGACGAGATAATTAGCCCTGAACTGACTGAGAGATAGTGTGATAGACGATTTTACAACAGATGGCGCGTTAGCACGGGCGATCACTGGTTTTAATCCGCGGGGATCTCAGCGGCAGATGGCACAAGCGATAAGTAAAGTCATTGATACTAAACAACAGTTGGTGGTAGAGGCTGGTACTGGAACGGGGAAAACTTTTGCTTATTTGGCACCGGCGCTACGGGCGAATTGTAAAGTTGTCATCTCTACCGGTTCAAAAGCATTACAGGATCAGCTATATGGACGGGATCTTCCTACCGTTGCTGGTGCGGTAAATTTTAAAGGTCGATTGGCGTTATTGAAAGGGCGATCAAATTACCTTTGTCTGGAGCGTTTAGACCAACAATCACTTGCGGGCGGCGAGCAAACAAAGAATACGCTGAAAGATTTGGCACATTTGCGTCGTTGGTCGTCGAAAACACGGGATGGAGATGTTAGCACCTGCTCTCAAGTCTCAGAAGATAGCCTTGTCTGGCCGTTAGTCACCAGCACCAATGATAACTGTTTAGGCGGTGACTGCCCAAGGTACCAGGATTGTTTCGTTGTCAAAGCGCGACGCAGAGCGATAGACGCTGATATCATTGTGGTCAATCACCATCTGTTTATGGCTGATATGGTGGTGAAAGAAAGTGGCTTTGCCGAACTTATCCCCCGTGCTGATGTGATTATTTTTGATGAGGCTCATCAACTCCCTGATATTGCTAGCCAATACTTCGGTCAACAATTAACTAGCCGCCAATTAATGGATCTGGCAAAGGATATCATTATTGCCTATCGTACCGAAGTGAGGGATGTAGTACAGCTGCAGAAGAGTGCTGATAGTTTGGTTCGGCGTACACAGGATTTTCGTTTGGCACTTGGAAACCCTGATTCTCAGGGTAGCTTTCTCGGTAATTTACGCGGTAATTTACGTGATTTATTACAACAAACACCGATCCAACAGGCGTTGTTATTATTAGATGATGCACTGGAACTCTGTTATGAGGTGAGTAAATTATCCCTTGGGCGTTCCGCTATACTTGATGCGGCTTTCGAGCGCATAACCCTGTACCGTCATCGGTTGAAACGGCTCAACGAAGTGAGTACCCCTGGTTTTAGTTATTGGTATGAATGTAGTTCACGTCACTTTGTACTAGCACTGACGCCGCTTTCCATTGCGGATCGTTTTCATGAATTAATCGCGGAAAAACCGGCTAGCTGGATTTTTACCTCTGCCACATTATCGGTTAATGAACAACTGGAGCATTTCACTCAGCGTCTTGGTTTGATGCAAGCACAAACCCTGTTACTGCCGAGTCCATTCGACTATGCACATCAAGCGTTACTCTGCGTACCGCGTGATCTTCCATCACCTAATCAACCCGGTGCGGCAAAAAGATTAGTTGTTATGCTTCAACCCTTGATTGAAGCTAATCAAGGACGTTGCTTTTTTTTATGTACCTCATACCAGATGATGCGAGAGCTAGCAGAAGCGTTCCGTGCCAACATGGATCTGCCCGTGTTCGTGCAAGGAGAAACCAGTAAAGGGCAGTTGTTAGCCGAATTCGTCACTACGGGCAATGCATTGTTAGTGGCGACTACCAGTTTTTGGGAAGGGGTCGATGTACGCGGTGATACATTATCCTGCGTTATTATCGACAAATTGCCTTTTACTACCCCTGATGATCCGTTATTAAAAGCCAGAATTGAGGATTGTCGTTTACGTGGTGGTGATCCCTTTAATGAGGTTCAACTGCCTGATGCGGTTATTATGCTAAAACAAGGCGTTGGGCGTTTAATCCGTGATATTAATGACTACGGCGTATTAATCATTTGTGACAATCGATTGGTGATGCGTCCCTATGGGGAAGTATTTCTTAAGAGTTTGCCCCCGACGCCGCGTACTCGCGATTTAACCATTGCGATTGATTTCCTCAAAGCACGCATAGATTAACACTGGAAAGATGCGTCATATCTACGAGCAATGTCGACCTGGTATATACCCAAGTGAAATCAAGATGCAGGATTTAGCGCCTGGAAATTATCGTTTAAGCGAGATACCAGAGAACTTGCCATTTGTGGTAGCTTCACTTCAAAGAAGTTTAAGATATCGTTCTTAAAACTCTGTTTAGATGGGTAATATCTATTGTTTCGTGTTTGCTCATTCATCACCTTCCACAATCGCTCTATCGGGTTTAGATTCGGGCTATACGGCGGAAGGTAATGAAGCTGGATATTCAACGTAAGCGCGGCGTCTTGCACAAGCTGTGAACGGTGATAGCCTGCACCCTCGAGGATCACATGTGCCGTTGTCGTGATGGGATAATGCGCGCGAATGGCAGACAGGAAGTGAACCACATTTTCGCTGTTAATCGTCTCATCATCACGGATTATGGGGTTAGCCACATTCTGGATGTTCAAGGCTCCCATGATATTCAACCGCGTTCTGCTCCCGGTGGTCTCTATCGTTTTATCCTGGCCTTTTCGTATCCAGCCGTAGCTTATTTTGGTGGCTTGTGTCGGATGAACGGCATCAATAAACAGTATGGGGTCATTACCCGCGGCGTCTTTCAATTCGCTGTAGGTCTTTATAAATTGCTGCTGTTTCTCAACGGCAAATTTATGCGGAACACCTTTCGGCTTTTTATAGCTAAAGCCATGCTGCTTCAACCCTTTATACAGACCTGATACGGTAAAGGTGATGTTCCAGCGTCCAGCGATATACGCCACAATTTGGTGATTGTGGTGGTAGAGCGGCTGGGTGAGATGTTCAACCAGCGACGTGGTCTGTTCCGCATTGAGATAGCCATCGGAGCCGCCATTTTCAGGCTTGAGCTTGTTGAGTTTATGATAGTCTGTAAGGTGGCGCCGCACCGTGGTTTCATTAATGAGCTGTGAGTGAGCAATCATAGGGGGAGTCCAGCCGTCTGCGGACAACAAAACACACCGGATCCTGTCACAGACACGGCGGTCATGGCTTTGACGATGTTGGGCTTCGAGGGTAATTTTCTGGTCAGCAGTCAGCTCTATTTTCATGGCTATGAGCATGATCCTTATCGACTTCAAAATCAAGCATCTTCATTGATCACGGGTATATGTCACTATGGTTTTGAAGAGCCTGTTCCAAATTTTCTTGAGCGACGCTCAGACGAAGAAAAAACGGGCTAAAAAGCGCAGTTTATCCTTTGTATATAATAAAAAGGGCATTCATGAGCATTTTGAGCGCGTTTTTGACGAATGACTTGACCAAAACACGGTGAGCACAAGAAATTGCTAACAGGTTCTAAGAAGTCTAATGTTGTAAGGCTCATATCATCGCAAGGTATGCTATGATTTGTGTTCTGCAGGATCTTGTTTACGCTGGGGTTGTAACGAAGCATAACGGACTATAAATAAATCCCTTCTTTTTTTTTCTTCCGAGGTTGGCATGTCGGTGCGAATTTTAGCGATTGATACGGCAACAGAGGCTTGTTCTGTCGCCCTTTGGAATGACGGTGAAATTTGTACCTTATTTGAGGTTTGTCCTCGCAAGCACACACAACGTATTTTACCTATGATACAACAGGTTCTAGCTGACTCAGAACTCTCTCTTCATCAATTGGATGCGTTAGCCTTTGGGCGTGGTCCTGGCAGTTTTACCGGTGTGCGTATCGGTATTGGCATTGGGCAAGGGCTAGCATTAGGCACTGATTTGCCGATGATTGGTGTCTCAACTTTACAAACTTTAGCTCAAGGCGCATGGCGGCAGAGTGGAGCGCAGCAAGTATTAGCAGCGATTGATGCCCGTATGGGTGAGATTTATTGGGGGCAATTTACGCAAAGTGCCTCTGGTTACTGGCTGGGAACAGATAGCGAGGCAGTTATCACACCTCAACAGGCTTTATTGTGTTCACAGTCGTTGGCAGGTCATTGGGTTACTGTGGGGACGGGTTGGCAAACCTATCCTGATTTGATTGCCGACAGCGGAGTGATCTTGTCGACGGGGCAATTAACATTACCACGGGCGGAAGATATGTTACCGCTCGCGTTACAATCGTGGTACGACGGAGATGTTATCAAAGTTGAACAAGCTGAACCGATCTACTTACGCAATGAAGTAACGTGGAAAAAATTAAATAGATTTTGAGCAGATTTTTGGCGGAGATAACCTGTGGTGACAATCAATGTATTTAGCAATAAAGCGTCTTTTACAGCATTGACTTTGGCTGTTATGTTGCTGGTGGGGTGTGTGAATGTACCTAAAGTGCTAGAAGGCACCACCAGGACACCACAACAAAATCTGAATGTAATAAAAATGACCCCTCAGGCGTTTATCGGGCAAGAAGCCCGCTTCGGGGGGACTGTTGTGAGTGTTGTCAATGAGCCGAAACGGACGCGTTTGGAAATTACCAGCGTTCCTCTGGATAGCGGTGCCAAACCGATTTTAGGTGAAGCGTCTCAAGGGAGGATTATTGCTTATGTTAATGCGTTTCTTGAACCTGTAGATTTTCAAGGGCGTTTAGTCACGGTTATTGGATCCGTTGCCGGCATTGAAAAGGGTAAAATCGGCAAAGTTCCCTATGATTTCGTAGTGATTAATGTTAACGGTTATAAGCGTTGGTATCTGGCGGAGCAAATCGTTATGCCACCGGCGCTAATGGATCCCTGGGGCTTGCGTGGTTATCCCAATTGGGGATGGTACAATAACCAGACTGCACAAATACAGACTATCGTTACCGAGTAAGCAAGGTGGAAGAAATATGGTTAAAACGTTATCCCGTTGACGTGCCAGCAGAGATTAACCCGGATCGTTATGCGTCTTTGCCAGAGATGTTCGAGAATGCAGTATTAGCTTATGCAGACAAAGTTGCCTTTATTAATAAAGGTGAGGCGATGACTTTCCACCAGTTGGAAGAGCATAGCCGTGCTTTTGCTGCCTACTTGCAACAGGAATTGGGTTTAAAAAAGGGCGACCGGGTTGCTCTAATGATGCCAAACCTGTTGCAGTATCCCATCGCACTGTTTGGCATTTTACGGGCTGGCATGATAGTCGTGAATGTCAATCCCCTCTATACATCACCTGAATTGCAACATCAACTCAACGATAGCGGTGCAACGGCGATCGTGATTGTGGCTAATTTTGCCCGTACTTTAGAAAAAGTTATTGGCTACAGCCAGATAAGGCATGTCATTTTGACGCATGTGGGGGATCAATTTTCAGTCGCCAAGAAGATTGTAGTGAATTTTGTGCTGCAATATATCAAACGGCAGATACCCCAATATCACTTGCCTGGTGCCGTCCCCTTTGGTACTGCGTTGCGCAAAGGGCAACAACTACAATATGTGAAACCAGATATCATCAACACTGATGTGGCGTTTTTACAATACACCGGTGGCACGAGCGGATTGGCTAAAGGCGTCATGTTAACTCATCGCAATATGTTGTCTAATCTTGAGCAAGTAAAAGCATCCTACGGATCATTACTGCAATCAGGGCAGGAATTGGTCGTTACCGCTTTGCCGCTTTATCATGTTTTTGCTTTGACCATTAATTGCTTATTATTTATCGAACGAGGTGGAAAAAATTTATTGATCACCAGCCCGCGTGATATCTCGGCGATGGTAAAAGAATTAAGTCGTTATCCCTTTAGTGCGATAACAGGTGTTCATACGTTATTCAACACGTTATTAAATCATGCAGCTTTTAAAAAACTTGATTTTTCTACATTGCGTTTCTCAGTCAGTGGTGGCATGCCAGGACAAAAAACACTCGCAGAGCAATGGCAGCGACTAACCGGTCAACACCTTAATGAAGGTTATGGCCTGACGGAATGTTCGCCATTGGTTACCAGTAACCCACACGACCTAAAAACGTATAGCGGGAGTGTCGGAATACCGGTGCCATCAACAGAGATCCGTTTACTCAATAGTAAGGGTAAGAGTGCTCTTCTCGGTGAACCAGGTGAATTATGGGTACGTGGACCCCAAGTTATGTTAGGTTACTGGCGACAATATGCCGCCACACAGCAAGTCTTACAAGATGGCTGGTTAGCAACCGGTGATATCGCGACTATGGATGATCAAGGTTTTTTGCGTATTGTGGATCGTAAAAAAGATATGATTTTGGTTTCAGGATTTAACGTTTATCCCAATGAAATCGAGAGAGTGGTTGCCATGCATCCGAAAGTGCTGGAATCGGCAGTAGTGGGTGTGCCTAATCACATTTCGGGTGAAAGAGTAAAAATTTTTGTGGTGCGAAAAGATAGCCGTTTGAGTAAAGATGAACTGCTTGCCCACTGTCGTCGTTACCTCACGGGTTATAAAGTACCGAGAATAGTAGTGTTTCGCGCCCAATTGCCGAAATCTAACTTAGGCAAAATACTCCGCAGGGAACTGCGTAATGAAAGAGAATGATACTTTGGATTATCAATTGATCACGAGTGACAGTGCGTTGCAAAGAATTTGCGAGCAAGCTCGTACCCGTAAAGAAGTGGCACTGGATACAGAATTTATCAGAACACACACCTATTACCCGCAGTTAGGTTTGATGCAATTGTACGACGGTGAAAATCTGTCCCTTATCGATCCACTTGTTATCAGAGAATGGCAGCCCTTTTGTCAGCTGTTACAGGATAAAAATGTGGTGAAGTTTTTACATGCGGGAGGAGAAGATATTGAAGTCTTCTTACATTTCTTCAATCAGTTAGCGACTCCCATGATTGATAGCCAGATCCTGGCGGCTTTTACTGGACACAACCTGTCCTGTGGTCTTGCCACTTTAGTGAAGCAATATTGCGGTGTTGAATTGAATAAGAATGCATCGCGTACCGATTGGTTGATGCGCCCACTGAGTGAAGAACAATGTCATTATGCTGCTGCCGATGTATTTCACCTTTTGCCACTCGCGAAACAATTGGTTGCCGAAACAGTTGCTGCCGGTTGGATGGAAGCCGTTGAATATGAATGTTTATTACTTGTTCACCGTCGTAGTCAAATTCTGGATCCAGCACTGGCTTACCGTAAAATTGCTCGTGCCTGGCAATTATCGATCCCTGAGCTGGCCTGTTTACAAAAACTGGCTGAATGGCGTTTAAACGAAGCACGTGAACGCAATTTAGCGGTGAATTTTGTGATACGGGAGGAACGGTTGTGGAAGGTTGCACGTTATCGACCCACTTCTCTTGGGGAACTGAATTCACTGGGACTGAGCAGGTTGGAGGTCCATTCTCACGGGAAAGCTTTGTTGGAATCAGTCGCACAAGGCAATCTGGCACCAGAAAAACTGCTACTACCATTGGCAACCACTTTGTTTGAACAGCATAACTATAAAGAAGCTTTCAAAGAGATTAAGAAGAAAGTGCAATTGACTAGTCTGACTTGCGGACTAAACAGCGAGTTGTTGGCTTCACGTAGACAAATTAATCAACTATTAAAATGGCATTGGCAGCCAAAATCAACAGAGCAGCTGCCAGAACTCATCACTGCATGGCGTGCTGAGTTATTAGCCTCGCCGTTACAGGAAATACTCAAAAAATATTAGGATCTAATACCGGGGAGGAGTGATTGCCGTGTCCGGTCTATCTGGTTGTTCAGCAAGAAAATGTTCGTAAATTGACGGGATTTCAACCCTATCAGGGACGGATAAATAGTAGTGCTGATTATCATGATTTTGAATCACAGCTCCATCGGCAGCGAGTACACCAGTAGCAGTACCACTCAGTAATATTGTTGAAGCAATGACTATCCACCTTTTTTTTTCTGACATTGTCTTACCCTCATGATGTGAAAAATTAAATCACTTGAAACCCGTCATTTTGATGTTTCTTCCATATCCGGTAAAGTTACATTCAGTTCTAATACCGAAATATCATCCCCTTTCTGTTCAAACTGTACTTGCAACATGTCAGGATTGATCTGCACATATTTACAGATTACCGCCAGAACATCACGTTTCAAATCGGGCAAATAATGAGGTTCTTGTTCGCCACGACGACGCTCGGCAACGATAATTTGTAGCCGCTCCTTGGCGATATTGGCCGTCGGTTTTTTCCCTGACAGAAAAAAGTCTAATAAAGCCATCGTGTTATCCTCCAAAAAGGCGTTTTAGAAACCCTTTTTTTTCTTCTTCAATGAAACGGAAGTTGCGCTTTTCTCCTAATAAGCGAGCGACAGTATCAGCATACGCTTTACCGGCATTGGATCCCCCATTTAGGATCACGGGTTCGCCTTGATTGGAAGCGCTCAAAACAGACTGATCTTCCGGGATAACGCCCAACAGTGGGATCCTCAATATGTCAAGAACATCCTCCATACTCAGCATATCACCACGGCTAACTCTACTTGGATTATAGCGAGTGAGTAATAGGTGTTCTTTAATTGGCTCTTCACCTCGCTCAGCACGACGCGATTTTGATGATAAAATACCAAGAATGCGGTCGGAATCACGTACTGAGGAGACCTCAGGGTTGGTCGTGATAATCGCTTCATCGGCAAAATACAGTGCCATCAATGCCCCCGTTTCAATCCCTGCAGGGGAATCACAAACAACATACTCAAAATTCATCTCATCAAGACCCGTTAACACTTTCTCGACGCCTTCTTTAGTCAGAGCATCTTTATCACGGGTTTGTGAGGCAGGTAAAATATATAGATTCTCTGTGCGTTTATCTTTGATTAATGCCTGATTTAAGGTGGCATCCTCCTGAATCACATTAACAAAGTCATAAACCACCCGCCGCTCACAGCCCATAATCAAATCAAGGTTACGCAGGCCAATATCAAAATCTATGACCACTGTTTTTTTACCCTGTTGAGCCAAACCCGTCGCGATGGCCGCACTTGATGTCGTCTTGCCAACACCCCCCTTACCCGATGTAACAACAATGATACGTGCCATGAAGTGGATTCCTTGTTAAAGGGCTTAGTTTAATGATTCTATAGCTAGGGCATTACCCAATAAATAGAAGCGAACAATCTTGTCTTTATAGTCAGACGGAATTTTATCGCTCAACCAATAATGCCCAGCGATAGAAACCAGTTCAGCTTCCGATTGCGTACAAAAAATTTGACATTCAACATTGCCAGAGACTCCTGCGAGCGCCCGTCCGCACATTTTTCCATAGACATGGATATTACCATCGGCAATTAACTCGGCACCACGGCTGACACTACTCATAACAATCAAATCACGATGACGAGCATAAATTTGTTGACCAGAACGGACAGGAGTGCGGACGATTTGTGCTTTATTAGACAAACTACCCTCAGGTGGATTTGGTGCCGAATTTTCTTTTTTTCCTTCACTGAGTAACGGCAAATTTGCTTTTATCAGTGCAGTTTTGTGTTCATCATCACGAAAACCACTAAAGCCAACAACATGCAAGCCAACGCTTGCCACCACTTGTTGCAGCTCCACCCAATTTGTTTCTGTCGGCAACATGGCGACATTAATCACCACGGGCGCATTTTGCAGAAATGTGGGCGTTTTATCCACTTCTTGTTGTAATGCCAGGCGGATCTCCCCCGGTTGTGAACTGTGTAAGTGCACAACCACCAGGGTAAAATTACTGCCTTGTAGTTTTATTGGCGACGATGACATCTATTTTGACTCGGTTTCCACTAGGTTAACCCATTGTAACACCCTATTACAGCTGACATTCTGCCCTACATAAGTAGGGCGTCTACAATAGACTTTTTGCAAAACCTACTACGTGTTGTAGAGCCTACTACGCGCTGCAGATCCTGTGTTACGCGGTGCTCACAATTCTCATATACTTGCATGTAACTGCAGCTGTTGCGCTACTAGGCGCCTTGACTTCACATAATGAACTCTCCACATAACGCACTACGGCTTTGCAAGAAGCCTAATAAAAAACAAAACTATTGGTACTAGTATATTAGATTTCTTGCGAAAATGACTTAGAACCTGTTCGAAATCTCTTGTGTTAGCCGTGTTTTGGTCAAGTAATTCGTCAAAAATGTGCTCAAAATGCTCATTGACTCCCTTTTGTTGTATACAAAGAGTAGACTGCGCCTTTTCGCCCATTTTTGCTTCTTCTGAACACAGCCCAAAAGATTTGGAACAGGTTCTCATGAAATGCAGCATAACTTTGCTATGTTCACTAGCACAGTTATCTTTCTGCTTTTTTTGTAGGTTACTTATGGCACATCATCTAGATTTAAATCAACTAGCTCAACATATTAAACAGTGGGGGCAATCACTGGGCTTCCAGCAAGTAGGAATATGCGATACTGATTTGTCTGCGGAAGAACCCAAGCTTCAGGCATGGTTAGATAAACAATACCACGGAGAAATGGCATGGATGGCACGCTACGGTATGCTACGTGCGCGACCACATGAGTTACTGCCCGGCACCTTAAGGGTAATCAGCGTACGCATGAATTATTTACCCGCTGAAGCTTCCTTTGCTAGCACATTAAATAATTCCGATTTGGGTTATATCAGCCGCTATGCCTTGGGGCGGGATTATCATAAACTGTTGCGCCAACGGCTTAAAAAACTGGGCGATAAAATTCAAACTTATTGCAGTGATACTAACGAAATTAGTTTTCGTCCTTTCGTTGATTCAGCACCTATTATGGAGCGGCCATTAGCGGTGAAAGCGGGGCTTGGATGGGTCGGTAAACATTCTCTGGTATTAAATCGTGAAGCCGGTTCTTGGTTTTTTTTAGGCGAATTATTAATTGATTTACCTCTGCCCATTGATCAACCCGTACAGGAAGGGTGCGGACGCTGCGTTGCTTGTATCACTATCTGCCCGACACAGGCGATTGTCGCCCCCTACACTATCGATGCCCGCCGTTGTATTTCGTATCTCACCATTGAATTGGAAGGTACCATCCCCGAAGAATTCCGTCCGTTAATGGGCAATAGAATCTATGGCTGTGATGATTGCCAGCTAATTTGTCCGTGGAATCGTTTTGCGCAACTGACCGATGAGGAAGATTTTAGTCCACGGGCGTCATTACATACACCCAAGTTACTGGATCTCTTTGCCTGGGATGAAGAACAGTTTTTGCGAATAACCGCAGGCTCCGCCATCCGGCGTATTGGTCATCTACGCTGGTTGCGTAATATTTCGGTTGCATTAGGTAACGCTGACTACCAGGACAATATTGTATTAGCACTGGAAAAACGCCGAGGTTTGCACCCTATGCTCGATGAACACATTGAGTGGGCGGTTAATCAACAGCTAACTCGTCGTGTTGCGCAAGAGGTACAGGTTCAATCGGCACAAAAAAAACGGCTGGTTCGTGTGGTGAAAAGAGGATTACCTCGGGATGCCTAATACTTTTCAATCAGTTATTATTTTGTGGATAATGTTCCGACCTCCTTGTGCATAAAAATAAAAAACCTTGTCAATTAAAAGAAAAAAAATAGCAAGTGATTGATTTAATATTTGCATATAAAAATAAAATAAATAAAATCAATTAGATATATAATAACAATGGAGTGCTATTAACTCATTACCAGTATGTGAGGAAGGGGGAATATGTGGATAAGTCTGTTGACGAAATTAATTTTTTGAGTGATCGGACTGCGTGGTAGCCTAATATGCTTTGTGGATAATCGAGGTGAAATTGAAAAAATTGGAGCGGGAAACGAGACTCGAACTCGCGACCCCGACCTTGGCAAGGTCGTGCTCTACCAACTGAGCTATTCCCGCTTTAGACGCCTAAAAACCGCCTTTGGAGCTACCGTATAGGCGATAGCTTGTGAGCATAAAAGTGTTTTGTTCACAGCCATCCACCGGTACGGGGGCGCATTATACGAGAATTTTACGCGACGGCAAGCCTCTTAGGAAGAAAAAACCGTTTTTTGTTGGTAAGTGATGAACAAAAATACAATTCATAACGAACGACGGTTTTGCAAGAAGTCTAATGATTTTCCCCGAGTAACTCGCAGCTTGAAGACGGGGATTTTATAATGCATGGGAACAATACAGTCAAATCTAATAATTTGAATGATGAGGTGTTTCCAGTAAAATACGTATTCGCTCGCTTTGTTGTTTAGTCAGTGGTAGAAAAACTTGCGTCAATGGCGGTGCTGATGGGGAAAAAAGAACAAAATAGGGTGTTATTACTAATTCATCATCCATTGGTTTCCCTGATTGAAGATATTGATCGAGAGGCAGATATCTGATATGCAGTGGCAATATTGTCAACTCTCGAATTTGCTGTTCCAATTGATCTTCGAGTTGAGAATTATCCCGGGTGAGTAGAAGTACCTGTTTTTCCTGTAAGGCATTACCTTGCATTAACCAGGCACCAAAACTCAGTGCGATCAGTCCCGTTTCTTCCGATGAAAATTCGATTTGATATTCTCTTTCAAACTCTCTCAAAGATTGCTGGGTAGTACGTAACAATCGTGGATATTTTTTAGTGATTCTCTCTAATGATAAACCTTCAACACCAATATCAAAGTGACAACGTGGGATGGCCTGTCCTAAATGAGCAAATAATCGACTCGCTAACGCCAGCTTGTTGCTCACTTTTTTCTCGGACAATTGCTGAAAACGGCTAATTAATTGATGAATGGAGACCATTAATCTCGTATCTTCAACTGAGCTGCTACTATCATAATTATGAGGTTTAAGCAAGGTCAGCATTAAGATGATCATATCTCGTTCAATGGTAGCCAAAGGGGTAGGTAAAAGGGGATTTACTGAATGAAACAAGATATTAGCGGCGGCCCGTTCTCGTTTCTGATTCAGCCAGTCCCTCTGATTGGTTTTTAGCTTGAGGCAGCATTGTTGCTGGTTTTCCCAGGCACAATAAAAAATATAAATCAGTAAAAACCGGCGATCCCTCTCACTAAAAGGCTGTGTCAGCAGCTTTTCACAATGAGCAATGATTCGCTGTAACTGCGGTTTTAACCAGTTATCGACTTGATGCGATTCTAAAGACAATGCTTGATATAAATACACAGAAAAGTAGTTATCAATAAACTCAGGGCAATAGCGTAATCCACGGCGTAACCAATGGATGAGGCACAGCCTTTTATCCAATAATTTTCCTTCAAGTTGGCAACGGTTATTGGCGTGGATACAAATATCCAGATGATATAGTTTTATATCATTGGCAATATCAGCGATATCTTGTCGACTAATCGTAGATGCTACGCCATTGAATTGACTAATAGTCTCTAGTGGCACCGCTGATTTTGGTGAAAAAAGCATCAACAATGCACGACACTGTCGCTGTTGATTAGATAGCTTAATCACAGGAAAAGTTTCCAGGCTCATACATCCTTCTGCAAGAGTAATGTTAGTACTTATCAGTCTAAGCATAGCAAAAGAGGTAAATAGAGCTTGTTTAAGTGATGATTTTTACATTGGCTTACAACTTACTGTTTTTTCTTGATGTCCTTGGCGCCTGTTCGGAATCGTCGTATGTGAAGCTTAGACGGAGAAAAAAATCAGCGTTTAAGTGCTTCGCTCGATTCTTCACGTATTGTTTGCAGCATCGCTTTAACTACATTTGAATTACCAGCGACAACATTACCGGAATCGTAATAATTATGATTACCAGTAAAGTCTGTTATCAGAGCGCCAGATTCACGTATTAGTAATTCACCGCCGATAAAATCCCGAGGTTCTAAACCGACACCAAAGAAACCGTCCACACGGCTCGCGGCAACATAGGCCAGATCTAGGACAGATGAACCAGAACTATTCATATCAGTGCATTGCATAAACAATTTGTTAAATATATTGAGATAACTTGCTGAGTGTTGACGGGAATTAACGGATAAAGCTGTCACTAGCGTAGCGGTACGCAAATCTCTTTTTTGGGCAGCGATAACACGCAACCGATAACCGTTAAGCTGTGCTCCTTGCCCGCGGACCGCGGTGAATAATTCATTGCGCACCGGGTCGTAAATCGCAGCAACCTCAGTGTGCTCTTTGATACGCACAGCAACAGATATCGCAAAATGAGGTAGGCATTTGATAAAATTGGCAACACCACCCAGTGGATCAATAACCCATTGTACATCCCTGTCATCACCAATGCGTTCACCACAATGTTTAGCGATGATACTATGTTTGGGGTAGTATTTTTTGATAACGTCAATAACCTGACGTTCTGCCCCCTGAGCAAGACAAGTAACAAAATCATTCCTGCTTTTGTTACTCGATTCGGTAGAATTCTGGAGGTGATAACTTTGGGCGATAAAATCACCGGCCTTACGTGCAGAACGTATGGCAATAGTCAGCATTGGATGCATGGGTATTTTTTCCACTAGGATGTTAAAGAACAGGAAGCGGCGCGCAGTATAGCAGGGGATCGAAAAAATGCCTACGTCTGTGTTAAAATGTGTTTGTCTCCCCTTAATCATTCAGAGTGAGCATGCTACATAATATTCGTATTATTTTGGTTAAAACATCGCATACTGGAAACATAGGTTCGACCGCAAGGGCAATGAAAACCATGGGGTTAACTCGTCTATATCTGGTGAATCCACTGGTAAAACCGGATCACCAGGCCACCGCATTGGCTGCTGGTGCCGCTGACATTATCAAGGAAGCGACTCTTGTCGATACGTTGGATCATGCACTAAAGGGATGCAGCCTGGTGATCGGAACCAGCGCCCGTTCACGTACTCTATCATGGCCGATTTTAGAACCGTCTGAGTGCGCTGTTCGTAGTGTTTCTGCGGCTAGACAAGCGCCTGTTGGGCTGGTATTTGGCTGTGAACGCACAGGGTTAACTAACGAAGAATTGCAAAAATGCCATTATCATGTGGCAATCCCGACAAACCCAGAATACAGCTCGCTTAATCTGGCAATGGCAGTACAAATTCTCGTTTATGAAATACACAAGGCTTCTCTAAAGTTACAGCAACCTTTGCTGCAACCAGAAGAAACCACAGCCTACCCACCAGCCGATGATCTTGAACGTTTTTATCAGCATCTAGAGCAGACTTTGGTCCACACTGGTTTTATTCGTCAGGTTCATCCGGGACAGATTATGAACAAATTACGTCGTTTATTTACTCGTGCACGCCCTGAGAGCGAAGAACTCAATATTTTGCGCGGTATACTGACGTCAATCTATACCCAAGTGAAATCAAGATGCAGGATTTAGCGCCTGGAAATTATCGTTTAAGCGAGATACCAGAGAACTTGCCATTTGTGGTAGCTTCACTTCAAAGAAGTTTAAGATATCGTTCTTAAAACTCTGTTTAGATGGGTAATATCTATTGTTTCGTGTTTGCTCATTCATCACCTTCCACAATCGCTCTATCGGGTTTAGATTCGGGCTATACGGCGGAAGGTAATGAAGCTGGATATTCAACGTAAGCGCGGCGTCTTGCACAAGCTGTGAACGGT
Source organism: Candidatus Fukatsuia endosymbiont of Tuberolachnus salignus (assembly GCF_964030845.1). Classification (NCBI taxonomy): domain Bacteria; kingdom Pseudomonadati; phylum Pseudomonadota; class Gammaproteobacteria; order Enterobacterales; family Yersiniaceae; genus Candidatus Fukatsuia; species Candidatus Fukatsuia endosymbiont of Tuberolachnus salignus. The sequence goes on from NZ_OZ034983.1 coordinate 398,862, forward strand.
GATAGCCTGCACCCTCGAGGATCACATGTGCCGTTGTCGTGATGGGATAATGCGCGCGAATGGCAGACAGGAAGTGAACCACATTTTCGCTGTTAATCGTCTCATCATCACGGATTATGGGGTTAGCCACATTCTGGATGTTCAAGGCTCCCATGATATTCAACCGCGTTCTGCTCCCGGTGGTCTCTATCGTTTTATCCTGGCCTTTTCGTATCCAGCCGTAGCTTATTTTGGTGGTTTGTGTCGGATGAACGGCATCAATAAACAGTATGGGGTCATTACCCGCGGCGTCTTTCAATTCGCTGTAGGTCTTTATAAATTGCTGCTGTTTCTCAACGGCAAATTTATGCGGAACACCTTTCGGCTTTTTATAGCTAAAGCCATGCTGCTTCAACCCTTTATACAGACCTGATACGGTAAAGGTGATGTTCCAGCGTCCAGCGATATAGGCCACAATTTGGTGATTGTGGTGGTAGAGCGGCTGGGTGAGATGTTCAACCAGCGACGTGGTCTGTTCCGCATTGAGATAGCCATCGGAGCCGCCATTTTCAGGCTTGAGCTTGTTGAGTTTATGATAGTCTGTAAGGTGGCGCCGCACCGTGGTTTCATTAATGAGCTGTGAGTGAGCAATCATAGGGGGAGTCCAGCCGTCTGCGGACAACAAAACACACCGGATCCTGTCACAGACACGGCGGTCATGGCTTTGACGATGTTGGGCTTCGAGGGTAATTTTCTGGTCAGCAGTCAGCTCTATTTTCATGGCTATGAGCATGATCCTTATCGACTTCAAAATCAAGCATCTTCATTGATCACGGGTATATAAAGCGGTTTCATAGTGGTCATACTATACAGTTGCCGTTTATGTACGTAGCGTTACATTCAGTGAAAAATTATTAGAAGCTCATCGTGTTAAAACGATGTGCTGACAATTGATCGAACATTCCAGACAAAAAATCCCTTCTGCAAGCGTAGCTTGAAGAAGGGTTGCCAATTGGCTAACACCAGGGAAGGGGACATAGTACTCTATATTGAGTACTATATACCCTTTATTTACGTAACTTTTCAATTACTGATCGTTCAGTGTGATTTCTCAATTTCAACCTAGTCGTCATAAAATGACATGGCAAGAGTGGCATAATCTGATTATGGAATAATACCTAATATATTGATAATAAATAATTTTTTAATAAAAACAATCATATCATACAGCCTTTGTGATATCTGAGAGCCTGTTTGAAATCGTCATGAGTGACGCTCAAAGAAAAGGAAAAAATTAGCGAAAAGTGCAGTCACTTTTTGTAACAATAAAGGGTAATAAATAAGCATTTTTTATCCCATTTTTGACGAAGTATCAACGAGCGGAATAGATTTTTAGTAGGTTGTGGGATTACCCTATAATTGTATTACACCGAATTATCAATGAGCTTTTGCATTTTGCATAGATTTGGTATAGGTTCTGCGAATGATATCCGTATTTTTTTAACTTTCTTTTCTAAAAAGCTTTGGTTAATAACCGGAGTTTTTTGTGTTCTGCCGTTTTCACATGAATATCTTCATATAAGTACTGTAATTAACATTTTTATTGAGGAATTTACGGTATACAAAAAAGAGGGAGAAAGCGGTATCCCTACTCGTTAAATTTACTTTCTAAGGATTAATATAATGCGCGAAGAGGCTATCGCTGCTATTGGTAATAGATTCCTTGTAAAACTGTAGTGCGTTATGTGAAGTCAAAGCGCGTGGAGCTCCTGGCTTCACGATAGCATTCCGTCTTAGAGTATTTTTTACTTATTTTCCGGTGATGTTAATGTTCATACGATTAAAATCGATCCTTATAATCTGGTGGAGCTTGATGTGAGTTTTCCCTTTGGAAAGATGATAATTGTCGAATAAAAAGAGGGGCGTTTCTGTGCCATTTGATTGCTTAGTTTGCTTTCTAGCCAATGTGTACATCTTTAACGTCATAGTCTTAGCCACTTGCGAAACCTATTGCTTTCGCTGATATTTCGTCAAAAATGTGCTCATTTATTCCTTTTGTTGCTAAAAAGTAAATGCAGACTGCACTTTTTCGCAAATGAATCGTTGAAATTTCAAGTTGAAAAAAATAAAACCAAATTCCAGCAAATATCAGGTTTTAACTTGAGAGTAAATTAATAAAAATAAATGATAAGGTTATCCTTATTAGTAGGGTGATGTCAGTAATTAGCAGCAATTATTCAGCACTGTACTATGATGATATTAAATAGAGTTGTGTTATCTGGATAGAAGTGTTAATGCCAGGTTTGTTTAACAGAAGTTAAGGGTATGGGTAGAATTTTTGTTAAAGGTAATAACCACTCATTAACATCAAGTATAATTATGGTTAAATTATTGATCTTGGTTGATAAGATAGGAAGATAAACTGATTACTAATGGATGTGTATAGAAAATAGACATTTTATTCATGTTAATTTTCAGGCAGAATGCACAGCCGGCATAGAGATAGCGTGTTTATCGTTTGAAAGTTTCTTCGATCTTTAGCTGGGACTTCGGCGTTATAGCATGTTAGGTGTTCCCGTATAACGTTCTTTTTTGTTAATGAAAACGGTGTAATATGCAAGTTTTAATTATGCGTCATGGCGACGCGGTACCGGATACAATCAAAGACGCAGAAAGACCTCTCACCTTATCTGGTCGAGGTGAGTCGCTGCAAGTGGCAAGTTGGCTAAATAAGCAATCCGTGAATATAGAGCAAATATTAGTCAGCCCCTATCTGCGAGCGAAACAAACCCTTGAGGTTACGCGTGAAGCCCTTGTTTTACCAAGAGAGCAAGAGGTCATGCCAGAGCTGACTCCGAGCGGTGACGTGGTATTGATGACTTGCTATTTACAAACGTTGGCGAAAGAAGGGTGTTCCGCGGTACTGTTGATATCACATTTGCCGTTGGTGGGTTATTTGGTTGCTGAACTCTGCCCGGGGCACTATCCCCCAATGTTTGCCACTTCAGCTATCGCTTGTGTTAGTCTCGATGAGAGTACTGGTCATGGTATCCTCGATTGGCAGGCGCGCCCTTCACATACTGATAGCAAAAATATGATTAGTAGTGTTTTTTCTGATACGAACATTGTTGTAAGAAAAATGCACGCATGAGATCTGTGCGTGATTTGTTATTCTAAATGGCCAACGTGCTACAAATTCTGCATTGCGTGGTGCTCGCAATACTCTTAATGTACACCGCGTGCTTCAAGCGGTCCTGACTTCGCATAACGAACTTTGCATAACGAAATACGGTTTTGCAAGGGGTCTGTTGATGTTATGTCTATTTTTATCCTGATTAAATTTCTTGCTCAATTTCTGCCAATAGCTTCTGTTTTTGACGCTGCTGTATTCCCTGCGAAAAAGTTTGCATACCCAGTTGCCCATTTGTTTGCATGACACCTTCTAGCTGGTGTGTTTTTCCTTCACGGATCAGATTGCTGACTGCTGTGCTGCGAACCAAAATTTCAAATAAAGCGATACGACCCCCTCCACGCTTACGAGCAAGCTTTTGAGCAATGACTGCAACTAGTCCGGCGGCTAACTGCCCTCGTACACATGCCTTTTCTTCTGCCGGAAAAACATCTATCAGCCTATCGACCGCCTGTGCTGCTGTTCGGGTATGCAACGTCGCCAAAACAAGATGACCGGTTTCTGCTGCAGTCAATGCTAGACGAATGCTTGCCGTATCACGCAGTTCACCGAGTAAAATAATATCAGGATCTTGACGTAGCGCCGCATTCAAAGCAGCGCTCGCGCAGTGAGTGTGACAGCTTAAATCTCGTTGTTGGATAAGCCCTGATCCCTCGTTATGAATGTATTCAATAGGATCTTCCAACGTGATAATATGCCGTCCGCCTTGCTGGTGAATGGCACCAATAATGGCGTTTAGTGTGGTTGATTTGCCATTGCCAGTGGCACCTGTCACTAAAATCAAACCGTCTTCTTGCTGCATTAATCGTTCGATGATTGCGGGAGCAGCTAAGGCTTTCAGTTCAGGGCAGTGACTGGATACTAAACGGAAAGCGACAGATAATCCGTGTTGTTGCTGGAAAAAATTGCCTCTTAACCGTTGTCCATGTTTCGTTGTGTAAGAAAAATCGAGTTGTCCTTTTTGCTGTAGCTTTAAGTATTGCCTTTCATTTAATAGTTGCTGACACAATATTTGCGTCCAGCTATCACTTAGCGGTGCATATTGCTGTAAAGACTGTAACACACCATCAATACGCAACCGTGGGTGATGACCGCTACAGAGATGTAGATCGGATGCCTTATGCTTTACACTGAAGGCAACGAACTCCTCGAAATCCATTGCAAACTCCTTGGTCCATATGAGTACGAGATGACGACTATCCGACAGAATATACATGATGTGAGAGAACGGATCGCATCAACAGCACGAGACTGTGCACGTTCTCCAGAAGAAGTGTTATTGCTTGCAGTGAGTAAAACTCAACCTGTGACGGCGATCGAAAAAGCTATCTTAGCCGGACAACGTGCCTTTGGTGAAAACTATGTTCAGGAAGGGGTAGAAAAAATTCATCATTTTGCACGGAACTTAACATTGGAATGGCACTTTATTGGCCGGTTACAATCGAATAAAAGTCGTTTAGTAGCAGAGCATTTTGCTTGGTGTCATACTGTGGATAATCTGAAGATAGCTCAGCGATTAAATAAGCAACGTCCGGTTAATATGTCTGCGTTAAATGTTTTAATCCAAATTAATATCAGTAATGAAAGTAATAAATCGGGGATCCCATTACATGAGTTGCGGCAGCTGGCAGAAAATATTTGTACCTTGCCCAGGCTACGATTACGGGGACTCATGGTTATTCCAGCAGTAGAAAATGATTATCAGCGTCAACTGGAAAATTTTAAGGAAATAAAACAGATTTTTTTGGAACTAAAAAGAAATTATTTTCAAATGGATACGCTTTCTTTAGGAATGAGTGCTGATATGGTTGCCGCTATTCATGCCGGCAGTACTTTGCTGCGGATTGGCAGCGCTATTTTTGGCACCCGTGATTACAGACGGTTTTGCAAGAAGTCTATTGATATAAAATAACATTATTAACAGAAGCAATCATGTTATATGGTTTACGTGATAGGACTCTAATCTAAAGAGATATTTCTATGAAAAATCGTAATATTACTTTTATCGGTGCGGGAAATATGGCTCGTGCGATCATCTCAGGATTGATCACCAGTGGTTATCCTGCTACGCAAATCAGTGTTTGCGCTCCCTCTGTGGATAAGCGTAATGCCTTGTCTGAAGAGTTTAATATCACAAATAGCAGTGATAATATCGCTCAAGCTCAGCAAGCAGAGGTTATTGTGCTAGCAGTAAAACCACAAGTTATGGTCGAGGTTTGCCAGTCGCTGCAAGGGAAAAAAATCGATTTTTCTAGTAAGTTAATCTTATCCATTGCTGCTGGAATCGGCATTTCACGTTTTTACGCCTTGTTGGGCGATAAGCTTAATATAATCCGCATTATGCCAAATACGCCTGCATCAGTAGGCAAAGGAATGAGCGGTTTGTTTGCGCCAACATATGTTAATCAGGCAGATCGTGATTTCACCGAACGTCTGCTGCGTTCAATCGGTGAAATTTGTTGGCTAGAAAACGAACAAGATATCAATAAAGTCATTGCTGCTGCTGGCAGTGCTCCCGCTTATTTTTTCCTGCTGATGGAAGCTATGCAGCAGCAGGCCATTAAACAGGGATTTAACGAAGCAACAGCACGATTACTGGTGCAACAAGCGGCGTCCGGTGCTACAGCACTGGTTGAAGCTAATCCACAGTTGCCTTTATCCAAATTACGTGAGCAAGTGACTTCGAAAGGAGGAACGACAGCAGCAGCGTTACAGGTCTTTGAAGAGCAAGATTTATCGGGTATTGTTTCCCGTGCCATGCAAGCGGCGACCATCCGTGCAGAAGAAATGGAGAAACTATTTTAGTCATCGCTCTTTGAAGGGTAATCCACGCTACACGACAGATTTTGCAAGAATTTAATATAATTAAGGATTAAAAACAATTTATGCTAACACTGATTTTTCTGACTAAAACCGTCATTGACCTTTACGTCATGTTGTTATTGTTACGAGTCTGGATGCAATGGGTTCGGAGTGATTTTTACAACCCATTTGCACAATCCGTAGTGAAATTTACCCAGCCGATTGTCTCTCCCTTACGTAAGATACTGCCGTCGTCAGGAGCAATCGATGGGGCGTCATTGCTGCTGGCATTTTTGTTGATGACGATAAAGTATCCGCTGTTATTGCTGATTCAAGGGGGAAGCATTGCATTAAACCCCTACAATCTTCTATTCGGTGTCATCTCTTTGCTCAAAGCCGTGGGTCATCTCATTTTCTGGGTGATGATTATTCGGGCATTAATGAGTTGGATTAGCCAAGGTCGTGGTTCAATGGACTATCTGTTGTATCAATTAACCGAGCCGTTGATAACCCCGATTCGCCGTGTTCTTCCATCGATGAGTGGTATTGATTTTTCTCCGATGGCGGTGATATTGATTTTGTATCTGATCAATTATCTGGGGATGGATTTGCTCGGTGAGCTGTGGTTAGTACTCTAAGAACCTGTTCGAAATCTCTTATTCTCGCCGTGTTTTGGTCAAGTAATTTGTCAAAAACGAGTTCAAAATGTTCATTGACTCCCTTTTGTTGTATACAAAGAGTAAAATACGCTTTTTCGCCCGTTTTTTCCTCGTCTGAGCGTCGCTCAAGAAGATTTGGAACCGGCTCTAAAACGGTTTTGCAAGAAGTCTAAACTAATTAGTCAGGATTTATTGATGCAAAAAATTGTATTAGCCACCAGTAATTCAGGTAAAGTACGTGAACTGGCAGACTCGCTGTCCAGTTGCGGTTTGCATGTCGTTGTGCAAACGGCGCTGGGTGTTGCCTCTGTTGAAGAAACCGGCCTTACTTTTATCGAAAATGCCATTTTAAAAGCACGTCATGCCGCACAGCACACGGGTTTGCCCTCTATTGCTGATGATTCTGGCTTAGCTGTAGATGCGTTAGGGGGAGCGCCGGGGGTCTGTTCGGCTCGCTATGCTGGTAGTCATGCCAGTGATCAGGAAAATCTGGAGAAACTACTGGCCCGCATGGAAGACATACCTGATCAACGACGGAGAGCACAGTTTCATTGTGTGTTAGTTTATCTGCGTCATGCCGCTGATCCGGTTCCATTGGTGTTTCACGGTTGTTGGCAGGGAGAAATCACTCACACTCGAATGGGTGATGGGGGTTTTGGTTATGATCCTGTTTTTTATATCCCCGAATTCCGGCGTACAGCGGCAGAGTTGAGTAATGAGGAAAAACGGGCGGTTTCCCATCGTGGTCAAGCATTGAAATTGTTGTTGAATGCTTTTAAAAATGATTAAATTACCGCCAATCAGCCTTTACATTCATATTCCCTGGTGCATACAAAAATGCCCTTATTGCGATTTTAATTCTCATACATTAAAAGGAAAGGTTCCTCATCAAGAATATGTTAGGCATTTGCTCGCCGACCTTGATGCTGATGTGCCTCTTAGTAGCGGGAGAGAAATTAGCACCATTTTTATCGGTGGTGGCACTCCAAGTTTACTGAGTGCTGAAGCCATGCAGCAATTGTTACAAGGTGTCAGAGCACGGCTGCCGCTGGCAAAACACGCTGAAATAACAATGGAAGCCAATCCGGGTGCGATCGAAGCAGATCGTTTCAGTCACTACCAGTGCGCCGGAGTGAACCGTATTTCTATTGGTGTACAAAGTTTCAACCCCCGTAAGCTCATGCAGCTTGGGCGCATACATGGCAGTGATGAAGCAAAACAAGCGGCACTGCTGGCAACTTCGCTGCAATTGCGTAGTTTTAATCTAGATCTGATGCACGGCTTACCCGATCAAACACCGTTAGAAGCCCTTGACGATCTTCGTCAAGCCATCGCCTTAAATCCACCCCATATCTCTTGGTATCAGCTCACTATTGAACCAAATACCGCTTTCAGCTCTCGTCCTCCCGTTCTACCCGACGACGATGCATTATGGGAAATTTTTCAACAAGGGCACCAGGTTTTAAGCAACGCCGGTTATCAGCAATATGAAATTTCAGCGTATGCCAAATCAGGCTATCAATGTCAGCACAATCTAAATTATTGGCGTTTTGGTGATTATCTTGGCATTGGTTGTGGTGCTCATAGTAAAATAACCTTTAGTGATGGTCAGATATTACGTACAGTAAAAACGAAGCATCCACGTGGTTTTATGCAAGGTAAGTATAAAAATCAACAGTATAATGTTGAACGAACTGAGCGTCCATTCGAATTTTTTATGAATCGTTTCCGTTTATTGGAAACTACACCCCGTGTTGATTTCTATAATTTAACGGGATTAACAGAAAGTGTCATTCGCTCTCCCTTGGATCAAGCCCTGGCTAAAGGTTATTTGGAGGAGACCGATGAATATTGGCAGATTACTGAAAAAGGGAAATTATTTCTTAACTCGTTGTTAGATTTATTTTTATTGTAGGATAATCAGCAAATCAGTCGACTTCCCCTAACGTTTTACAGGTGACGCAGTGCTCTTCTTCCATTAACATACCGCCCTCACTTTGCATCACGAATAACATTAGACTTCTTACAAAACCTACTACGTACTGCAAATTTTGCGTTACCTGGTGCTCGCAATCCTCATGTACTCGTATGTACACTGCGATTTTTACACTCCATGCGCCTTGACCTCGCAGCACTCGCTATGTTTTTGCAAGAAGTCTATTCCATATCCTGAAGAATATTGTTTACAAAAATCGAGCCGATAATTTATGTCTTTTACTCTTGGTCAACGCTGGATCAGCGACACAGAAAGTGAACTTGGACTGGGTACCGTCATCGCTGTTGATGTACGTATGGTCACTTTGCTGTTCCCCGCAACCGGTGAGAACCGCCTCTATACTAAGCATCATCCTCCCATTACCCGAGTGATTTTTAATCCAGGTGACACCGTCAATAATCACGAGGGCTGGCAGCTAAAAGTCGTCTCAGTAGAGCAAAAAAATGGCTTGCTGAGTTATGTCGGTATTCGTCTGGATACCGGCGAAAACGATGTAACGATGCGAGAGGTCTTTCTTGATAGTCAACTCACTTTTAATAAACCTCAAGATCGGTTATTTGCCGGTCAAGTTGATCGTATGGATCGTTTTGCGCTGCGCTTTCGTGCTCGTAAATACCAAAGCGAGCAGTTTCACCTCCCTTGGAGTGGTTTGCGCGGTATCCGGGCCGATTTGATTCCCCACCAATTACATATCGCCTATGAAGTGGGTCGGCGCCATGCACCACGCGTGTTGTTAGCCGATGAAGTAGGTTTGGGAAAGACCATCGAAGCGGGGATGATTATCCATCAGCAATTGCTGACGGGACGTGCTGAGCGAGTGTTGCTGGTGGTGCCAGACAGTTTACAGTATCAATGGCTGGTAGAGATGTTGCGTCGCTTTAATCTGTGTTTTTCACTGTTTGATGACAACCGTTACATAGAAGCAACGCAAGATAGCAGTAATCCATTTGAAACTGAGCAATTGGTAATTTGCTCGCTGGATTTTGTGTGTAAGGATAAGCAACGTTCAGATCAGATTTCCGCTGCCGGTTGGCATTTGTTGGTGGTGGATGAAGCTCACCATCTTGCCTGGAATGAAACCATTCCAAGCCACGAATATCAGGTTATTGAGCGGTTAACACAACATATCGCGGGTATTTTGCTGTTAACTGCCACTCCTGAACAGCTAGGTCAACAAAGTCATTTTGCCCGTTTACGTTTGTTGGATCCGGATCGTTTTCATAGCTATCAAAAGTTTATCGAAGAACAACAAAAATATCGTCCAATTGCTGATGCCGTGACGCTATTACTTGGCGGTGAGCATTTGGCACAAGATAAGCTGAACTTGCTTAGTGAATTGATCAAAGAACAAAACATCAAGCCATTGCTACAGGCAGTTAATAACCAAAATGAAGACCAGGCAGTAGCACGTCGTAAACTTGTCACTTTGTTGATGGATCGTCACGGAACCAGCCGGGTGCTATTTCGTAATACCCGTAATGGAGTCAAAGGCTTTCCACAGCGTGTGGTGCAGCAAATTAAGTTGCCGTTGCCCAGTCAATATAAAACGGCAATTAAAGTCTCTGATATGATGAGTGTCAATAAAAAACAGGAAGAGCGTGCTAAAGAGATGCTCTATCCAGAGCAAATTTACCAACAACTTGAAGGTAAAAACGCAACCTGGTGGAATTTTGATCCCCGAATCGAATGGCTATTAAATTATTTGCTTGCTAACCGTGATAAGAAAGTGCTGGTTATCTGTGCTCAGGCCACCACAGTACTACAATTAGAGCAGGTATTACGCGAACGAGAAGCGATACGTGCTGGTGTATTCCACGAAGGTTTATCCCTCATTGATCGTGATCGCGCAGCGGCGTACTTCTCTTCAACAGAAGAGGGTGCTCAGGTTCTGTTGTGCTCTGAAATCGGTTCTGAAGGGCGTAATTTCCAGTTTTCTTGCCGCTTGGTGATGTTTGATTTGCCGTTTAACCCCGATCTACTGGAGCAACGGATAGGGCGTTTGGATCGCATCGGTCAACGGCGTGACATTCAAATTATGGTGCCCTATCTGGAAAATACCGCACAGGCCATTTTAGTACGTTGGTATCACGAAGGATTAGATGCCTTTGAACATACCTGCCCAACGGGTCGTGCCATTTATGATAGTTGTTATCAGGAGTTGATTGATTATCTCTCTTCACCTGGCTTCGATGAAGAAAAGAAAATGCTAGATGAATTTATTCATCGTTGTCGCCAGCAACACGATCTTCTGAAATCAAAGCTGGAGCAGGGTCGTGACCGCTTGCTAGAAATGCATTCCAACGGTGGAGAACAAAGCCAGCAGCTCGCGTTAACCCTTGCTCGGCAAGATAATGATGTAGAATTGGTGAACTTCGCCGTTAATCTGTTTGATATTGTGGGTATCAATCAAGAAGACAGCAGTGATAATCTGACTATCCTAACCCCCTCGGATCACATGCTGGTGCCTGATTTTCCTGGTTTACCACCAGAAGGTTGCACGGTGACATTCAACCGCCATTTGGCGCTATGTAGAGAAGATGCTCAGTTTATCAGTTGGGAACATCCGATCATCCGTAATGGTCTGGATTTGATTCTATCGAGTGATATTGGCAGTTGTACTGTTGCTTTGCTGAAGAACAAAGCGTTACCTGTTGGTACGTTGCTGACTGAATTAGTCTACGTGGTTGAAGCGCAAGCACCTAAATACTTACAACTGACTCGTTTTTTACCGCCAACGCCAATACGTATGCTAATAGATCCTAAAGGAGCTAATTTAGCTACTCAGGTAGAGTTCGAGCACTTTCATTGCCAACTAACCTTAGTTAGCCGCCATATGGCGCGTAAATTAATCAATACCGTACAGCAAGAAGTACATGGCATACTACAACAGGCTGAAGTGTTGGTAAAACCGCAAGCAAAGGTATTGATTAACAATGCGAAAGATAACGCTAACGAGCAGCTAAGTACCGAGTTAGCACGTATGAAAGCACTGAAAATGGTCAACTCAACTATTCGTGATAGCGAAATAGTAGCCTTGCAAGATAATTATAAACAAGTTTTAGCTAACTTGAATCAAGCCAATTGGCGGCTTGATGCGATACGTTTAATTGTGGTAGCACATTAGGCTTGTTGCAAAATCTACTATAAAAGTAGTAATTTTGTACAGAAATCACTGGGAAACAAATATAAAAAACAGTTACCTCTATCAAAAATCAAGTAACTAAGTGTGTTATGAACGCTCGGAAACCTGTGTTTTTTTACTTTTACTATGAGGTATCATACTCACGGGTTACAAGACATATAAAAGTAACTTTCATAGTCCTACCAGCGAAAATAACTCAATTACCTAAACAACTTTCAAACAGTTATGTACAGAATTTAATGTACAGGGCAATATTAATATTATGAACTATTCACAATATAGCGATTAAACGGAGAGTGAATGATGAGTCCATTGAAAGCCGGAGATGTTACACCACAATTTAGTTTACTCGATCAAGATGGCTCAGAGATTAAGTCTAGCGACTTTTCTACAAAACGTATTTTGATTTACTTTTATCCAAGAGCGATGACACCGGGTTGTACCGTTCAAGCCTGTGGCCTACGCGATAAAATGGATGTATTGAAAAAAGCCAACGTTGAAGTACTGGGCATTAGTACCGATACACCGAAAAAATTGGCATGTTTTGCCGATAAAGAATTATTGAATTTTACTTTGCTATCGGATGAACACCATAAGGTTGCGGAAAAATTCGGCGTTTGGGGTCGTAAAAGTTTCATGGGAAAAACCTATGATGGCATTCATCGGATTAGTTTTTTGATTGATATTGATGGCAAAGTGGAAAAAGTATTTGATAATTTCAAAACGGACAATCACCACGATATTGTGATCAATTATCTACAACAAAACACTCAGTGTAGCGTATTACCTAATCAACCTCTTGCATAATTTGCTGCGTGGTGTGAATTCGGCGTTACGCGGTGTGCTCGCAATCCTCATGTACTCGTATGTACACTACGGCTGCTGTGCGCCTTGGCTGCACATAACGAACGACGGTTCTACAAAAAGTCCAATTAAAGAGTCAGATTTTATAAGAAATTTACACCCGCTTTAGGCTCTGGAGTAAAAGTGGTCTGTTCTGGCATCTTTTCAACACACTTCATAAAAAAAGAAAACAAAGATCAAATGTGCATAGACAGATAGGCACGACTGTTATTTTACATCGTCATGGTTCAGGGAGTTTAAAAGAAAGAGACCTCAATCGATCAGTCGAGGCCGCGAGGGAACTGCACGATGATAAAAATTAATTTCATAGATATAAAAAATGGTTTAAAAAGTAATCATATTTTTACGCTATGATTTGTGCTTCTTGTTCGTATAGGCAAAGAGTCCTGTCTCTAAGAATCTGTTCCAAATCTTTTTCGCTGTGCTCAGAAGAGGAAAAAATGGGCAAAAAAGCGCGGTTTACTCTTTGTATACAACAAAAAGGGAATCAATGAGCATTTTGAGCGTGTTTTTGACGAATTACTTGACCAAAATACGGCGATCACAAGAGATTTCGAACAAGTTATAAACAATATTTTCCATCAGGTGGATATATTACACAGCGGTTGCTGCGCTCCAGGCGCCTTGACTTCGCAGCACTCGTGACGGTTTTGTAAGAAGTTTAATTAATTGGCAAGCAAATAGCCGATGACTTAGCAGAACTTAAGTCGGTCAGAAGTGAAAAAAGGAAGCCAACCAATGATAACTCAATTTATACAAAGTGATAAACGAACTGCTCCATTAGATGGCCTTTCTTATGTGCGTGGTTCGACCAATATTCCCTTGAGTGACGCCACTATTTGGCGTTTTCTTGACGAGACAGTTTCAAAATTTTCCGATCATCCTGCCATTATTTTTCGAGAACAGAATATTCGCTGGACATGGCGTCAATTCGCCGAACAAGTCGACATACTCGCAAGCGGATTACTAGGGTTAGGAGTGAATATTAAAGACCGTGTTGGTATTTGGTCTGCAAATCGCTTTGAATGGTTACTGACACAGTTTGCAACAGCACGAATTGGTGCAATTCTAGTGAATATCAATCAAGCATACCTTGAATTAGAACTTGAGTATGCCCTGAATAAAGTCGACTGTAAGGTTTTGATCTTGTCACCCCATGCCAAGGCGTCGAAAATACTCCAATCTTTAGCACCGGAACTAATCGATTCACAGCCTGGCGCTTTAAGCGTGGCTCGTTTACCACATTTACGTGTTGTAATCAGAATGGGCGGGCAGGTAACACCAGGAATGTTTAGATTCCAAGACGTGATGGCACAAGGTCGAGAATCGTTGGATATCAGCCAACTGAATGAAGTAGAAGCTCGGTTAGCAGCACAGGATCCCATCAATATTCAGTTTACCAGTGGAACAACAGGTCATCCCAAAGGGGCGACTCTGACACATCACAACATCGTCAACAATGCTCGCTATTCAGCACTGGCGATAAATCTGAAGGAAACCGACTCGCTTTGTATTCCCTTGCCTCTGTATCACTGCATGGGTATGGTACTTTCCGTGTTGGTCTGTGTTTCTACGGGAGCAACTATGGTGTTTCCTGGTGAAATCTTTGACGCAGAGGCTACACTTTCTGCCATCAGTGAGGAGCGTTGCAGCGCGGTGCACGGCGTACCAACGATGTTTATCACCGAACTTGGACATCCACATTTTGATAGATATGATCTGGGCCACCTGCGAACTGGGATCATGGCAGGTGCAATCTTTTCAGTTGAAACGATAAAGCGCATCGTTAGCAAGATGCATATGAACCAGATCACGATTGCTTACGGCATGACAGAAACCAGCCCACTTTCATTCCAAAGCGACATTGCGGATCCTATCGATAAGCTCACTACTACTGTCGGGCGTATTCATCCGCATCTGGAAGTAAAGATCGTCAATAAAGAAGGTAAAATTGTACCACTTACTGAAATCGGGGAGCTATGTACCCGTGGATATTCAGTGATGAGGGGGTATTGGGCTGATGAAAAAGCAACAAATAAGGCAATTATAGATGGATGGATGCACTCGGGTGATCTTGCTACAATTGACATCGATGGATATTGCAGCATTGTCGGTAGGCTGACAGACATGCTGATTCGTGGTGGAGAGAACATATATCCACGTGAAGTTGAAGATATTCTATTCCGAGCGGTTCGCTAAGCTGCTCAGTTTCTTGCAGGTGCGAGTCCTGCTGCAATAATTGGTTAGTTTGATTGCGTAGCTATGGCGTACATGTGGAAGGCGACTGAAACATGGAAGCAACGCCGGATAAACGTTGCCCCTGACCCAGTCCGTGGGCGCGCGCAAGCACACAGCCCGTAACGAAAGTGAACCTGAACAAGCCTCGTAAATGTCAGCCACACGGCAATGCTGGGAGAGTGTGGTGTAGGGTGGTTCCGCCGAGCCTTTGGAATGGGGGCGAAGGTCATCGAGTTCTAGTGGATTAACTAACCACTTGAAGCTAGAACGGGAACTCGGGGTATTGAGGATGGGATGTGCGCATAGAACTGAGCGGAACGAACGAGACCTCTACCCGTCGTGGTTTAACCCACCGCGTAATTGAAGATATAAGGTAACCGCCGAAGTTCGAATAGACGCGGGATAGAGGAGTCGGAGGAGGCCATAGTACTGTTGATGATGAGGACAACATAACCTCGTCGGAGAGAAGGGCCTCTGCTTCTGTCATGCTATTTTTTGTAGGAGGCATTACGTGATTGCGAAAGCTGAAAACACGTCGCTAGAAAGAGTGCGAGTACTGCAACGAAAGTTATACCTAGCAGCCAAGACGAATCCAACACGGAAATTCGGCGTGCTGTATGACAAGGTGTGTCAGATCGATGTGTTATGGATGGCCTACAAGCAAGTCCGAGCCAACAAAGGTGCCCCAGGCATCGACCAGCAGACTTTTGAAGTCATTGAAAAGGAAGTTGGAGTTGGGTCATTCTTGGCTGAAATCCAAACAAAACTCATGGAAAAGAGGTACACGCCTCTGCCGGTCAAACGGGTGTACATCCCCAAGGCTGACGGAACGCAAAGACCTCTAGGCATTCCCGTTATCGCAGATCGTGTTGTTCAGGCAGCGGTGAAAATTGTTATCGAACCTCTTTTTGAGGCTACCTTCAAGGATTGCTCGTATGGCTTCCGGCCTCGGAAGAATGCACAACAAGCATTGCGGGAAATCTACAAGTGGCTGAATTTCAAGTGCCACTGGGTGGTAGATGCGGATTTGAAGTCGTACTTTGACACAATTCCGCACTATAAATTACTGCTGTCCGTTCGAACCAGAGTCATTGATCGCTCGGTTGTAAAGCTGATCGAGATGTGGCTTAAAGCTGGAGCGATGGAAGAGATGAAAATCCGGAAGGAGACGACCGGTACGCCGCAAGGGGGAGTAATTTCTCCCTTGCTCGCTAATCTCTACCTGCACTGGCTTGATTCGACGTGGGAGAAAAAGGCGTTCGGTAAACGTCCGCATGATGCTCATATCGTGCGATATGCCGACGATTTTGTGATTTTGTGCAGCAAGCGCCCGGAGTTTTATCTGGATCAGGCCAAGAAAGTCTTAGACCGACTTGGGTTGACGCTTAATGCCAAGAAAACGCGGATAGTTAATGCCATGAAAGAGCCGTTTGACTTTCTAGGTCACAGGTTCGCAGTTCAACCATCGAAAGTGACGGGCGAGTTGAAGACCTTTTACTATCCGACTCCCAAGGCTATGAAGTCTTATATCTTGATTATTAACTTTCAAAGGTTGATGATCCCCAACTGATCATTGGGATGTCACCGGAGAGTTTGTTTGCGCCCTTAGGCTTAAAGCTTGTGCAGTCAGATAAAACCCCGGTGACATATTTATCGTCGCCTGTAAGACCGAACGGTATCTTGTGCTAAGAGCACGTATTTATAAGGAAGGTCGGGGCGATCATTTAATTATCTGTTTTTCATGGGAGAATCAGCCATGGACAAGACCGCAGTGGGTATTGATGTTGCCAAATTAAAATTCGATGTTGCAGTGTGGGTAGAGAGAAAAAAGTATAAAACAAAAGCATTCCCGAATACCCCCTCTGGATTTAGCCAACTACTGAAATGGCTTATCCCTTACGGGGATTGTCATATTTGTCTCGAAGCCACAGGGAGTTACAGTGTTCCACTGGCTATGTTCTTAGTTGATAATGGCATTGACGTCAGCCTAGAAAACCCATCACGTATTCATGCCTTTGGTGAGAGTGAACTGAGTCGGAACAAGACGGATCAGGGGGATGCAAAAATGATAGTGCGCTACTGCGCACTGCATACACCTGTCCTCTGGACTCCTCCTCCCTTGAGCGAACGTCAATTAACCGCGCTAGTACGCCATCTAAAGAGTTTAGAGGAAATGAGGCAAATGCAAGAAAATCGGCAATCAGTGGCTGACGATGTCGTTCAATCCTCACTGCTTGAAATCATTTCTGCACTTAAACAACAAATCCAGGCCACCAAAGAAAAAATAAAAAACCATATCGATAACGATCCTGACTTAAAGAAAAATAAAGCGTTGCTGGAGAGTATTCCTGGTATCGGTGAAATACTAAGTGCCAGTTTGCTGGCGTATGTGGGTAATGTGTCAAAATTCACTAACAGTAAGGCAGTGGTGGCCTATGCCGGGCTTAACCCAAAACTTTGTGAATCAGGTTTATTTAAAGGACGGAGCCGCCTATCAAAACGGGGTCATACCGAGCTCAGGAAAGCGTTGTATATGCCCGCTCTGGCTGCCCTTTCTTGTAATCCGATAGTGAAAGCACAGTGGCAACGACTCGTATCACGCCATAAAGGGGGTAAAATGGGCGTCTGTGCGGCAATGCGCAAATTACTCCAACTGGCGTATGGTGTGCTGAAATCAGGCATCCCATTCGATACAAAAATAGCACTTGCATCATGATGGGCAAGACGGTATCTGACCTGGAAAATATCAAGAAACGCCTTTCTGCCTTGGAAGCCAAAGTAGCGCAGGAGGGGTACTTACTGACGGAAGCCCAACTGCAAGCATTAGAAAAAGTGCAGGATAAACGAGAAGCTCATGGACAAATTGAAACGCAACATCCGGGCTATCTCGGCTCTCAGGATACTTACTACGTGGGGCACATTAAAGGTGTGGGTAAAATTTATCAGCAGACCTTTGTTGATACCTATTCCAGAGTCGCTTTTGCCAAGGTCTATACCCAAGTGAAATCAAGATGCAGGATTTAGCGCCTGGCAATTATCGTTTAAGCGAGATACCAGAGAACTTGCCATTTGTGGTAGCTTCACCTCAAAGAAGTTTAAGATATCGTTCTTAAAACTCTGTTTAGATGGGTAATATCTATTGTTTCGTGTTTGCTCATTCATCACCTTCCACAATCGCTCTATCGGGTTTAGATTCGGGCTATACGGCGGAAGGTAATGAAGCTGGATATTCAACGTAAGCGCGGCGTCTTGCACAAGCTGTGAACGGTGATAGCCTGCACCCTCGAGGATCACATGTGCCGTTGTCGTGATGGGATAATGCGCGCGAATGGCAGACAGGAAGTGAACCACATTTTCGCTGTTAATCGTCTCATCATCACGGATTATGGGGTTAGCCACATTCTGGATGTTCAAGGCTCCCATGATATTCAACCGCGTTCTGCTCCCGGTGGTCTCTATCGTTTTATCCTGGCCTTTTCGTATCCAGCCGTAGCTTATTTTTGCGGCTTGTGTCGGATGAACGGCATCAATAAACAGTATGGGGTCATTACCCGCGGCGTCTTTCAATTCGCTGTAGGTCTTTATAAATTGCTGCTGTTTCTCAACGGCAAATTTATGCGGAACACCTTTCGGCTTTTTATAGCTAAAGCCCTGCTGCTTCAACCCTTTATACAGACCTGATACGGTAAAGGTGATGTTCCAGCGTCCAGCGATATAGGCCACAATTTGGTGATTGTGGTGGTAGAGCGGCTGGGTGAGATGTTCAACCAGCGACGTGGTCTGTTCCGCATTGAGATAGCCATCGGAGCCGCCATTTTCAGGCTTGAGCTTGTTGAGTTTATGATAGTCTGTAAGGTGGCGCCGCACCGTGGTTTCATTAATGAGCTGTGAGTGAGCAATCATAGGGGGAGTCCAGCCGTCTGCGGACAACAAAACACACCGGATCCTGTCACAGACACGGCGGTCATGGCTTTGACGATGTTGGGCTTCGAGGGTAATTTTCTGGTCAGCAGTCAGCTCTATTTTCATGGCTATGAGCATGATCCTTATCGACTTCAAAATCAAGCATCTTCATTGATCACGGGTATAGACAGAGAAAAATGCCTTGGTTGCCGCAGATATGTTAAACGATCAGGTGCTGCCATTACATGATGAGCAAGCGGTTCCCTTATTGCGTATCCTGACCGACAGAGGGTCAGAATACTCGGGGAAAAAGGAAACCCATGCGTATCAGCTTTACCTGGAGCTAGAAGATATCGAGCATACGCGGACCAAGGCATACAGCCCGCAGACTAATGGTATCTGTGAGCGGTTTCATAAGACGATGAAAAATGAAGGCTATGACGTGATGTTTCGGCGTAAAATTTATTCATCATTGGAAGACATTCAGCAAGACATCGATAAATGGCTCGCATTCTACAACAGAGAGCGACCTCATTCAGGCTGGTATTGTTATGGCAAAACCCCCTGGGAAACTTGGATTGCATCAAAAGAGTTAGTAAAAGAAAAACAACTCGATAATTTATTTGAACCATCGCACACTCAGACTACTCTGACAAATTCGATCGCTTAGCTTGTGTCTGTCAGGTTAAGTTTGAGCTACTACATTTTAACATAAAGACAAACATCCCTAATGCCATCATCATGTTGCTGTTTCCTTAATCATTATCCTGGTAGAGGCTGTTGACTTGTGCTCTGGCTCGGCGCTCTCGGGCATCTAGCTGACGGGTGACTTCCCGCGCGATATCCTGTGGGCTGTGGTTGGGCTGGGTGATGATCTGGATCGGGGCATGAATCGATACCGGTGTGGTTTGATGGTAAGTGGCATCAGTAACCGAGTGGGTGCGATACTGTGTCGCCGGTAAGCTTTGGGGGTGTAGCGGTGCTGCGGTGGCCTGATAGCCGGTTAACATCATGCTAGCTGTTGCCGCCAACGCAGCGGTTTTTTTACGGCTGGTGATGTGCGCAGAACCGGAGACGATTTCTGCCCCTTTCTCACCGACAATACCCCATTTTCCCCGTGGAATATGACCCCCTGTGTCGTATTGTCCTGTGTAGCTCCCTTTATACGATTGGTAAAGCGGGGCGGTGTAATGAGGGCGAGGCCGTACGGGTTGTGTGGCCGCTATCTGGGGTAATTTTGTGGATTTGGCTTCAATCACGCCCAATTTTTCCAGTAACCATGACACACCTTCCCTTAACCGTTTGAGCGGCGTCAGAGCGAGCGTGATACCTGCGGCTAAAGCGTCGCCAAATTTTTCCCCCTTGGCAGCCGCCGTATCCAATGCTTGCGCACTGGCGGTGATTGGACTGAGCAGCTCGCTCAACCCGCCAAACAGCGCCCTGATTTTTTCTGTCAGCCAGTCAAATAGCGGTTGTAATGGAGCAAACGCCTCTTTAATCGGCGCGACGGCTTGCCTAAATCCTTCGACCCGTCCACGTAAGAATGCCGTCATCGGCTGCCAGTAACGGGTTAAGGTGAGTGCCGTGCCCGCTATCGCTGCTATAACGAGTCCCATCGGACTCAGTAACCCTATTAGCGCAGCAGAGAGTAGACGTAGACCGGTTTGCAGTAATGGCAACGAGGAACGCGCCAGCCAGGCAACCCGCTGGCCTGTTTTGTGTAATCCATGAGATAACACGGGTAACAGTCGTATCCCCAGTACGGAAAAGGTTAATTTTAACACTGCCAGCGGGGCTAACAAGGCTGCCACCGATAAGGCCAGCGTCGCAACACCGACGGTGAACACGGCCAGCACAGTGGCGATTTTCATGAGGGTGGCGGCCAGTTTCGGATTGGCTTCTACCCAATCGCGTATTTTGCGGGTGACGGCTTTCATTTTCGCTATGATGCCCAGCAGTGGACTGCGCAGGGTTTCGCCCAGACTGCTGAAGGTGTTATGTGCGCTGGTTTTGAGCAGCAGCCATTGTGCAGAGAGTGAGTCTTTGTCAATCTCCGATTCCCGTTGCATGGAACCGGTCGCTTTTTGACTGCGGGTGAGGGCGAGCTGGCGGCTGAATTCTTCAATATTGAGCCCCAGTTTGGTGGCATCATCGCCAAACTGTTTACCAAAAATCTGCGTCATATTAACTAATTGCTGGTCTTTGGGCAGTGTTGTGATTTTAGCCAACACTGTTTGCAAGGTACCCACCGCATCATAAGCAATACCCCGTTGCAGCGCCTTCCCGTCGAGGCCCAGGCGGTCAATCGCCTCTTGAAAGTCTTTGGCTTTGATGGTGGCTATCCCTAGTTCACGCACCATCGCTTTGCTGGCGCTGGCGGCAATTTCGGGGGTGGCACCCAGCGACAAGAAAGCGGAACCCAAGGCAGCGGCTTGCCTGAAATCCATTTTATCGGCCACATCGCCCATCCGTTTGAGCACATCGATGATGTCTGCCCCTTTAGATTGGGTGTTATCATCCAAAAAATTGAGGGTATCGCCCAAGGCTTCAATGTTTTTGATCGGAATTTTATACAATCCGGCGATTTTTCCCAGGTCTTCTGCCAGTTCACCGGCCGGTAATTCAAACGCTTTGGCGGCTGTGCAGGCAAAATTGAGCAGGTTATCTTTTTGCTCTTGCCATGAGGCGCTACCCTGCGTGACGCCCATGCGGGCACCCCCTTCCACCAACGCGGCAAAATCAACGGCACCCTGTTCCATCGGTTGCTGTTCTGCTGTGTCTTTGATGGCCTTTTGCAGCTCATGGAACCGTAAAGTACGCTGGCCGTTGTCGTCACGTAAGCCACTGACCTGTTTGGCAACCCCTTTCATCGCATCTTCAATATCACGGTAGCGTTTTACCGTAGCCAGCACCGGCAGGCCCATCGCGATGCCGGCTCCCGTTGCCGCCACGCCCGCGCCTACCAGTCGATGACGGGTGTCACGCAGCCTATTGTAACGGGCTTTGGCGGCTGTCAGCCGTTGTTGCTGGTCTGCCGCCTGTTTGAGTCGGCGTGTCTGTTGTTGTAAACGTTGCGTGTAACGGTCCGTTTCTCTGCTGATACGCGCTGTCGCCCCGGCACTGTCTTTTGCGGATATCCCCATGCGGTGGAGTTCAGCCCGTAATTGCTGTAACTGTTGGGTTTCACTGCGTTGCTTCTGTTCTAGCTGACTGACGGCTTTCCATTGTGCGTCTAAGGCTTTGGTCTGTTTTTTCGTCGGCGAGGTTAACCCTGACATGTCCCGCGTCATCAGCTGGGCGTTGAGACGGGCGCTGCCTAATTCAGTGGACACTTTTTTCAGCGAGCCTTGCAGCGCATGAAAGGCGGTGAGTTTGCTTCCTGCCGCATTTAACCGCCCCAGGGCATCGCGCGAGGATTTCACCGCTGCGGCCAGCTTGTGATGACTGGCCTGCATCGTTTTGAGCGGGCGGGTTACTTTGTCTACCGCACTCATCACCACCTGTAATCTGAGGTTTTTGTCACTCATCTTTTGCACCACTGCGAATAATGGCTTTCTCACGCCAATCGAATAATTCGGTTAATGTCATGCTACCCATGACGGACGGCGGCCAGTGAAAAAGCATCGCAATGTCGGCCATTAAATCTTCTACCGTTAATCGGGCGGGAAACTGGATTTCACCGACTTCGGTAACAAAAAATAAATCAGTTCAACACTGAGGCGATACAAATCCCCCGGGTCGAGTGCCATGATGTCACTGTGTGTGAGTGACGGTGTGGTTACTCGTGGTAAGACGATCATCAGTGCATCGACATCGGTTTCAAGTAACGCCTGAATTTTTGCCCCGCGTAAGGCACCTGCCAAGGGTTTACGCACCGTGATGTCATTGAGTGTGCTCTCCCCTCTGACCAGCGGGGTATCCAGTGTCACGGTGGCTGCGGTTTTATTTTCTTCCGATGTGGTGATAATAACATCGTTGTTTTGTGTTGCCGTGGGTTTGCTCATGTTTTGCTCCAGAAATAAACAGAAATGCGATCAGGTTCGCAGACTGCAATGTAACGCCCTTTAAGAATGTGTTTGCCGTGCGAGGCAAACCCCGATTTACAGACCGATTGCCCGTCGGTGTTCTTGCAATAAATCGTTGCCATTCGAGATTTCAATCATATTGAGGGTGTCAATTTCGACAATCACCTCGTTATTTATCGTCAATTTGTAGTAGGTGTTTTTTGATGAAATCTTGGTCTGTGAGTTATCGCCCTGTTTGTAGTCACCGCTGTCAATTTCCTGATGACGCCCGCGCGTCACTATCTCGATGGATGTGATGTCACCGCTATCATCGCGTTGCAATGAACCGGCGAAGCGCAGTTGCACGCCGTCGATTTTAGCACTGCCCCATTGTCGGTAAAGCTGGGCTTCAACACCACCAATTGTCCACTCCATGTCGATTGCGCCTTCTTCCAGCCCTAAATCAATTTTAGCGCTGCCGTTCATGCCACCACCACGGTAGTCTTCCAGTTTGCGTACCAGTTTGGGCAAGGTGATCGATTCAACAACGCCTTGATAATTATCGCCGTCGTTAAACAGGTTGAAATATTTGAGTTTGCGTGGTAATGCCATAGTGTCCCCCCCCTTAAGTGCCCTGTTGTGCCAGATTGATAAGATAACGATCAGTAATGCGTTGACGGAGCAGCAGATTTTCCAGTGGGGGCACCGGTGTGTAGTCGTAATCAATCACCAGTTTTCCGGCCTTAAGGGCGTCTTTGTCGTTGCGGGTTTCATCGAACCAGCAGCTACCGTCGATAAGATGACCCGCTGATTTCAGTGTGCGAAAGGTGGCGCTGATGCTTTCCACGATATCCTTGATTAATGAGGGATGTATCGGTTTGTCTACTGCCCACAGGTGTGCATCCGCTAAGGTATCGGCCAGCACCTGTGCCGTGCGGGTGTAATTTTCAAACTGAAACAGCGGGTCATCAGAGCAGGTACGTGACCCCCAAAAGCGGTAGCCGTCTTTGCGGATCAGCGTGGTAACGGCATGCTGATTCAAGAGATTGGCATCGGTCGCGCTGTTTTGTAAATCCCAATAGACATCGGCAGAAATGCCGGTGACACCGTTGATACCGACGTTAGAAAGCGTTTTGTGCCAACCGGTTTGCTGGTCGATTTTTGCTCGCAGCCCGAGCGCACGCGCGGTAGCAAAGGCGGTGGTTTCCGCGTGGGTGACGCTGTCCCAGCTGAGAAAATCAGACCAAATCAGCATAGCTTCACGTTGGCTGAAATTTTTGCGGTAATGGATGGCCTCTTCTTTGGTTTTACAGCCGTAAGCACTGAGGTAAGCGAACCCTCGCAAGCGTTGGGCAAGGGCAACCAGTTCGCTGGCAACGGCCTGGGTGTCATGACCCGGAACGCCTAAAATACGCGGTGTCACCCCACATTGGCCTTGGGCGGCGAGCAAGGCGTTGAGGCCGGTTTTGCGCCCCTCAGGGGTGCTGCCTCCGATGATATTCGAAGTCGTTTCGGCTTCATTGTCCCCCTGTGCGACACGAACCACCACAGTGAGTGGCTGAGTTTGATCACTGATGGCCTCCAATGCTCGGGCTAAGGTGCCGGTTTCACCGGCTTTGCCACTGGCGGTGAGGACATCGGTGAGCAGGATCGGGGTATTCAGTGGGAAAGTTTTTGCATCGGCATCGTCAGCGGTACAGACCATGCCGACAATCGCGGTGCTAATAGGGGTGACGGTGCGGGTGCCTTGGTTGATTTCCTGCACACTGACACCGTGATGATAAGCTTGCGCCATGGGGCGGATCTCCGGTTACGATTTCCGCTAGTGTGAGGGGTTTTGCTGTGGTTTGCAGGGGAGTGACCTTGTGTGAGGGAGGGAACAATCTTTTATGGAACTACCCAAGTATCACGCAGCTGTATTCATAGCAGGCGCCATGTAACGTAATCGCTTTCTTTAATAAATAGTATTTAATATTAATATGTTATCGTTAAATTTCATAATCAACTTATATGGCGACTACTATATGAAACGACAGTAGAATGCTACAGGGATATCCTTTTGAATTGAATAGAGCTAAGATCACCGTTCTTTCTTCTATAAAAATACTTTACATGTTGAAATTATTCACCCGCTACGGATTAGTTGGCATAGTTAACACTATACTCCATTAGCTTATTTTCTTTTTTCTTCATTTTGTAGCACACATCGAACAAGCATTAAGTAACCTTGGCGCGTTCTGTTCGGCGGTAACTTTTTCCTTCTTTGCTAACGCGCGTTATACATTCAACGCTGAAGCTACAATTACCCGTTACATGATTTACATAGCCTCTATGGGTACCATGAGTATCGCTGTAGGTACTACTGCAGACAAACTAAACCTACCCCCTCTATTCACCCTCATCAGCTTTTCTGTTGTTAGTTTAATTTGTGGATTTTTCTATTCTAAATTCATTGTTTTTAGGAGTAAAAAATGAAGATATCTTTGGTGGTTCCTGTCTTCAATGAAGAAGATACAATCCCACTGTTCTATCAGGCAGTACGTAATTTTAAGCCTTTGGCTCAATATGAAATTGAAATTATATTTATTAATGACGGTAGCCAGGATAAAACTTCCTACGTTGCTGGTATGTTATTAGTCACTGATCCACTCGTCACTCTCGTTAACTTCTCACGAAATTTTGGTAAGGAAGCCGCTCTTTTTGCAGGGCTTGAATATGCAACCGGGGATGCAGTTATCCCTATTGATGTTGACTTACAAGATCCCCTTGATGTTATCCCTATGCTGATTAAAAAATGGGAGAGCGGTGCTGATGTTGTGTTGGCTAAGAGAACCGAACGCCACACAGATGGCTATTTCAAACGTCGTAGTGCTGAAATGTTTTATAAATTACACAACAAAATATCTCACCCAAAAATAGAAGAGAACGTAGGCGATTTTCGTTTAATGTCTCGTAAAGTAGTTAAAGAAATTACACGTCTCCCAGAACGGAATCTATTCATGAAAGGCATATTGAGTTGGGTTGGTTTCAGAACGGAAATTGTAGAGTATAGCCGAGCGGAACGTATTGCTGGTGTAAGTAAGTTTAATGGTTGGAAACTATGGAACCTTGCTTTAGAAGGGATCACTTCATTCTCAACTTTCCCACTGCGTATTTGGACATACCTAGGATTCTGGGTATCTGGATTTGCTTTTATTTATTCAGTATGGATGGTGCTTGATAAGATCATATGGGGAAATCCAGTGCCTGGATATCCTTCTCTTATGACAGCCATTCTTTTCCTCGGTGGTATTCAACTCATTGGTATCGGGATGCTTGGTGAGTATATTGGTAGAATTTACCTAGAAAGTAAAAATAGACCACGTTATATAATAGAAAGCATTGAAAAAGGTGAAGAAGTAAAATGAAGGATAGTAAAAATATTATTTTTTATACAGTGCTCACATTGACATACATATTTCCATTAATTATATCAAATGTATATTACATTGATGACATGAGCAGAGCTATGCGCGGGTATGGTTGGGATGGTGATGGGAGAATTCTAGCAACTTCACTGATGGAAATCATTTCTCTTGGCACTGATATAACCAATTTATTTCCTTATACCAATATTCTAGCGGCACTTATATTTACAGCTTCAGGGTATCTAACTTGCAAAATATCAGGAATAGAAAACCACGCAAAAATAAAAATATGTTCTTTAATTCTTTTGGTTAGCCCATTTATCTTGGAGAACCTGTCATATCGTTATGATTCCCTACCCATGTCAATATCAGTAATAGCCTGTATTTTTCCGTTTTTATTTAGTAAAAATATATATTTATTTATATCCTTGTCAGTAATAGGACTGTTAATTTCAATACTAACATATCAGGCTTCTATTATAATCTACCCTATGCTATGTATCATTAGATCAATGCGGGATTCTATCGATAATAAATTCTCAGAAGTTATTAGAAATATATTTTTATCAATAACAAGTTTTTTTATTTTTATTTTGGCATTTAAAATAATTGAGACATTATTTTCAATAGAATTTGGAAACAGAAATACTTTAGTTTTTTCTACAGAGTACCCGTTTGAATTAATAAAAAATAATATAATAAAAGCAATCAATACCCTGTCGATATTAAACAATGGAATATTAAAATTCCATATATATGGATTATTTTTATTAACATCTTTGTCTGTTATTTTCTTTTCCTGTTCACAGGCAAAAATTAAAAATAAAATAATGTCAATATTATTACTATTGACACTACCAGTTACAAGCATATTAATTCCCGTACTTCTTGCTTCTACATGGTGGACAGCAAGGGTGTTTATTGGCATCCCATTTGTTATATATGGATTTTTAATTTTCATTTCGAGACTATCAGAAAAAACATGCACATATATCGGTGTTTTTATTTTCATTACAGCATTACCCATAATGTCTACTTACTCGAATGCTTTGTTATCACAGAATAAGTACGAATTAAATATGGCAAGTGCTATTTTTAGTAGACTTGAAATTAAAAATCAAAAGATAACTGTTGACGGGAGTTCACCTCAATCACCTGAGGCATTGCTTGCTAAAAAAAATTTTCCATTTCTTGGTAAAATAATACATGTTTATATGTCAAACGGATGGAATTGGGGAGGTCGGTTATTAGAACTCAATGGTATAATACCCCTAGGACATTATGTAGTAGGTGAGGAAAGAGAAATGATCGTTAATAAAAAATGTCTGATCCCTATCACCCATAGTAATAACTATTACATCATTAGAAGTGATTTAAAAAATGTCCTCATAGATTTCAACAAACAACAATGTAATTAAATGAACCATTCCACTCAGCAGGCTGGAGTAACGTAACGAATTCAAGCGACTCCAGTGTGTAAATCGGTAGTCACTTAGGATTTTTATTTTTTTGCTCTAGATAGTAGATAAAGTACTCACACATGCTGCCCATCATATAGCAGGGGCGATATAGCATGGTGGCATTTAGTGAATATCCCCCGGCAAAGCCGGGAGATTACCTGATTTTATTTATAAAAACTATTTTATACCAATGTATTAATGTGAATTACTACAATCAATTTATATCGCTTCTACTATAATTATGATTAATAATAATTAAGTGAAAACTACTCTATCACGACAGGCCACTCACTCTCTGCCGTCGTGGTATCCAGGCGATTTAGCGCCACGCGATAGTGTTTCCAGGCGTTAAGCGCTGTTATTTCATCCTCAGTAGCAATCCCTAACTCCAGCGCATCTTGCAGGGGCGCGATTCTCGTCGTCGCTTCTCTAAGTAAATAACGGCGCTTTTCAGCACAAGCTTTCGTTTGCCGGGCAGTCAACGCCTGTTGATGCAGCGCCATCGCTTCCGGCCAGCTAAAACCCATTTCGGTCAGTTGATACGGATCGGCGGGAACATTGACGTATTGATAGCCATTTTTATCGGTGAGTGTTTCAAGATAGAGCGGTTCGTTCATCGGTTAACTTCCTTTTTTGGCTTCGTAGCGTTTGTCGTAGTCCAATGAGTATGGCAAGGTGGCATCTTCATAGTCATCACCCAAATTCGGATCGCTGGCAGCGAAAGATTTCGCCATATATCTGACTTCAAAGGCCACACCAATATGAACAGCATCTTCAACTTTGGTCTTGGTTTTGCCACCACCCGCAGTAGTATGGCGCGACATCTCGACTTTTCCCTCTTCACGAGAAGAAAAAATCCCACCAAAATTGCTGGTCACAAAATAGGTCAATCCCCCGCGCAAGTAACAGCCACTACGTGTCGGACAGTCAGCAACAGCACCTGCGGTATAACCTGCATGAAGGGGATAGTTTCCCTCCATAGGGCGAGCCACACTGAGCATGTGGAAACGAATGGCTTTGACCGTTTTACGATACCTTTGCTGAAGGCGTTTGATGGTCAAATAATGGGCATCTCCGCCCCAACCACAATCTCCCCCTTCTAGTTGCACCAATAATCCCGCCAAATGTGTCACACCTTCCCCAAACGGGGTTTTATGCCCATCATAATGATAAGGCCGATGGATTGTCAGCCAACTGTTTGCGCCGGCATTCGCTGGGTTTTGCCACCACACGGGGTAATAGCGCTCGGTACTCAGGCCAGTAAAATCAATTTTAGTCGTGTAACGCGACTCGCCTTCAAGGTCTTTGGCCTTGACGGTTTTTTGCCAATTGTCTAGTCTCACGACCCGCATATCATCGCCTTTCATTAGCGTGTTGGCCGTGGTGCCAACAGGCATGCTAGCGGCAGCGGTTAAACCCAGATTTTTGATAAACAGGGGCTTGTTGAGAATATCCGCCCCATTTTGTTCTTTTGCCAGTTTGCTATTGGCATTGTTATTCGCATCGCGGGCTAATTGGTACGCGGTTTTTACGGCTTTGGGCGTCGCGGCGACGGTTTCACTGTCACTGTCAGTGGCGCTGCTGAGGGTGACAAAGCCTTTTTCTGTTTTACTCGCATCGGGGTGATTGCGGGATTTTTCATGGGCTGAGAGTAATTTATCCGCATACACTTTGACTTCAATTACCTTGTCATCAACGTATTGACGGGTTGCCAATACCACTGCCGGATCAATTTTCAGTGTGACTGCTGCCGTACTGCTGACAATCAGTATCATGCGCAAGGTTTGTATGCGACCGCTGCCTTGCTGGAGTTGCGGTTTGTAGGTTTCAGGGCAGTTAGCCAGCGCGATAAGGGTGTCGTCGCTGTCAAACAGGCCGATTTCACGTATCCACCATCCGCCTTCTTTTTCAGGGATCACCTGTTCTGCAATCAGTTGGCTGGTATTGATGGGATCGAGGCTCAGTGAGTTCAGTGCCGCGCGGCGGCGTTCACCGATAAGCCGGGTCTGGCTGGCGTCGGGCGTGGGTAAGCTGCCGCCACCGTCACCGACCGCCATCTGTGTGATTTTCAGCTGGGTTCCCAGTGCGGTGGCATTGGCCAGTTTTGCCGCACCTTGATGGGTCAGTAAGGCATAAAATTTTTCGTTCATGAGGTGATACTCAGATTGTCAATGACATGGACGGCAGCGCCGTGATACGCGGTGCCGGTGACGGTAATCGTTTCAGGGAAATAGGGATAGACGGTGAGTTCATCACCCTCATAGCAGGCAGCACCGACACAGGCTGAACCCTGTGTATCCAGATTGATGGACAGGCCAATCAGATGGCGGCTACAGGGTTTAGCCTGCTCAATCAGGCGTTCCAGCTCGACATACATGGCTTCGGTGATACCGGTTTCGATGACCCCGATATCCAGTCGAAACGTCCCAGGGGGGTCGTTAGTTTGCCACCACTCGATAACCCGTATCAGGGTGCCGAGCGGTTCAACCATACGGCGCAGTGCTGCAATCGTCCCTTTGTGTTTATGCACATAAAAGGCGGTTTTAATCACCGCCCGTTTGGTCGCCTCTGACCAGCTTTCATCCCAGCGATCCACTGACCATGCCCACGCCAGATAAGGGAGCAACGCGAGCGGGCAGTTATCTGCATCCCACAATTGGCGCAGGGGAAGCGGTATCTCACTCAAGCCCGCACAGGCGTGAGCGGCTGCGATTTCTAATGCCGAGGAACCCACTGGCAACAAATGGTTATTCATTAATGTCTCCTCGTTAAAGAAGAAAAACTGACCCATCTCAGACAGCTATTCATCACAGCCGTCTATTTTCAAGCTATAACCTGTGCACCAGGCGGCCTGGGTTTTATCCAGTATCACATCACGTAAGGGGGCAGCCAGTTCTACCCGCTGTACCCCCTTGACATGCAGGGCACCATAAATCGCCGACAAACGGATATCACGCCCTAAACGACGTTGCGTACTGATATAGGCAGTGAGACGATTTTCGGCAGCCATGCGGATCGGTTCGGCTTCCGGTTTAGGGTAGAGCGTGAGCGTGGCATCAATGCGGTAATCAATAATGGTTGCCGATTGTACGGTGAGGCGATCAGCGACGGGGCGGATGTTTTCATCATTGAGTGCGCTGTTAACCCGTGTTAGCAGGTCTACCGAAGCAATACCGTTGTTTTCTCTGGATAATACCGTGAGGGTCACGCAAGCTGGCGAGGGACTGATGGCGGAAGCATCGGCTACACGGCCATCGGCACTGAGAGCGTGAAATTCGTAAGCACCGGTCGAACCAGCAACACTTAAGCCTTCAAAGGCCTGTTGAATGCGAAGGCGGAAATCGGTGTCATTTTCTGTTATCAACGCCAGCGGCGGGATAACGTCAGGATTGGCTGCTTGAAGGATTAAGCGTTTAACCTGGTAGTTGGCGCCAATCTGATCGAGATCGGCGTCTTTGGCATAGGCCAACAGGGTGGCTTGCGCGGCTTCGTTGATCCGTTGGCGTAATAGTAATTCGCGGTAGGTGTTTTCTTGCAGTAGTTTGGTGATCGGCTCGGATTCATAGTTGAGCGTCTGGCTAATCGCCGCTTGCTGTTCTGGGGGCGATAAGGCAATAAACTGCGCTTTACGCTGCTTGAGGAGCGTTTCAAAATCCAGCGGTTCTACCACCTGGGGGGCCGGCAGTAAGCTTAAATCCAGGTTAGGCATTATTTTCCTCCTATCGGTAAGGAGAGCCTGAGAGGAACCCCGGTATCACTGCGATGGCCGCACAGGTCGATTGTCATCGTACCGTTGCTATCAGAGGTAATGTCGATGGCGCTCAGGGTGAGGCGGTTTTCCCAACGTAATAAGGCACTGTAAATGGCGGCCATCATTCTGAGGCGCAGTGCCGGACTCTGCGGGCTGTCGATCAGGGTTGAGAGCAGCGAACCGTAAGCACGGCGCATCACCCGTGAGCCTTGTGGGGTGATGAGAATGTCACTGATCGATTGGCGAATATGCGCGATGTCGCTGATCGCTTGACCACTGTGGCGGTGCATACCAAGGTACGTCATCGGGGGTTCCCACTGTTATTGCCGCCACTTTTTACCCCGCTGTATTGATGGCGGTGCAGGGTGATACCGTTAGAGGTCAGGTTACCCCCGCTGTGGGTGAATTCTCCGGTGATTTTGCCACCCTGATTAACCTGTAAGCGGTCGGTGATCAGCTGTTGTGTGCAGGTGACAACCGGGGTATCCAGGGTGATGGCACTAGCGGCGGTTATCGTTGCAGTTTTGATGCCTGTTAGCACTAAGTGGCTGGTTTTTGGCTCATAGGCAAAGTGAGCACCGTCCGGGAAAGTCAGCATGATCGCATCCGCTGAAACCGAAGGCGCTGGGTTAACATCGGAAAAGACCGCCGGTAAAACAAATGCGGTGGTCAGTTCGCCACCCAGACTGAGGATCAGGACTTGTTCACCCACCGAGGGTGCAGACCAGCTTTTGACACGCCCTGCACGTAACGTGAGCCAGTTTAGCCAGTCGGTTTCTAATTCACCGGTTTTTACGCGGCATTGTCCTTGGGCCGTATCCACGGCGGATACCGTGCCAATCCGGATCAGGTTTGCCAGCAGGCGTTGATATTCTGCATGATTGAAGGTTTTCATGCCGTCAGTGTGCCGCGTGTGCGATATTCGGGCATGTTATTGGCGTTGTGTGGGGAGTGGGACAGGGGAGGAACTACATGTTGATTTGAATATCGATGACAAAAAAGACTATTTGATGTAAGATGCGTGATGATTGATGCTATTTGCGGGAGAGAATATGCGAACAACACTGGCTATTGATGATGATATCCTTGCGGCAGCTAAGGGGCTAGCAGCAAGACAAAATAAGAGTTTGGGAGCAGTGATTTCCTCACTGGCTAGGCAAGCATTACGACCTACCCATGTACCTAGTTACCCTAAACGTAATGGTGTTCCGCTGTTGTTAGTACGTAGTAACGGGATGTTAGTGACACCAGAGTTAGTGAACCAGTTACGTGACGAGTTACCGTAATGACGTTTTTACTTGATGTCAACGTGCTAATAGCATTGATCGATCCTGCTCATATTCAACATGACGCTGCACATAATTGGTTTAAAAAACAAGGGCAACAAGCTTGGGCTACCTGCCCGTTAACTGAAAATGGTGTACTACGTATTGTAGGGCATGAACGGTATCCAAATTCACCAGGCACACCTGCAGTGGTCGCAGAATTGATGACAACCTTGTGCTCATTGCCCGGTCACTGTTTTTGGCCAGACAACATCAGTTTATTGGATACGGAAAAACTGGATGTGACACGCTTACTAACTTCAGCTCAACTGACTGATAGTTATCTTTTAGCATTAGCTTGTGCCCATAACGGACAACTTGCTACTTTTGATCGACGTTTGGTGACAGATGCTGTGTATAATGGTGCACGGAGTTTGCATCTCATTCAGTGACTGCCTGTTGTTCAGATACAATACCCCCTACCCCACCAGATGCGCCAACGCAAGATCAGTGATCATTTCAATATCCCTGTCAGTCAACCCCAGTAACGGGCGGCTTTCGTAACGCACGGTCACGCCGTTGCGTGTCACTTTATCCTGCAGGCCATAATGATGCACCCGTGCTACTTGTGTGACTTGGCTCGTAAAACTCACCATGGCTTCATGGGCGTTACTGTGGCTCTTTAAAAACCGGGCTGTACGTAATTTGCTGAACATTTTGCGTTTAATACGTCCGTTTTTGTCACGGCGTTTTTTCTTGCGCGGTGCAAACGAGGTACCGTCGGGTTCCTGTTGTGCTTGGATGCGCTGTTTTTGCCGTTCCCGTAGCTTTTTGGCTATCTGGCGCGTGAAAGATTTCCTACTGGCTGGTGATAATTGCTTCAACAGGTTGGCGAGTGCCTGGCTGAGCTGATCGCGGGTATTTATTGTTGCCATTGTGCCACTTTTTCCTCTTTGATAAAGAGTTCATAACGGCGGTGTGTCGTATCAGGGTCAGGCGGTTCATCCAGATGGGTGACCTGTAAGACGCCCTGTTCTTCTTTGACGATGACCCGTTCGGTCAGTCTGAGATTAATGCTGATATCACGCAGGCTGTTGTTTAAATGATCGGCTTCAAAGGTCAGTCCTTCTGCGCGGGTAGCATGTTGCGCCATGATGTCGGGCTGATGGGTGCGTAACCAGTGTAAAATAGGTACAAACAGGGTATCGGCGTCGTCTGCATAATCGGTGATGATCAGATTGAGGGTGTATTGGTATTCAAAGGACAAGGACGACGCCAATGTGGAGACAATAGCGCCCCGATCAATAAAAATATGCAAGCTATCGGGATTTTGTTTGAGATAAGGCACGGCATCTGTCAGTGCCTTTCTTAGCAAAGTGGGTTTTAACATCGCGGGTTATCCTGGGTGAGTTAAGCACACTGTTTGAATGTAAGCCTGTAATCCCGCTATTTGCTGAGTTGCGGTTTTGATACGTTCTCGGAGATGGAAATAATGTTTGATAGCGGTGTCGTTAAGTCTGGCGCGGGTACCATCATCCAGGCGGGCGGCGGTGGCGGCGTGGGGCACGGGTTTCGGGCAAGTGGCGTTGAGCTGCATCCTACGGTGCTTATCATTAACATCACGTTCAAGGGCAGCCAGCTGAGTTTTGGCATCGGTTAATTCCTGTGTATAGTGACTGTCAATGGCCGCGAGCTGTTGGCGCTGTTTTTCCAGTGCCTGGATAAGGAAAAAGGCCGTATCGCGCTCTTGGGTGATTGTTTTGATGGCGATATCCTTTTCTACGGTTTCTTCGTGATAATAAAAAGCCGTGAGGAGTAATCCGCTAAAAATCAGTACCAGTACGCCGGTAACGAGTCGATTAAGCATCTAACCCCCAACAGCTGAGTACACTTTCCTGTGCGCGTCTGAGAGGCTGACCCGCACAGTTATTGGCTCGAATACGGCAGTCTTTGCCACCATCGAAGATCCAGCGTTTAATTTCTGCACAGGCTCCGAGGGTGTCACCGGCATTGAGTTTGCGATAAAAAGTGGACGCCGTGCATTTACCGGCACCGATATTGTACGGGCAGAATGAGGCAATACCGGCTTTCTGCACGTCGGTTAGCGGCACCTTGATATGCTGCTCTACCCAGGCAATCGCCTTATCCACCTCCATTTTGTTAACCTGCTCGCATTTTTCGCGACTGAGTTGCAGCCCTTGTCTCACCGGCTGCCCATCAACCCGCGTCGC
This sequence comes from Candidatus Fukatsuia endosymbiont of Tuberolachnus salignus, assembly GCF_964030845.1. Classification (NCBI taxonomy): domain Bacteria; kingdom Pseudomonadati; phylum Pseudomonadota; class Gammaproteobacteria; order Enterobacterales; family Yersiniaceae; genus Candidatus Fukatsuia; species Candidatus Fukatsuia endosymbiont of Tuberolachnus salignus. The sequence continues at coordinate 433,753 of NZ_OZ034983.1, forward strand.
ACCGCGGCAAATCGTCCACACGTTAGCGCCATCCTGATAGGCACTGAGTCGGTTGCCTTCTTTCTCTTGTAGGAATTGTGCGAGCAGGATCGCAGTACTGGCACCGGCTACGATTAAGGTCTGGATTTTTTTACTGAGTGGGCGCATTCTGACCACCTTGAGTGCGTTGTGTACGTTGGTGTTCAGTCAGCTGTTGGCGCTGGAGTGCGTGGATTTCCTGTTGACGTTGATCTTCACGCCGTTTGTAGTAACGGTTATTGAGGTAAGTCCCCATTGCCAACACGACGCCGATCAGCGTTGCCCAGTCCTGTAATGTCCAGGCACCCAGACAGGTCAGCAGCCACGCCGATGAATAAGAAAGCCAAGAAGTGTGTCTGTCCATGCGGTGTTTTCCCTAGCATCAGTCCCACAATTGGAGATGTTGTTTGAGGGGAGAAGGCGTCGGATCGGGCATGTCCACACTGTAGCCGTGCGGCAAGATAACGCCCGCGTCGGCGAGTCCGGGGTTACAGGCAAAGATCTGTTCCGTCACGCCCTCGGTACGCTGGTAATAACGCCAGCATAAGGCGTCTACCGTGTCGTTTTGCTGTGCAAAGATTTTCATGACCGTCGCTCAAAGTGATTAATGGGTTCCATGTTTAAATGCGTTCGAGATTAAAATGGTTCAGGGTTAAATGTGTTCAAGATTAAACGTGTTTAACGTTAAATCAGCTCAATGGTGGTGCGAGTGAAGCCTTGTATGTCCTGGATTGCCCAAGCCGCATCACGGCGGAGGTGATCAATCGTCTCTTCCCGTGCTTCTGCCCGTTTCGTGCCCGAGGCCGTGGCATCAACGCTGCGAAACCGTTCCGTTACTGTGGCCTGTATCAGGCAATAGACAGCACGGCGGTAGAGGAGCAGGCAGCTACTTTCATTGCCTACCTGCTTCGCAGGCACCTCAACCAGTGAGGGATAGCCCGCCTGTTGTTGTTTTTTTCGCCATGCTGCAAGCCGATCATGGGTTTCATTGAGGGCACTGTGTGCCGCTTCAAGTAAACGCGCGGGAGTGAGTGTGCCGTCTTGTCGCATGGCATCACGGTAGTGCTGGAGATCGAGATCCGGCCAGAACCCATTATTTTTGATGAATTGTTCAGTTTTTATCCCGGCTTCATCCCCCATTGGGTTGATTGCAATGCTGACCATTAACTTTCTCTCAATAAAAGGGCGGTGAACGGGCGCATTGATAGCAATACATTTGTCCTGTCAATTGCCCGTGCCGCCCTGCCGTTGGGCATAGGGTTAAGCAGCATGAAGTAATTTTTCAAGCTGTTTGATGTCGGTTTTGACCCCACTGCGGCTGTCCAGGGTGAGTGCCTGCTTTAAATGGAGACAGGCGGGGTCATATTTCCCATCTTGACGCAGGGCATAGCCCACCATTTTATGCAGACGGGCTTTGACCGGATCGGGCATGTCTTGCCCGTGTAAAAGGTGTTGCGCCCGCAGCAATTGGACAGTATCAAGCGGGCGTTTTTCGAGCAGTGTTCGGCTGGCTAGCGCCGCCACTTCCTCGGCGATTAAACAAGCCGTGGAACGCTGGAAACTGTCCGGTGTAGCCAGATCGTGTTTGATAGCGTAGTCAGCAATGTCGAGGGCACGGGTGAGATCGCCGACATCCAGTTGCCAAATCAGCGTGCGCATCAGGATCGCATCTTGCGTGCCTGTGCCGTTAGCTAGTACGCCTGCTACCCACGGGCTGTAGGTCGGTAACAAGCTGCGTTTGACTTCAGCTTTGCGGCTGATCGAGGCAATGCTTTTTAGGTGCAGTAAATCCTGCTGTAATTTAAACAGCAATAAGTCGTAGGTGCTGGCATGGCGCAGTCCCGCCGTCTCACGCGATGAGGCCGCTTGCTGGGCAGCAACAAACTGTTTATGGCGACGGACAGGATTGCTCATGGCGTGTTAATCCTCGGCAAGCGGCGTGATGTCGCCAATGACGATATTTTCAATCAGTGCGGTGCAGCCGTAATCTTCCACCACGTAGGCTTCATTGACTGATTCAAAATTTTCCACCCGATCACGTTTCGGGTTGTCAATGATCGCGCGACGGCGCGTCCCTTCCTGCCAGTAAATCGACAGGTTATCCAGACGGGTAATTAACAGCGCGTTAGCCGGGAAGTAAGGTGCGCGGACAGCGGGTAGGCCGCCGATCCGTTTTTGGCTGATGATCAGATCGGCTGCCAGGCTTTCGCTGTTGGCTTGGTTCTGGTTGATAATCGGAAAATATTTATCCGCCAATAACGCACGACCGCAAATCACCACCAGTTCGGTATCATCCTGAAACCATGTTTCAATCAGTTCATCGACCGCATTCATCACCAGTGCATCCAGATTGGCAAAATCCCCGCCTTGACCGATGCGGATGGTGTCTGACGTCACCGCCCCTTGTGCATTGATGATTTTATTCATCACCTGTGAGGCGGCCTGGGCGCGGATATGCTGTAACCAGCCGATATTGACATCTTGCAACAACGGATTTTGGGTCGCATTGGAGGTGGCTTCCCGTTTGATGCCGTTAAAGCCAATCATGATGCGATCTAAGGCTTGCCGTTTAACCAGCGTGTCACGGATCAGCGGTTGAAAGTGGGGGAATTTTGCCCACATGTCCAGCTTTTGATAGCTGAGAGCGGTATCAAAGTTGGTTTGTGTGCAGCGGTAGGGGTGGTTGTCCAGGCTAGTGGGATCGGCAGGGCTGCGTTCTTTTTCGCTAGTCTGCGTGGTACTGGCGATCGGACGTTCAATCCCTAAGCCCACTTTTTCGCCGGTTTGTTCATCCACCGGAAACAGGTTGATTTTTGATAAAAAACTGCTGCTTTCCTGTTGTTTGGCTTCCAGTCTTTGTGCAATCGACGGTTCGACGGTGAATTTTGCGGCGATATCGGCGGGGTTTTCCAATCCGTTGAGCGTGACGACCTGATGAATATATTGGTTAAATTGGCTGCGGGTGTGTTTTTTCATGTTAGCAATCCGTCAGGTGAGTTGGGTTGGCACCCGTGGTCAGGGGGCGTGAGTGGGTACTGCGATCCGCGTGAGTTAACTGGGCAGTGAGTGTGGTCACGCTTTGTTGTGTTGTCTGATGCGCGGCCTGTAATGCCGTGACAGTGCTTTCTAGCGCTGTTAAGTGAGCACATTTTTCGGCTAGCTGTTGCTGATGCTCGGCTATCAGGGAGACCGCCTGATGGATATCCGTGAAACGTGCGTCATCGCTGAGGTGTTTTTTGCCAAACAGGGCTTTGACGCTGTGAAACAGCGCCGGTTTTTGTTCGGTTTCAAATTCCAGCGTGATTTCTTCCGCTGCGCTAAACAGCGCCTCTGCCTGGCTTTTACGTGATGCCAGCGGGTTATGTTGACTGTTAGCACAGAAGGTGAGCATTTCAGCGCCCAAGGATGCCGGGTTGTCGGTGAAGGCGATGCCAGTCAGGTAAGCTTTACCGGTATCGGCGAATTTGAGCACGTATTCAATGCTGGTGTACACCTTTTGCCGATTTTCTCGCAGTTTGACCAGTTCCTCGGTCGCATCTACCTGAACCAGTAAGGCGATTTTTCCTTTAAGCGGGCCGGCGCTAATTTCTTCATATTTTGTTGCGACGATATCGCCATAAGCACGAAACGGGCTATCCGGTAACAGGCTTTTGATGTGTTCCAGATTGGCACGTGCGCCGCGATAGGACGGGTTATAACTTTCCGCCATTTCAATAAGGTGTTGCCGTGAAATGCTGCGCCCGTCACTGGTCGCTCCCTCAACGGCGGCGCGGAAAAAGGTGGATTTTGCCATGCTGTTGGCTCCGGTTAACAATGATGGGGTCTAGGATGGCGAGCCGAGCGCACGTGAACAATCCGTCGCTGTTGTTTCAGTGCTAGCACAGCGCGTCGCGAGAGAGGGAGGGGGGGTTGCACGGTAGCCTTGCGGGATCTGATTCAATTAAGGTTATTTTTGCATGGATAACATCACCCTGACGAGGGAGTTAGATCCGCGCCGTCAAGCCATGTATTTGTATTGGCAGGGGCTACAGGTGGCGCGTATCGCTGAAATCTTAGGCATCAAGGCAACGACGCTACACAGTTGGAAACGTCGTGACCAGTGGGATCAATATGGTGTGTTGGAAAAGATGCAACTCACTACCGCCACACGCTATTGTCAGTTGGTGGCTATCGAGGCAAAGAGTGGGCGTGATTTCAAAGAGTTGGATGCCCTGGGGCGTCAGGCAGAACGGCATGCCCGTATCGGCAAATACAATAATGGGGGCAATGAAGCCGATCTGGATCCGAACCGGGCAGCGCTCCCGCGAGGAAAACGTAAGGTGTCGGTGAAAAATGTTTTTTCAGACGAGCAGATTAGCCAGCTGGCGACCTTATTTCAAGCGTCCTTGTTTGCTTATCAGCGTGCGTGGTATCAGGCGGGTTTGGATGATCGTTTTCGCCTGCGTAATCTGCTGAAATCGCGGCAAATCGGGGCGACGTTTTATTTTGCCCGTGAAGCCTTGCTTGATGCGTTGACCACCGCACGTAATCAGATGTTTATTTCTGCTTCGAAGGCGCAAGCCCATCAATTTAAACATTATATCGTCGATTTCGCCGCCGAAGTGGGCGTAGAACTGCGCGGTGATCCGATTTGTTTGCCCAATGGGGCCGAATTGCATTTTTTAGGCACCAATACCAATACCGCGCAGGGGCGGTCCGGGTGTTTGTATGTCGATGAGTATTTTTGGATCCCCGGTTTTAAGAAGTTACGTCGTGCGGCCTCGGGCATGGCATCACAAAAACGGTATCGGCAAACCTATTTTTCCACGCCCTCGAGTGTCAATCATGAAGCCTATCCGTTCTGGAATGGCACCTTGTTTAATCAGGGACGCGCGAAAAATCAACGCATTGAGGTCGATGTCAGTTATCCGCGTCTGGCTGCCGGCGCTTTGTGTGAAGACGGGCAGTACAAGCAGATTGTGACCCTTGAGGATGCGCTGGTCGGTGGCTGTGATCGCTTTGATATCGCGCAATTACGGCGTGAGAACAGTGATGACGATTTTGATAATCTGTTTATGTGTCAGTTTATCGACGATGCGCAATCGGTATTTCCGATGAAGGAGATGCAACGTTGTATGGTCGACAGCTGGGAGCAGTGGCCGGATGTGAAATTACTGGCAACGCGACCTTATGGGTATCAACCGGTGTGGATTGGCTACGATCCGGCTAGTACCGGTGATGCCTCGGGCTGTGCGGTGATGGCGCCGCCCAAGGTGGCAGGCGGGAAATTTCGCGTGCTGGAACGTTTTCAATGGCACGGTATGGATTTTTCCGAGCAGGCACGGCATATCCAGACACTGACTGAGCGCTATAACGTGAGCTATATCGGCATTGATGATACCGGCCTGGGGCGGTCTGTGACCCAGCTGGTCAGGCAATTTTTCCCCGCCGTGCAGGCCATTCATTATACCGTCGAGATGAAAACCGATCTGATTTATAAGGCCAAGGATGTGATCACCTCGGGCAGGCTGGAATTTGATGCCGGTGCGATGGATATCGCCAAGGCGTTTATGTCGATCCGCAAAACCTTGAGCGCCAGTGGTCAGCGTGCCACCTATGTCACCAACCGCGCCGAGGGCACCAGTCATGGCGATGTTGCCTGGGCGATTATGCACGCCCTGTTTAATGAACCGCTGGCCGGTATCACTGTCAATAACAGCAGTTTTATGGAGTTATTTTAATGCGTCAGTCTGATAAAAAACACCGTGATAATCACAGTACCCGGCGCCTGCAGCAGAATACAAAGCAGTCTTGTGAAGCCTTTACTTTTGGCGATCCTATCCCGATGCTCGATCAGCGGGATATGTTAGATTATCTGGAATGCGCGATAATTGACCGTTGGTATGAACCACCAGTGTCGTTTCATGGGCTAGCAAAATCCTTTCGTGCCGCGGTGCATCACAGTTCACCGATTTATATGAAGCGTAATTTGCTGGTAAGTCTGTTTCAACCGCATCGCTGGTTATCCAAACAAGATTTTAGCCGCTATGCGCTGGATTTTTTAGTGTTTGCCAATGCCTTTTTAGAGGTGCGCACTAACCGTTTGGGCGGGGTACTAAAACTGGTGCCCAGTCCGGCAAAATATACCCGCTGCGGCGTTGAAGCGGGCACCCATTGGTATGTGCAATCCTGGGCAGCGCCGCATCTTTTTGCTGAAAATAGCGTCTTTCATCTGCTCGATCCGGATATTAATCAGGAAATCTACGGCGTACCGGATTATCTGGCGGCGCTGAATTCAACCTGGCTGAATGAAGCTGCCACGCTGTTTCGGCGCAAATATTATCTCAATGGCAGTCATGCCGGTTTTATTTTGTACATGAACGATGCGGCGCATAAACAGGAAGACATTGACCGCTTGCGCCAAGCGTTGAAAGAATCAAAAGGACCGGGAAATTTTCGTAATCTGTTTATGTATGCCCCGGGCGGTAAAAAAGACGGGTTGCAACTGATCCCCTTGGCAGAGGTGGCAGCCAAAGATGAATTTATCAACATTAAAAACGTGACCCGTGATGATCAGCTCGCGGCACAGCGGGTACCGCCGCAACTGATGGGCATTTTACCGCACAATACTGGCGGTTTTGGTGATATCGAAAAAGCGGCACGGGTATTTGCCATCAATGAACTGGCCCCGTTGCAAGAGCGACTGAGTGAAATTAATGACTGGCTGGGTGAAGAGGTGATCCGTTTTAAACCGTACGAATTAGTTGAAAAAGCGTCAGCATGAAAGTGCAAGTCTAGACTGCATAGATCCGCAAGTTTTTTTGCGGCCTTATTTACCTCGAAAATCCAGGCCACAACAGGTTTTGTCACGGATCCACAGGTGCATAAAAAAGCCGATCATTAAACACAGCACGCGCGGGCGCGGGGAGCACCCGCTTTCGTAATTGAAGAGTATAGCTGCCCTCACTTTGCGACAAGAGGGAAATAAGAAAGCTTCTGATGCCAGTGCAAGTGACTAGTTGCGCCTCTCTGAACCGGGTCAAGGTAACACGTTGGGTCGCCCGTTGACTCCGATGGTGCAGCGTATCAAGGCATGGTTAAGTGCAGGAAACGAGGTGCGTATTTTTACCGCCCGTGCAGAGACGCCAGACGGGGTGATAGCGGTACAACATTGGCTGTTACCCCAAACTTGTTGTGACCAATGTTAAAGACAGCCAGATGAGCGCGCTATGGGATGATAAAGCGATCCGGGTGGTGAAGAATACCGGCCGAGCCTGTCACGCCTGCGTGGGTGTTAACCACTTTTCTGCGCAGGAGGGGGAGTTATTGACGGATTGTTAATCCTTTATAGCTTGAGCAATTGAAAAGTGACCCGTGAGAAAAACAGTGAGTACGGATTGATGTGAGTAACGTTTTTAAATGTGATTATTCAAACAGGGCAGGTACCACATTTTTCAGCTTGTCTATCGACAATTTGCTAGCATAGTGTGCAGGGGTTGTACCGCTTCCTCCTGTTTTCCCCATAACTCCTGCCTTTACCATCCTCTCTAAATGCTGTCGTGCTGATGTTGGCGAAATGCCTGCTTTTTCAGAAAACTCCTTGATTGTATAGGTTTTTTCTGGAAAACAGATAATAGATTTCAGTAGGATAGCTTGTACTGGCGGCAGTTTTGCCATGATCCCATGATCAAATAGCCACGTATCAAATTCACGTATTTTAAGTGCGGATACCCTGACATACTCTAGTGTTTCCTGAATTGCACGTTCAAATATCGAACATTGATAGCTGATGAAATAGGTAAGATCCATCTCATCCGTCTCTGTTTTCAAATAGGCTTTGCCGTATTTGATCGGGGCTTTCTGTAGCAATTTCGAGATTGAGATATAACGAAAGGCTTCATACCCGCAACGGAATAGCAACCAATAACTCAGGGCTCTGGCGACCCTGCCGTTACCATCATTAAAAGGATGAATATAGCCTAGGCAAAAATGGGCAATACACGCTTTGATTGCGGGATGCAAATATCCCCTCCATGTTTCAAGGGTCTCATGGGGAGTATTTAGCCATTTTATCAATGCTTTTACTATATGGGGTAAAGCGAAGGCGACGGGGGGAGTGTGGACAACTTCGTTATTATATCCGGCAATATAGACATTGTCGCCAGTGCGGATCTTTCCCGGGGTGTATTTTTCATCATCGATACCTTGGCAGCAGTTTGAATGAAATGCCATTAATATCTCCATGCTCATATCATCAAAGCGCCGCTCCCACGCCAGATCCATTAAGCGTTTGTTACCGATAATCATCCGCTCGCCTTCGGTTCTGGCAGGTCGCCCCTCCTGAAGCATTTTTTTTGCCACAACACGGGTGGTTGAAGCCCCTTCCATCTGACTGGAGGCAATACTCTCTTCGTCAATAAAATCTTTGAAGAGGGTGCCATCGAGAGAATAACCTTGCATAATTTCCTGCAACCCTGCTGATGTACAACGACGGTCAATCAAAGAGGTGATTTTTTGCATATAAGGTGTCAGTACATAGGAAGACGATGTATGCAAAAGATGTTCTGATTCTCCAAGAGTCACCTTCCAGCCGTCACGGGCAGTTTTTATCAATGACCATTGTACTAATGCATGGTCTCTGTTACGAGTTCTGTCACAAATATCTTGCCAATGAAGATAGCGCCCTTTGTTGTCTACTACTCTTCGCATCAAAGCGATTTCAGCAATCTCCAAGATTTCTGGCTGTGCTTTGTTATACAGTATCTGCGCACATTCGACAGGATCGGTGATGAATGCTGTTCTTGCTGGCGGCTTTTTCATAACCTTGCTCTCTTTTTTTAGCCAATATGAGAACAATGTATAGCTAGATGGACGGTTTATCAATGTGTCGAGCATTTTTTTACCCCGTTGACGGCAAGCTATTCCCCACATTTCCTCAAATCCTCATCGGCACCGCCCCTTTCCCCCGCTTTTTACTATTGATTATTTGTCGCGCAAGGGGACAGTTATTGCCACGAGTCCGAGTCCGAGTCCAAGGGACGGTAACCCTGTCCTGAAGGGCAACACCTAACCCCAGATCACTTTCTGCCTGATTAACAGGATGAACAGGCTGCTTATCACTTTTCGCCTTACGCACCTTTTTCCACGTATCCACATGGGTACAAATCCGTGACGCCATGCCCAGCCGGGGCGACCACACCCCGTAAATTTTCACGCCCTGCTCACCGTAGGCATTCAGGGTCTCAGATTTGATATAAGCGGTACGTACAGTATGGTCTTTACGTGGGATCAATACCCCGCCTTGCTTAATAATATAGGTCGCCATACAACCGGCATCGGCGGCAGCCAATACATCATCCATCGGCTTATCATCAAGTAATTGCGTGCTTTTTTTCGATTTTGCTTTGCGCTGCAATTGACCGGCCAGCAAACGCAATTCACGGTACGTTTGACGCGAAGGAATACCAAAAAACTGAAATTGTCGTACCCGATGCAAACTTGCCCAGGCTACCGCGTTTTCAACTGATTCATTAAGTGGCTTACCGGTCTCGGTACTTAATAGGGGCTCATCGGTCGCCTTATCAACGACTTTTTTCAGTACGGTGCCATCCATATTTTTACTGATGTATTTCGCCAGATAACTGGTGGGCGACCCTTTACTCTTCAGCACCGGCTTGACATCAAAGCGTGGTTTGATATTTTTTCCTAGCTCCTCACGATCGCTACGGATCGCAAATTCACGTAACACCGCGGTAATGGCGACCCGATCTTTTCTCGCCATAAAACACAGCAAATGCCAATGCACGGTACCATCATGATGAGGCTCTGCTACCCGCACGCCGTACCAGCGCAGCCCCATTTTGTTCATCTTTTTGCGCACACCCGCAAACAGAGCGACCAGATAATCACTGCTTTCACGTACCGTATGGGTTGCCCATTTGGGATTAGGTTTACCGCAGGATAAGGTAGCGTGATAGCGCGACGGACAGGTAAGGGTATAAAACATCGCATAATCGCCACGCTGTTCTGCCAGATTTTCCAGACCTCTGGCGGTGGTCATCATTTCCAGATGACGTAAGTGAGGATTGCTGGTACTCGCGTTAACCACCTTTTCCATGTCCAGCGTCACCCCGTCCTCATTCACCAGTTCATGTGAGCGGATAAATTCCCGTGCACGGCGATCCTGCTCACGCTTACGGGTCAAGGCATCATAGCTGACATAGGCAGAAGCTTGTTTATGCACCAAACAAATGGCACGGTATTGCTCCTCACGCCATTCACAACGCAACCGCCACAGTTTACGTGCCCACCAGTCAGCACAACACAGCCGTGCCAGTGCGCCAGGGATCAGATGATAAGGCATTTTGCCACGGTGCTGGATATGCTCACGCAAACTGTGCCAATGCGGGGGTGTAATAGAAAACCGTTTAGCTTCCGCGGCCACACGCTGATAAAGTCGCAATATTTTATCCGGATCCGTATTATCATCCGGTAACACCTCGGCGCAGGCACAGAAAAACAGTTCCATATGTCCTGCCACCCTCGCTGCCACATTCTTTACTTCCTTTTGCATCAGTGTCGGTAAATCCAATAACACGCGTAGCGCAGGATAGTAGGTAACACGCTGATAATCCTCCGTCCTCTGCTTTTTACGCACGGTTTCAAGACGGTGCAAGACTGGCTTAATCACCTCCAATAAAAAGGTTTTGGCTCTTGCTTCACCGCCCTCACGACGCAGATAATCCAGGCGCTGCTGCAACGGCTGCTGGATAAATTTCGGCTGACGGCGTAAATCTGCTTGTATTGCTAATTCGGGATCAGCCTGCCACTTCCGTTTTATGTGATCGAGATGAGCAAGATGATTGGCTTGCGCCACCTGACGTTGCCAATAGGCTTCTATCCTCGGTTCCAGGATGGCAGGCAATTGCTCGCGCTCCCACATTAACGGAGAAAAAATGTGACAGGGGGCAGGATTGAGAGAACGCGGTGCGGGGATAGGGATTTCTTCTAAATAGAGGGTCATCGGTAACGGCCTTGTTTTTGAATAAAACGATTCCCACGTCATCACGTGTTTATTTATTTCAGGTATGAATTAATGGCGTTAATCAGGAAGTCGATAATGCTCGATATACGTTATGCGATTAGGCAGTAATAATCTGCGTTTTATTCCTGGCCCTATTTCGTATTCATCTGGATCTAATAGCGGGACAGGTTTAAACACCTCGTGGCACGCTCTACCGATACGTTGTATTTCATTCTGCTTGTCTTTGTGCCTTTTATTTTCTAACGTCAACCCATGATGGCGTATTAGTCCTTTAATTAGCGCTGAGAAGGATGAATAATACGCCAAGAGTTTAAGATAATTGTCACCGACATTTTTTGATGTGTCAGAGTCGATTTTCTTTTCATGTAAAATAAACCATGAGTTATTACGAGTGATAACATAACGGTTATCGATTTCAATATACAGGCTCATCGTGCTTCCCTATTTAGGGTAGAGGAATACCGACACAATAACGTGTCTATTTATTTAAAGAATTAACGGATAATATTATTCATTTTTATTTGGTAAAGGGTCACAATCGATATAACTCACCCTCTCAGGAAATAAGCTGACAGCAGCACGTAAACGAGTAATCGCGTCAATAATATTCATCTGTTCTTCTGGAGATACCTGTTTAAAGGTCAACGCATGCTTTTTCTTTTCAATACCGGCCAAATAATACAGCGCTCCTTTCATTTGTGGATCGGTTTCCTGCATTTCAGTGATCAGCGCGGGAATAACCCCTTTATATTTTGCGTCAGGAAATGCCCCCCATAATAACGCGATGTGCTTAAGACTGCATTGACGCTGTTCTAAATTCAGCGGGACGACACGTGCTGGCTCTGTATTCGCCATAACCCCTCCTTATTAAGCAAAAATCCCCATCAAATGTGCAAACCAACGGCGGCGTGGTTTATTGATGACGGGTGTACTCATTCCTTTAATAAATTGTACATCCTGCGCATTAGGCTGAACACGGCGACCATCAGGGGTCTCCAGCCAGCCACGGCGATGACGGCGATGCGTAATGTGCAACGGGTTATCTGGCAATACGGCTACGGATGTGCAGGTTTTTATTAACATGGTGCCATCTCCATTAAGTGAAAGAAGTGCCGGAATGTTTACCCCGTCCGGCGCGGGTTTGTGTGGTACTATTTTTATGCCGGCTTCTGCTCTACTAAAGATGACGCCGGCATAACCTCCCACCACAACAAGGGAAATAGGTTGATGTTTAACAATAAAACGCAAAGTGCGATTAACATTCGCATCTCATTTAATCGCCCTTGGTACTCTCTACGAAGACATTAAAATCTCTGCATTCAATTTGAAAAGATTTTATTCTTAGCATGAAAAAGAAATGACCGCACTGCCTAAAAAATAGATAAAGATAGAAAAATATGAATTTCAGGAGAATATTTTCAGTTCTATCGTGATGGTATTTAAGCTTGTGCATTATAATAAAGCACTTCCCAAACATATATACTCCCATTGCACCATAGACTTTGTAATATCCCCGTTGCACCTTAGAAGGTAAAGTGACAGGGAATGGCTTAATTGTCATAAATGTCATCTCGAAATAGCGTTAAAACACAGTGTGTGACAGTGTGTATTTTAAAATTCATCACTTATTCCTGTAATAAATACAACCTCTTCATAATGCTAATTTAGGGGAAGGTTTTACATTTTGATTTAAAGAGCATGACGCGTTTTGCGTTTAATGTCTTCTTCATGTATAAGAAATTGCTGCCAACCGGTTAATTTGGTATGTTTCTTTCGGTATGCATAGATTGCCATCACAATACCGTAGGCCATCACAGCGAGAGTAATCAGGGCTGATAGCACGAGTTCTGTTGAATAATTCATCATCATTCCTCTCTATTTTCTTCGTCTGATGTAATTGATTGATGTAGTCTGTTGCTTGTACCAAGGTGTCAACCTTGCCAAACGATTGATCACCTAACCACAGGTGATAACGGATCATTGGTTGAGCCGCAGTTCTCGGCAGGCGGACAAGGGTAAATCCACGGTATTCCTGTGAGTGGCGACTGATTGGGCTTGGTATGTGGATCATGCTGGTTCCCCTAATCCCAACCACATTAGCCATCCGTCACGAATTTCTTTAGGGCGTTTTTCGTAAGCAAGTTTTATGCCTTCATTCCACGCGGGGAGATAGATCCAATACTCAGAACGTGATGTTGAGGTTTCCGGATTACGCATTTCTACTATTGGTAGTTTCCCCTTATCAATCATTCCTTTGACTGCTTCTGGAGTTTTACCAATTAAGCGGGCAAATTCTCGATACGGTAATACACTAGATATACTTACGATTTCTTTGCTCATCTGATAACCTTCTTATTGGTTCCGACAAACAGCTTGTAGTTACTTACAACTGCTTATAGCTATATTTCGGTTGTTTATGTGATAAATAATTTAGTGGATAAGCACACATATGTCAATATGCACACAAGGTGAAAAATTGAAATTGATGCGTGAGTCAGAGAGAATTAATCGTCGTGAAATGAGCGAACTTGTTGATATTCCTTACGGAAGTTTGACAGGTTACGAGTTAGAGCGTGTAAAAATGACAGTTGAGGTAGGCATGAAAATATTCAGGCATCCGAAATTCAATAAGTACATGATGTGGTTTATGACTGATCAGGTATCCCCAGAAGCCGGACAGATTGCACCTGCTCTATACGTTAGCAAGGCATAATGGCTTTTTTCTTGAAAGGTTAGACCAAATATTCTAGACATTGGTTAGCTACCTACAAAATATGAATTTTCTAAGAAAAACATGGAAGTTGTAGCGAAAAATACTTTTCAAGCGCCGAGTTAACCGGCGCTTTTAGTTAGATTAACTTACAGTATTAATCTCATCATGCAAAAAATAACATAATCATCACTCAAGCATTTTTATTTCTTAAGAAAATCTTCATACAGACCTTTATCTTTTAACTCATTTAGTACGTAAGAAATATCATCCGTAATATAATTAAATAAATGAGGTATAAAAAATCTATAGATCCCGTTTACTTCCTGATGAATAAGATGTACGTGTAGAAAAGCCAATAAATCTTTTGAACGATTTAATTTGTGATAGCTCTCAATACTCATTTGTACATTTTTCATTATGCGATCTCCATATCTTTTAGTGAGCGTTCTAAATCTCTTGCCCTTAACCAACCCTCAACTTCATCGGCATACCATCCAGTACGACGAATACCAATGCGAATAGGTTTAGGAAAATCATGTTGTTTCCACATTTCGTCAAAGGCACTGTCTGCGGAAATACGTAGAATGGACTTAACTTCTTTCTTCAGTAGTATTTTACGATCTAACATTGACATCTCTCTATTTTCCTTAAGTAAACTGGATGACCAGCGGATACAGATAAGATTGATCTTTTTGCTACAGATAGAAAGAAAGAGAGGGCTTAATAAGCCCTCTCGTCTCTTAATGCGCTATTGTGTTCTTTTTTTTATCACTTTTATCTCTTCACACCATCGCTTAATGGTATCTTTATTGAACTTGTGGTTATAACCCGCCTCAGTCACATAAGCCGACAATATGTTTGCGGCTTGAGTATAATTAGCTGAAATAGTGCCGTGTGTTTTTTCGTAAAGAGTGACAATGGCTATTTTACAGGCTGTCGATAGTCGACCCGTGTTGCTAATACTAGCTTGGTTACGACGTAAAATGATGGCGTTAGGAATGGGCTTCCCTGTAATCTTAAGTCGGTGAATTAATGCCTTTCGCTGTAGATAAGTGATAGAAAAATTCTGAACAGTATTAAAATAAGCGGCGTCTCTCAACGCGTTTATCATGGACTCCGTTTCTGTTTTGCCAAATTCTTGATAGTCATCAAAAGGAAGAGGATTGAAGGGCTTACGATAGAGTGCCACAGGGGGAAAGGGTGGCACTGCCTTTAATTATTCGGGACAGATAAGAATGCGCTTCGCAGTGATTTAAATAGCCTTCAGTGATAAAAGCATCCAACACAACACTTAAATCCATGTATGCAAACTCGGCGTATTCGTCAAGGAATGAATCGTTCATTAATTAATGCCTATTATCCACTTCCCGATGATTATCGGAGAATGTCAGTTAATATTTGAGACCCGTATTTTATGCATGAAAGAGAAGGGGTCTACAGAAATCAACATCAACACCTGATGATAACGTTATGTTTCGACTGTTTTCCCTTATTCCGATCTTATAGCAGGGGCCATGTAACATGATTGACTTGACCAGTAAATATTACTTAATATCAATATATTAGTGTAAATTATCACAGTCAACTTATACGGCCCCTGCTATATGGCTCTATTTGATTCGTAATCCTCTCACGCCTTCGGCGGCAGTAAATTTCCCTGTTGCAGATTGTTCAACGAATTCACCCCACCAATCCATCAAGACTCTACGTTGTTCCAAATAAGTGCTACGGTTGTAGGCTCGGCGTACTTCGTTGGTATCAACATGAGATAAAGCGGCTTCAATCACATCCGGAGCAAACCCTTTTTCATTCAGTGCAGTACTAGCAATCGCCCTCAATCCATGTGAAACCAGTATCCCCTTATAGCCCATACGCCGCAAGGCTGCATTGGCCGAAGAGCTATTCATTGGGAGAGAGGGATCTTTAAAGGAGGGAAAGACAAAAGGCCGGTGTGCACTGATCGATTTCATCACCTCCAATACCGCAAGCGATTGGGGAGAGAGTGGCACAACATGTTCACGGCGCATTTTCATCCGACCGGCTGGGATTGTCCATGTTTTATCTATCAGATTGATTTCATCCCACCGGGCGCTAGCGGCTTCTGCGGGTCTAGCAATCGTCAGTAGCTGAAATTCTATCACCAGTCTCGTTTGTAACTCTATATTGGCAACGGATAAAGAACGCATCAAATCAGGTAACTGTTCTGGCCTAATCGTCGGCATGTGCTTAATCACTGGTTTTTCAAAGACCTGACTGATTTTCGCAGCAGGGTTGGCTTGAAGTAACCCTGCATTAACGGCATAGTTCATCACTTCATTAATACGCTGAGTCACCCGCCGCACTGTTTCCAAACGGCCACTGACACGAATCGGCTCCATCGCTTGTATAAATGTTTGTGCGGTCAGTTTCGTGATAGCCACCCCTTCCACATAAGGGAAAATGTTCTTTTCCAGTGATCGCCATATATCGTTAAGCGTATGCGCTCGCAACCCTTTTGATTTTTTTACTGCAAACCAGTCGGCAGTAATTTTAGCAAAGGTATTGTTATTAGATGCCTTTTCTTTTTCTTGTTGCTGCCTTTGTTGCTCCTGTGGGTCGATTCCTTGTGCCAGGAGTGCTCTGATCTCTTCTCGTACACGTCTTGCTTCTGCCAGCGATAAAGTGGGGTAATGTCCTAGTGTTAAGGTTGTTCGCTTTTTCGTTGAGGGATGATAGTAACGTAGACGCCACGTTTTAACACCTGATGATTTAACAAACAGCAGCAATCCACCGCCATCATACAAAGATAACTCTTTATTGATTGTTTTTGCTGCCTTCACTTCGGTATTAGTCAGAGGTTTTGCTTGTATTGCCATAATCACCATTAATAGGACTATGGGACTACCTATTTTGGGGACTAAAAGATAGAGTCCCAAATCTAGTCCCTAAAAAACAGAGTATAACCATGCCACACTCAAAGATAACAGGCAACAAAAAACCCGCAAACCTAGTTAGAATGCGGGTTTTTGTAGGATTACAGTCAGTTGCTAATACTGGCTGATAATGTATTTGGTCGGCATGAGAAGATTTGAACTTCCGACCCCCGACACCCCATGACGGTGCGCTACCAAGCTGCGCTACATGCCGACGCTGTTGCATGGTACATTTTCTTGCCGCGAATGCAAGCATTCGCGCGACGAACGCTTATATCTTAAGCGGTTAGTATTAAATATGTGCCAACTGGTTAAATAGTTCTCAATGGTAGTGATATTCGAGATATGGCATGAGTATTCGGTATCTACCTCAAAAAAAAATTGCCATTGAGTGACCCATTAATATAGCATAACCGCCTTTTTGTTTGTTGCCTCTAATGGTGTGTCTTACAATGAATCTGTCTAATGAAACCGAATTATCCGCCGGGCAACAACGCTCTCGCTCTTCTTCACCCATTACCCTCAATGGATTATGTAATAAAGATAATGTCCAACGGATCCTTGTGATAAAACTGCGTCACTTCGGTGATGTGTTGTTGACCACGCCCCTGCTTAATACCCTAAAAATCCATTTTCCTCATGCTTTGATTGATGTCCTTGTTTACAGTGGCACTCAGGATATATTGTCGGCGAACAAAACGGTTAATCAAGCCTGGACTGTTATGCGTGGATCAAAATATACCAGTGTTAAGGCTCAAATTTGTAGTGAGTGGGCTTTGTTTAATAATCTGAAACAACAAGGCTATGATTTAATCCTTAATTTATCGGATCAATGGCGTGCCGGGCTTTATTGTCGTTTACTACAACCTAAATTCAGTATTGCTTTTCACTATTCAAAGCGTGATAACTGGCTATGGCGTTACTGTCATTCAAAGTTGGTCTATATATCCAATAGCACGGAACAACATACGGTACTGACTAATCTTGCTATTCTGGAGCCACTACAGTTAACTGATGTTAATACTGAAGTGACCATGGCTTACAGCATGGCTGACGTTGAACGTATAACGCAAATTTGTCAGCAGTGGAAACTAGATAATTATATCTTGATTCAGCCAGGATCCCGCTGGAAGTTCAAAACCTGGTCAAGTGCTTCTTTCAGCCTATTGATTGATCATCTTATTATGCAAGGCAAAATGGTTGTATTGACCGGTGGAAACGATAAAGCTGCATTGGATCATATTGCCGATATTGTTAATGGTTGTGCTAAAAAAAATGGTTCCCAAAACAGTAAGCTTATTAATCTTGCCGGTACACTCACTTTTCCTGAGCTGGCCGTGTTAATTGACCGTGCCTGTTTGTATATTGGTGTCGACTCGGTAGCTATGCACATGGCAGCAGCATTACACACACCATCAGTCGTGTTATTCGGACCCACTAATCTTAAACAGTGGTACCCTTGGCAAGCACGGCATACTCTATTGTGGGCAGGTGATTATCGGCCTTTACCCTCTTCTGATGAAGTTGATACTAATACGACTGAGCGTTATCTGGATGCCATTCCGGTACAGGACGTTATCAAGGCAATCGATTCTGAATGCTCATAATTAGCGTATTTTGTGTTGTATGGTGTTCACAACCCTTATAACTAGTTGTACACTGCAGTGGTATTTTTACATTATACTTCAATTAATTAGTAATAGATCGATGATAGGCAATGAACTGATTATGACTCAGGATGAACTTAAAAAAGCAGTTGGCTGGGCAGCATTGAAATATGTCAAACCTAACTCCATTGTTGGCGTGGGTACGGGCTCCACGGTTGCACATTTTATCGATGCCTTGGGATCAATCAAACATCAGATTGAAGGTGTTGTTTCCAGCTCGGATATATCGACAGCAAAACTTAAAAATCTCGGTATCCCCGTCTTCGACTGTAATGCTGTAGATATGCTGGATATTTATGTGGATAGTGCTGATGAAATTAATGAACAAAAACAAATGATTAAGGGAGGGGGTGCGGCATTGACTCGCGAGAAAATTGTTGCTGCTATTGCCGATAAATTTGTTTGTATTATAGATGAATCGAAACAGGTAAGTGTTTTGGGTAAATTTCCGTTGCCCGTTGAAGTGATCCCGATGGCGCGATCCGCTGTGGCTCGTGAACTGGTTAAACTCGGTGGATTGCCAGAGTATCGCCAGAATGTGATCACCGATAATGGCAATGAGATCTTGGATGTCCATAATTTGCAGATTGTAGATGCTATCGCTTTAGAAAATACCGTTAACTGTATTGCTGGGGTGGTGAGCGTAGGGCTGTTTGCTAACCGTGGTGCAGATGTTGTGTTGGTAGCAACAGCTGATGGCGTCAGGGTTATCGAATAGAATCAAGAGATTTTTTTGAAGATCGACTAGGGCTAACCAGATTTTGCTGGAGTTTATTTCAATGGCCATCGCCACACTTCGTCTGGTGTGATGATCTCCGGTAACGGAATATCCCAATCTGCCACCGGCAATTTATCGACGAGCTGACAATCGTAAGCTAGGCCAATGGGATAGGTGCCTTGCTGTTGCCAATACTGTAGAGTGCGATCATAGAATCCTCCCCCCATCCCCAAGCGCTGTCCGAAGCGATCGAATGCCACCAAGGGGGTTAGAATAATATCTAATTGCGCGAGTGGGAGCACAGCCCGAACGTCTAGTTGAGGCTCGCGGATCTTAAACTGATTGATAATCAGCTGCGTGGTAGCATCATAATGCAAAAATAGCAGATTGCCTCGGCTGAAAGGATGTAATACCGGTAGATAAAGCTGCTTTTGTTGTTGCCAAAGTTGTTCAATAATTGGTTGGGTATTCAACTCACCATCAAAAGAGAGAAAAACAGCGATACTTTTTGCTTGCTGGACCCTGTCGTGATTAATAACACGCTCGGCAACAAGTTTCGCTGCTATTTGCCGTTGTTGTGACCCGAGGCAACAGCGTTGCTGACGGATTTTATTTCTAATTTGTCGGCGTAGAAGGATATTCTGTGGAGTCAACGTCATAGGCTATCAATTCTGTGAATATTTGCCAATAAAAGCGCATACAGTAGAAAGGTGTTCACAACAAAAAGTAATCGAGTGATAGGATCTCCAAGATGCCGCTGTGGGCTGTAACCCTTGAACCCTTGGTTCAAGGTGAACGCGATGCTGCAACTTTAAGGCTTCTCGGCGAACCGAGCATGCTCACCAATCACAGAACATCACATCCTTATTGGTACAAAATATCGGCTCAGGGGACTCGCCCACTGGCAAACATCTCAGAGAATTTCTTACTCACCGTTGAATCTATCATTCGATAGCGATTTATTCAAGTCATACGTTCCTATGTTTCCATTAGGCTACGCTATTTGGGTAAAGCTCGGTCAATGACTTTCTGTAACTCCGTGATACGGAACTCCATTTTGGCAATATAGTCACATTTTTTTCTTTCTTCTTCGTCGGTTTTCACTTTTTCTTGGGTTAGTTCGGCACAGAGGTTTAACCCCACAATAAAAACTAACTGCTCTGTGTTTGTGACCTTAGTGCGCTCTCTGAGATCTTGCAACCGTTGCTCAAGATCTTCTTTTGCTTTCTCTAACGCCTCTTGTTTTTCTAGTGGGCAATTAATTTTTAGTGAACGACCAAAAATCTGAATTTCTACCGGTTGTGCAGACATGCCACCTTCCTGCCTAATTTTTGTGCCAAATCGACAACACTACGGATCAAATTATACCACAACATCATGAATCATGAATATCAACACACTCGCTTCTGATAGCAAGCAGTTTAATGGAAAATTAAGATCCTAATGTTTTTTCTATCTTTTCATACATATCACCAGAGAGATTATCCAGTGCTTTTAGTTGTTGCAGCGCATCATGCATTAACTGCTGACGCTTTGTATCATAACGTTTCAGGCGGGTTAATGGTTCAATAAGACGTGATGCTAACTGTGGATTTTTGCTGTTTAGGTCTCTTAATATTTCAACTAAAAATTGATAGCCGCTGCCATCGTCAGCATGAAATGCCGCTGGGTTGGATAACACAAAGCTACCAATGAGTGAGCGTGTACGGTTAGGATTATTCAAGCTAAATGAACGATGGTTTCGTAAAGTTCGTACTTGGTGGAGCACATCCACCGCCGGACTGGTGGCTTGTAACATAAACCATTTATCCATTACCAGACTATCCTGAGACCAACGTTGTTCAAATGCATCCAATAGTTGAACACGGCAAGGTAGTTGCGCCGCGACTGCAGCCGCCAAAGCAGCAAGAGAATCTGTCATGTTATCCGCTTGGCAGTATGCCTTGGTGATTTCATCATTCGCTAATGTAATATCACCGAATGCCAGGTATCCCAGGCAAACATTACGTAGCGCACGCTTAGCAATATCAGCATGTTTAATCTGATAAGGCAGCGTTTTATTGATGTGATACATCGCCTGCCATTCATTGGCTAATGCTTCTGCCAAACAACGTGTCAACGCTTGATGAACGGAACGGATGGCTTGCGGATCAATCAGCGTAAACAACTCTGCCATTTCATTTTCAGAAGGTAGTTTGAGAATTTGGCCTGCCAAGGCCGGATCGATATTTTTGTCTAGCAAAATGGCACGAAACGCATCGATGACCGGTAACGGCAGCGATATAGGTACTTTTAGCTGATAGTTGACGACATTTTTTTTAATGTGGATCGCTAGCAAACTTTGAGCTGCATCCCAACGTGAAAATTCATTACGAGCGTAGCGCATCAAAAAGATCAACTGCTCATCATTGTAAGGATAATCCAGTTTGACTGGCGCGGAAAATTCACGGAGTAGAGAAGGGATGGGCTGACATTTAACCCGATCAAAGATAAAGGTTTGTTTCGTTTCAGTTACATTAAGCACAGAACCTAGCGGAGCTCCATTATATTGCAGATTAATCACATTGCCATCGTTATCATATAGCTCAATATCTAGTGGAATATGTAATGGCAATTTTTCTGATTGTTCCACGCTGGGTAATGTCTTTTGATTGACGACCAAATGATATTGTTGTTTTTCGGCATCATAACTGTCGTGTATTGTGAGTAATGGCGTGCCAGATTGGCTATACCAACGACTAAATAACTCAAGATCAATTTTGCTCGCGTCGGTCATCGCTTTCACAAAATCATCACAGGTTGCCGCACTGCCGTCGTGGCGTGCAAGATAAAGCTTCATACCCGCTTGAAATTTTTCTTCACCTAATAAAGTATGTATCATGCGCACGACTTCCGCGCCCTTTTCATACACTGTTAGCGTATAGAAGTTGTTCATTTCGATAACTTTATCTGGGCGGATAGGATGAGCCATTGGGCTAGCATCTTCGGCAAACTGTGCCGACCGCATTACACGGACGTTCTCGATACGATTAACCGAGCGTGACCCCAGATCCGAACTAAATTCTTGATCACGAAATACCGTCAGCCCTTCTTTGAGACTAAGCTGAAACCAGTCGCGACATGTCACACGGTTGCCCGTCCAGTTATGGAAATACTCATGAGCAATTACCGCTTCAATAGCAAGATAGTCTTGATCAGTAGCAGTTTCGGCATTGGCCAGTACGTATTTGGCGTTAAAGACATTTAATCCCTTGTTTTCCATCGCACCCATATTAAAAAAATCAACAGCGACAATCATGTAGATATCAAGATCATATTCCAGGCCAAAGCGGGTTTCATCCCACTTCATAGCGTTTTTCAGCGAAGCCATCGCCCAAGTAGCACGATCCAGATTACCGCGATCGACAAAAAGCTCCAATGAAACTTTACGCCCAGAGCAGGTCGTAAAACTATCACTCAATAGATCAAAATCCCCTGCCACCAGCGCAAATAGATAGCAAGGTTTCGGAAACGGATCTTGCCATTTCACCCAGTGACGACCATCCGGGTGCCCTTCTTTATCAATACAATCGCCTTTGTCAATACAATTACCGTTTGAAAGAAGATAAGGATAACGCGCTTTATCCGCCACAATGCGGGTGGTAAAACATGCCAGCACATCGGGTCGATCTAAGTAAAAAGTGATATGGCGGAAGCCTTCTGCTTCACATTGTGTACATAATGTCTCACCGGAAAGATACAAACCTTCAAGTGCTGTATTAGTCGTAGGATTAATTTCATTTACAATGGTTAAGGTGAAACTTGCGGGTAAATTTTCCAGGATCAACTGGTCATTCTGTTGATATGGCCACGGCTGCCCATCGACACGGACTTCCAGCAACACCAGATTTTCCCCGTCGAGGATCAAAGGGGTTTTTTCTTTTGTCAGACGTATGATTTTACTGATCGCGGTGACAGTGGCTTTTTGTGCATCCAAGACGAAATCTAAATCGATTTCTGTGATGCTATAGTCAGGTGTCTGATAATCGTGACGGTATTTAATCGGTGGCTTGTTTGCGGTAACAGACATTTTTGCAGCAGAAGAATTAGTTGAAGACTGTGTCATAAAAAATTTTGATCCTATTAATTCGATAATTGCTACTTGTGTCCTACATCACGAGAAGTAACATAACAACAGACTTCTTGCAAAGCCTACTCTGTGTTTGTAAATACGTGCTGCGAACTCTGTGTTACTTGATGCTCGCAATCCTCATGTACTCGCATGTACACTGCGGTGGCTGTGTGCCAGGCGCCTTGATTTCACAGCACTCGCTACGGTTTTGTAAGAAGTCTACTACCCCATTCTATTGGGTTGCGGCTTATTTGTTAACTCACTATTTTCGCAAAATAAAACTTATACAGAGAGTAATTTATGAACATTAGACCTGTCGTCGAGGTATTGCAAGGCCTTGCCACCCTGAACAGCGAAGTTACCGTACGTGGTTGGGTACGTACCCGGAGAGATTCCAAAGAAGGGATCTCCTTTATCGACCTTTATGATGGTTCTTGTTTTAATGCGTTACAGATTGTAGCGCATAGTTGTCTTAATAATTATGAGAATGAGGTATTGCGTCTGACGACTGGTTGTTCGATTGAGATGACGGGACAGCTTGTCTCTTCACCCGCTGAGGGGCAAAAGTTTGAAATTCAGGCCACTGATATCAAAGTTATTGGTTGGGTTGATAATCCAGAGAGTTACCCGATGGCACCTAAACGCCACAGTATGGAATATCTGCGTGAATGTGCTCACTTACGTCCGCGTACTAATCTGATTGGTGCCGTAGCACGGGTACGTAACACATTAGCACAGGCTATCCACCGTTTTTTTCATGCAAAGGGTTATCTCTGGGTATCGACACCCCTGATTACTGCTGCCGATACTGAAGGTGCCGGTGAGATGTTCCGCGTTTCGACACTGGATCTCGAAAACCTCCCACGTGGGCAGGATGGCAAGATAGATTTCACAAAAGATTTTTTTGGTAAGGAAGCCTTCCTAACGGTATCAGGCCAATTAAATGCGGAAACCTACGCTTGTGCCCTATCAAAAGTGTATACCTTTGGCCCTACTTTCCGGGCGGAAAACTCTAACACCAGTCGTCATCTCGCTGAATTTTGGATGGTTGAACCCGAAGTCGCCTTTGCTACCCTTGATGATATCGCCACCTTGGCAAAAGAAATGCTGAAATATGTTTTCAAGGCAGTGCTAGACGATCGCTCTGATGATCTCAAGTTCTTTGCTGAACGTATAGATAAAAATGTGATTGCTCGTTTGACTGATCTTGTTAGGTTAGATTTTGAACAAATTGATTACAGTACTGCTATTGAAATATTACAACAATCCAATCAATCCTTCGAAAACCCAGTTTCTTGGGGAATCGATCTTTCCTCTGAACATGAGCGTTATTTGGCCGAGCAATATTTTAAAGCGCCAGTGGTGGTGAAAAATTATCCGAAGGATATTAAAGCGTTTTATATGCGTCTCAACGATGACGGTAAAACCGTCGCCGCTATGGATGTGCTGGCACCCGGCATTGGTGAAATCATCGGGGGATCACAACGTGAAGAACGACTTGATATGTTAGATCAACGTTTGGCAGAGATGGATTTTAGTAGAGAAGATTACAGCTGGTATCGCGATTTACGTCGTTATGGCACAGTACCACATGCTGGTTTTGGTCTTGG
Organism: Candidatus Fukatsuia endosymbiont of Tuberolachnus salignus; assembly: GCF_964030845.1. Taxonomy (NCBI): domain Bacteria; kingdom Pseudomonadati; phylum Pseudomonadota; class Gammaproteobacteria; order Enterobacterales; family Yersiniaceae; genus Candidatus Fukatsuia; species Candidatus Fukatsuia endosymbiont of Tuberolachnus salignus. Next base: position 458,525 of record NZ_OZ034983.1, read on the forward strand.
TTTTGAGCGTTTGATCGCTTATGTTACCGGCGTACCTAACGTCCGTGAGCTGATCCCCTTCCCACGGACGCCGAAGAATGTTGCCTTTTAATCCAGTTAATTAAAAACCATTGATATCAAATTGATAAACAAAAGCCAAGTTGTACTGGCTTTTGTTATTTTCGATAGTCTATTTTTGTCATAAAGTGATACTTTATTAATATTTAGATACAATTTATTTCAAATAGAAACATTTTTATTGAATTTGTAGCATTTTGTGGGTGGATTAACTTTCTCATGAATGGAACACTGCACCTTGACGGCATAGACGACACCAGACTATCAACAATAGTTCCCTAGAAATTATTGACGGCAGTGACAGGTATTCGAATAACACCAATGAAGGTAATAATAATGATCAAGCGCAATATTCTCTCAGTACTTATTTCCACTTTTTTAGCTACTGGCACTGCAAACGCAGTAGAGATTTATAACAAGGATGGCAGTCAACTTGACCTCTACGGTATGGTTGATGCGCGCCATCTGTTTTCTGATAACAAGAGCGAAAGTGGCGACAGATCTTATGTCCGTTTCGGTTTAAAAGGTCAAACTGAGATTTCTGACCAACTCACTGGTTATGGTCAAGTGGAGAAAGAACTAGAAGCCAACAAACCTGAGTCTAAGAATGATGAAAAACTCCGTCTTGCCTTTGTTGGCGTGAAATTTGCTGACTTGGGTTCGGTCGATTACGGTCGTAACTATGGCGTACTCTATGATGTCAACATATGGACTGATGTATTGCCAACCAGCGGAGGCGACTCATTCTTTCGCCCTGACAACTACATGACCGCTTGTTCTTCTGGCTTGGCAACGTACCGTAACACTAATTTCTTCGGCATGGTTGATGGTTTAAACTTTGCTCTGCAATACCAGGGCGCGAATCAGGATGGTAGAGAAGGCATTGAAAATATAAAAACCCAAAATGGTGAAGGTGTCGGCGTTTCCACTACCTATGATGTTGGTTACGGCATAAAGCTAGGTGCCGCTTACTCTGCTGCTAATCGTACTGCTGAACAGAAAGAGCTGTCTGATACTCACGGTAATAAAGCTCAAGCGTGGAATATAGGTGCTAAATATGATGCTGATAATCTATACTTGGCAGCAATGTATGCAGAAACCCAGAACCTAACGCCATACGGCAAACGTAAGGAAGCCATCGCGAAGCAAACAAAAAATGTGGAAGTTGTAGCACAGTACCAATTAGATTTTGGTTTACGTCCCTCATTGGCCTATGTTCAGTCTAAAGGCTCCAACGACATGGGGAGTGAATATTTGCTGAAGTATGTTTCCGTTGGTTCTTTTTACAATTTCAATAAAAATGTTACTGCTTATGTTGATTACAAAATCAACCTATTGAATGAGAATGAATTTACCAAGGTTAGCGGTATCAACACTAAAGATGTTGTTGGCGTAGGTGTAGTTTACAAATTCTAAGTCAATTTGATAATGGCACGCCGTTTCGTTTGGCTGCCAACTATGTACGAAAAAGCAGGGTTTGGGCTCTGCTTTTTTTATTGTCATCAGTTTTGTTGTTTTTTTATGCTAAGTCCAACTGGTGCACAACATTCATTTCTTTTTTATCACAAACGATTGGCAAAGTAGTGAACTGGCGCTACTCTGGCGGTTCAATCGCTCAACTTTAAGTTATGGAAGTCTCTTACATGTTTGAAAAAATCACTGCTGCACCTGCTGACCCTATTTTGGGTTTAGCAGACCTTTTTAAAAAGGACCGCCGAGATAACAAAATCAATCTGGGTATTGGTGTTTATAAAAATGAAAAGGGTGAAACACCGATCCTCGAAAGTGTGGCACAAGCTCAACGGCTTCTGTTAAACAGTGAGACCACAAAGAATTATCTGAGTATCGATGGGCTTGCAACCTTTACGCGCTCTACCCAGCACTTACTTTTTGGTAGCTCAAATTCAGTGATCGAACGGGCGCGCAGTGCGCAAACTCCGGGCGGAACCGGTGCCTTGCGTATTGCTGCTGATTTTATCGTCAAACAGGCTGGTGCTAAACGGGTTTGGGTGAGTAATCCAAGTTGGCCTAATCATAAAAATATATTTTCTGCTGCCGGTCTGGAAGTGCATGAATACACTTACTACGATGCCGAAAAGCATGCCCTGGACTTTGATGGTCTGTTGGACAGCTTAAAAACCGGTGCCCAGGCCGGTGATGTCGTACTGTTCCACGGTTGTTGCCATAACCCAACCGGCATCGATCCAACGGAAAAGCAATGGCGCGACCTGGCGGATCTGTCTGCAAGTAAAGGCTGGCTGCCACTGTTTGATTTTGCTTACCAAGGCTTTGCCAAAGGGTTGGAAGAAGATGCTCAGGGTCTACGTATTTTTGCAGACAAACATCAAGAATTGATTGTTTGCAGCTCCTATTCGAAAAACTTTGGTTTATATAATGAACGTGTTGGAGCTTGTACCCTGGTAGCCGCTACCTCTAAGAATGCAGAGGACGCATTGAGCCAGATGAAAGCGATAATTCGCGCTAATTACTCCAATCCTCCGGCGCACGGAGCAGCGGTGGTAGCCACTATCCTCAATGATAGAGAATTATATGAGCTATGGAAAGGTGAGCTCACCGAGATGCGAGAACGTATTCAGCGTATGCGTCAACTGTTTGTGAAGACTCTGAAAGCAAAAGGTGCCGGAGATTTTAGTTTCATTGAGAAACAGAACGGCATGTTTTCTTTTAGTGGTTTGACCGAAAAACAGGTATTACAGCTACGTGACCCGGAGCTGCGTGACCGATTTGCGGTTTATGCCGTTAACTCTGGTCGAGTCAATGTTGCAGGGATGACAACCAGTAATATGGCAGCACTCTGTGAAGCTATTGTTGCCGTTCTTTGCTCCGAAACTTGATTATCCAACCACGAAGACGTGACTTAAGGGATGAAAAAAATTACTAAAGGTAAGATCCTTGCTGATAGTATTATCACACTAGCTATTATTGCTATGGTGATCACCGGAATTTTGGGTGCCATCTACCTGTCAGGTGGACGCATCAACATCAGCAAAAGCATTCCTTTAGGTTTATATAGGATCAGCAGCAAGCCGTTGGCAAAAGGAGAATACGTCATCTTTTGCCCACCATCAAAGGCCGTGTTCAGGGAAGCTAAAGAGCGCGGCTATATTAGCTCAGGTTTTTGTCCTGATCATTACGGCTATATGATGAAAAAAATCGTGGCAATGAAAGACGACAAAGTGAGTATTACCTCACAGGGCGTTACGGTAAACGGTGTATTACTGCAACATAGCCGACCTCTAGCGTTCGATAAAATGGGACGTCCATTACCACAAATAGATTTACAGCCTTACATCTTGAATGAATCTGAGTTATTACTGATGACCGACCATAGTGCCAGTTCATTCGATGCGCGTTATTTTGGTATCCTCGGTAAAAAACAAGTCATATCCGTTTTACAGCCAATGATAACCTGGACGACATCTTAATTTAGTATTCGCTATGCCCAGGTAACTTAGCTGCTGGCTACTTTCGCTTTTAGAGAATAAGCTTCCTGCAAAACCGCTATTTACACGAGTTTCGCACGAATCTAACCTGGTGCAGCCAATAGTGCTCTGATGTGTGTAGTAATAGCGTTTTTAATGACAGCCCAATTTTGTTGGTAAAGGGTTATTTTTTCGGACAGACGGCGTTTATGTTGTTCAAACCAGGCAGCCATGGCTAGAAAAATATGATTTCTTTGCGCCCGGCCCGTGCGGGCCTGACAGCGTTCTATACCCAAGTGAAATCAAGATGCAGGATTTAGCGCCTGGCAATTATCGTTTAAGCGAGATACCAGAGAACTTGCCATTTGTGGTAGCTTCACCTCAAAGAAGTTTAAGATATCGTTCTTAAAACTCTGTTTAGATGGGTAATATCTATTGTTTCGTGTTTGCTCATTCATCACCTTCCACAATCGCTCTATCGGGTTTAGATTCGGGCTATACGGCGGAAGGTAATGAAGCTGGATATTCAACGTAAGCGCGGCGTCTTGCACAAGCTGTGAACGGTGATAGCCTGCACCCTCGAGGATCACATGTGCCGTTGTCGTGATGGGATAATGCGCGCGAATGGCAGACAGGAAGTGAACCACATTTTCGCTGTTAATCGTCTCATCATCACGGATTATGGGGTTAGCCACATTCTGGATGTTCAAGGCTCCCATGATATTCAACCGCGTTCTGCTCCCGGTGGTCTCTATCGTTTTATCCTGGCCTTTTCGTATCCAGCCGTAGCTTATTTTGGTGGTTTGTGTCGGATGAACGGCATCAATAAACAGTATGGGGTCATTACCCGCGGCGTCTTTCAATTCGCTGTAGGTCTTTATAAATTGCTGCTGTTTCTCAACGGCAAATTTATGCGGAACACCTTTCGGCTTTTTATAGCTAAAGCCATGCTGCTTCAACCCTTTATACAGACCTGATACGGTAAAGGTGATGTTCCAGCGTCCAGCGATATAGGCCACAATTTGGTGATTGTGGTGGTAGAGCGGCTGGGTGAGATGTTCAACCAGCGACGTGGTCTGTTCCGCATTGAGATAGCCATCGGAGCCGCCATTTTCAGGCTTGAGCTTGTTGAGTTTATGATAGTCTGTAAGGTGGCGCCGCACCGTGGTTTCATTAATGAGCTGTGAGTGAGCAATCATAGGGGGAGTCCAGCCGTCTGCGGACAACAAAACACACCGGATCCTGTCACAGACACGGCGGTCATGGCTTTGACGATGTTGGGCTTCGAGGGTAATTTTCTGGTCAGCAGTCAGCTCTATTTTCATGGCTATGAGCATGATCCTTATCGACTTCAAAATCAAGCATCTTCATTGATCACGGGTATAGACGTCTGGATATCGGCACTGTGCGGTTCTTCTTGCTTTTTGTCTGAATAAAAGTGACCCGCCCCGGCATCAGTTGTGACTGAGATAGTCCTTGTGCCTCACTCCATCTTGCTCCAGTCGCTAGACATAAACGTACAACATGCCCTAAATCTTTATTTGCCGACTCGTCACAAGCCTCCAAAAGCCGTTTTATATCCTCTGGATAAAGGAAAGCCAGTTCTTGATCTCCCTCTTTAAACTGACGAATTCCATCAAGCGGGTTATCTTCTTCCCATTCACCTAAGCGCTTTAATTCAGAGAATACGGCACGGAGATAGGAATATTCACGGTTAACGGTTGCCTGTTTCGGTGCGGCACGTCCCTTTGCTTGCCACTTTCCATTCAAGCGTTGTTCTCGATACACTGCAAAAGCATTTTTATCAAAATCTATTACTAATGGATCACCCAAACGTTCACATACTGCATCAAGTTTTACTTTGCGCGATTCGCCAGAGGTTAACGTTTTACCGTGCATTTCATACCAACGTGCGACAAGATCACTGAGTTTCTGCCTGTTAGCAACAGAAGCATCCATAGTTTGATCTTTTGGCATAATACGGCGTTCAAATGAAAATGCTTCTCCTTTTGTGGCAAATTGCTTACGAACTCGTTCACCACGACGCCCGTTGGGGTAACATTCGCAGATCCATTTGCCGGTAGAAAGTTTACGGATTGTCAAAATAAGCGTCTCGCATTGTTTTTATCTAAATACATTTCCATATGAATCATATAAATATTAATTATGGTATTGACCTATTGTCTTCTTTCAGAAGTACTACATTTGACTCAGCTTGTTAACTAATCGGGTTACCACATTAAAAATTTATCAGAATTGGCGTTTCTTGTTACGACTGATATCTGATCTTATTTTTAGCTATGCGCGGGTATAAATAATGTTCTACGACCTAAAAATTCATGGCTAGGTTTTACTACGATTTCAATGTCATAACCGAGTCGGTTTAAACAATCCATCAGTTTTTTTTCTGACATATTGAAGAATTTACCGTTATAAAGTGCAGAAACACGCGCTTGAGGTAAATGCATTCTTTTACCTGCTTCGGCCTGATTTAACCCCATTTTTTTTATGGTCGTAATAATTTGTATAGCTAAGTCAGCTTTTAGCTTCAGACTTTCTGAGTTTGGTAAATTTAAATCAGAAAAAACATTATCTGATCCGACTTCAAAATCATATTCTTTAGATCTTTCCATTCTTCATATCCTCATAAATCTGTTGGGCTGTGTTGAGGCGGGTTCTTATCAGATCAAGATCAGCCCTTGGTGTAGCTATGCCCTTTTTGGATTTTTTCTGGAAGCAATGTAAAACAAATACAACACTTGCAAACTTAACCGTACAGATAGCCCGATAGGTGTTACCATCATAATTTTCTACGACTTCAAGTACACCAGCACCATGAAACCCAGATAATGGTTTAACGTTTGGAGGCGTTAAGCCTTTTTGGGCAAAATGCAGCGTATAACCGACAGATTTAACAATGTCTTGCGGCAGTTCCAACAAGTCTTTTTTACTGCTCCCTATCCAAACTAAAGATTTTTCAGTCTTGGCATTCATTAATCCTAACCTACTGTCTATCCGATAATGTAATTATATCATGACTGGTATAAAAAATCATTAATTAGCTTGACAGCAGATTTTCACCATCTTTCTAATTTTTTTGACATAATTTGAGATTCATTTTATTTAGCTCTTCAACTAAAGTGAGCAATAGTAATCGTTCACTCAAGGACAAAATTTCTATCATTATTTACTCTTGCTTAGGTTTTGATTGCGCGAATGCATCACCAACCATTTGTATACTTAACCTTGCCGAATTATTTTTATCTAAATACATTGCCATATGAATCATATAAATATTAATTATGATATTGACTTATTCCATTTATTGATTTTTTATGATTATTGTTTATTTATTTTTCATATAAAATAACAATAAATTTATAAAATATAAATAAAATCAACATGTTGCATAGTATAAATATTAACCTGTTTTCAAGTTGGGTTTCGATTGAGCAAACGCATCACCAACCGCCTGTATATTTAGCTTCGCCGAGTCGTCCATTGCTCGGTAATTTTCAACTAATTTTTGTTCTTCTGTTGTGATATCAGCTTTTATGGTGCGAGCACCAGTGATTATATAAGCTATATCAATACCTATCTTCGTTATTGACCCTAAGTATTGAGCATCCGGTAATCTAATATTGTTTTCATAATTACTTTGTGTAGTTTTTTGAACACCTCCGACATCTGCAAACTCAGTCTGAGTCATGCCTAACCGCTTACGTTCTTCCCTTAGCCTGCCCCCAAAGTTATCCATTTATTGAACCTCTATTTTACAAGTTCACCAAACGGTGACACTATAAACATATGAATAATCCAGTAGATCACAATATACCATTATGAAACAAGTCAAACATAATCAGCCTTCACGATTACCAAAGGGTATTGCGACCAAGAACCCTATCCCTATGCGTTTATCTGATGATGAACGTGGCAGTTTAGAGGCTCTTGCCGCTAAAGACAGTCGTTCTATTTCCAGTATGGCTCGCCTTGTGTGTTTACGTGGTATGGCTGCTATTCAGGCTGATAAATTGGGGGAAGTATGGGGAATGTGACCATAAACATCGCTGTTCCTACAGGGTATGTCTCTCTGAAAGAATATTCGAAACTGGTTGGTATTCCTTTCAATACTGCCGAGGGATGGTACGCGATGGTCGGATTATTATTCGTCCCAAGCAGAAAGCTAAAGACAAAGTTGAAGTTAACCTTGTTGCCATGCTGAAAGACGCTATTGCTAATAGTTAAGGAATATATGACACACACCCCAACCCCAATCAGTCGCCACTCACAGGAATACCGTGGATTTACTCTTGTCCGCCTGCCGAAAACAGTGACTCAACCGATTACCCGTTATCACCTGTGGTTAGGTGATCAGTCGTTTGGCAAGGTGGATACGCTGGCACAAGCAACAGATTACATCGATCAGTTACATCAGACGAAGAAAATAGAGCGGAATGATAATAATGAGTTATTCAACAGAACTACTGATATCAATCACGATTATTCTCGCTGTGATGGTCTACGGTGCCATGCGTATTATGATGGCAATCCATACATACCGAAAGAAACACGCAAAATTAACCGGTTGGCAGCAATTTCTCATGCATGAAGCAGAAATTAAATGCAAAACACGTCATGCCCTTTAAATCAAAGCGTAAAGCCTTCCCCTAAATTAGCATTATGAAGAGGTTTTATTTATTACAGGAATAAGTGATGAATTTTAAAATACACACTGTGTTTTAACGCTATTTCGAGATAACATTTATGACAATTAAGCCATTCCCTGTCACTTTACCTTCTAAGGTGCAACGGGGATATTACAAAGTCTATGGTGCAATGGGAGTATATATGTTTGGGAAGTGCTTTATTATAATGCACAAGCTTAAATACCATCACGATAGAACTGAAAATATTCTCCTGAAATTCATATTTTTCTATCTTTATCTATTTTTTAGGCAGTGCGGTCATTTCTTTTTCATGCTAAGAATAAAATCTTTTCAAATTGAATGCAGAGATTTTAATGTCTTCGTAGAGAGTACCAAGGGCGATTAAATGAGATGCGAATGTTAATCGCACTTTGCGTTTTATTGTTAAACATCAACCTATTTCCCTTGTTGTGGTGGGAGGTTATGCCGGCGTCATCTTTGGTAGAGCAGAAGCCGGCATAAAAATAGTACCACACAAACCCGCGCCGGACGGGGTAAACATTCCGGCACTTCTTTCACTTAATGGAGATGGCACCATGTTAATAAAAACCTGCACATCCGTAGCCGTATTGCCAGATAACCCGTTGCACATTACGCATCGCCGTCATCGCCGTGGCTGGCTGGAGACCCCTGATGGTCGCCGTGTTCAGCCTAATGCGCAGGATGTACAATTTATTAAAGGAATGAGTACACCCGTCATCAATAAACCACGCCGCCGTTGGTTTGCACATTTGATGGGGATTTTTGCTTAATAAGGAGGGGTTATGGCGAATACAGAGCCAGCACGTGTCGTCCCGCTGAATTTAGAACAGCGTCAATGCAGTCTTAAGCACATCGCGTTATTATGGGGGGCATTTCCTGACGCAAAATATAAAGGGGTTATTCCCGCGCTGATCACTGAAATGCAAGAAACCGATCCGCAAATGAAAGGGGCTTTGTATTATTTGGCCGGTATTGAAAAGAAAAAGCATGCGTTGGCATTTAAACAGTTATCTCCAGAAGAACAGATGAATATTATTGACGCGATTATTCGCTTACGTGCCGTTATCAGTTTATTGCCTGACAGGGTGACGTATATTGATTGTGATCCGCTGCCGAACAAGACGGAATAACACCATCCCTTCATTTTTAAAATGAACAGACGCGTTATTGTGTCGGTATTCCTGTCATCTAAATAAGGACGTATTATGAGCCTGTATATCGATAACGATTATGTTATCAGCCCATAATAACTCACGGTTTATTTTATATAAAAAGAAAATCTATTTTAATTCGTCAAAAAAGGCCATCAAAAATTATCTTGAATTCTTGGCGTGTTATTCATCCTTCCCCGCGTTCATTGAGAGTCTGATCCGCCATCATGGGTTGAGGGTAGACAATCAGATTATGGAAGACTGGCATAATGCAATACAACACATCTTTAGAACGTGCCACGAGGTGTTTAAACCTGTCCCGCTATTAGATCCAGATGAATACGAAATAGGGCCAGGAATAAAACGCAGATTATTACTGCCTAATCGCATAACGTATATCGAGCATTATCGACTTCCTGATTAACGCCATTAATTCATACCTGAAATAAATAAACACGTGATGACGTGGGAACCGTTTTATTCAAAAACAAGGCCGTTACCGATGACCCTCTATTCAGAAGAAATCCCTATCCCCGCACCGCGTTCTCTCAATCCTGCCCCCTGTCACATTTTTTCTCCGTTAATGTGGGAGCGCGAGCAATTGCCTGCCATCCTGGAACCGAGGATAGAAGCCTATTGGCAACGTCAGGTGGCGCAAGCCAATCATCTTGCTCATCTCGATCACATAAAACGGAAGTGGCAGGCTGATCCCGAATTAGCAATACAAGCAGATTTACGCCGTCAGCCGAAATTTATCCAGCAGCCGTTGCAGCAGCGCCTGGATTATCTGCGTCGTGAGGGCGGTGAAGCAAGAGCCAAAACCTTTTTATTGGAGGTGATTAAGCCAGTCTTGCACCGTCTTGAAACCGTGCGTAAAAAGCAGAGGACGGAGGATTATCAGCGTGTTACCTACTATCCTGCGCTACGCGTGTTATTGGATTTACCGACACTGATGCAAAAGGAAGTAAAGAATGTGGCAGCGAGGGTGGCAGGACATATGGAACTGTTTTTCTGTGCCTGCGCCGAGGTGTTACCGGATGATAATACGGATCCGGATAAAATATTGCGACTTTATCAGCGTGTGGCCGCGGAAGCTAAACGGTTTTCTATTACACCCCCGCATTGGCACAGTTTGCGTGAGCATATCCAGCACCGTGGCAAAATGCCTTATCATCTGATCCCTGGCGCACTGGCACGGCTGTGTTGTGCTGACTGGTGGGCACGTAAACTGTGGCGGTTGCGTTGTGAATGGCGTGAGGAGCAATACCGTGCCATTTGTTTGGTGCATAAACAAGCTTCTGCCTATGTCAGCTATGATGCCTTGACCCGTAAGCGTGAGCAGGATCGCCGTGCACGGGAATTTATCCGCTCACATGAACTGGTGAATGAGGACGGGGTGACGCTGGACATGGAAAAGGTGGTTAACGCGAGTACCAGCAATCCTCACTTACGTCATCTGGAAATGATGACCACCGCCAGAGGTCTGGAAAATCTGGCAGAACAGCGTGGCGATTATGCGATGTTTTATACCCTTACCTGTCCGTCGCGCTATCACGCTACCTTATCCTGCGGTAAACCTAATCCCAAATGGGCAACCCATACGGTACGTGAAAGCAGTGATTATCTGGTCGCTCTGTTTGCGGGTGTGCGCAAAAAGATGAACAAAATGGGGCTGCGCTGGTACGGCGTGCGGGTAGCAGAGCCTCATCATGATGGTACCGTGCATTGGCATTTGCTGTGTTTTATGGCGAGAAAAGATCGGGTCGCCATTACCGCGGTGTTACGTGAATTTGCGATCCGTAGCGATCGTGAGGAGCTAGGAAAAAATATCAAACCACGCTTTGATGTCAAGCCGGTGCTGAAGAGTAAAGGGTCGCCCACCAGTTATCTGGCGAAATACATCAGTAAAAATATGGATGGCACCGTACTGAAAAAAGTCGTTGATAAGGCGACCGATGAGCCCCTATTAAGTACCGAGACCGGTAAGCCACTTAATGAATCAGTTGAAAACGCGGTAGCCTGGGCAAGTTTGCATCGGGTACGACAATTTCAGTTTTTTGGTATTCCTTCGCGTCAAACGTACCGTGAATTGCGTTTGCTGGCCGGTCAATTGCAGCGCAAAGCAAAATCGAAAAAAAGCACGCAATTACTTGATGATAAGCCGATGGATGATGTATTGGCTGCCGCCGATGCCGGTTGTATGGCGACCTATATTATTAAGCAAGGCGGGGTATTGATCCCACGTAAAGACCATACTGTACGTACCGCTTATATCAAATCTGAGACCCTGAATGCCTACGGTGAGCAGGGCGTGAAAATTTACGGGGTGTGGTCGCCCCGGCTGGGCATGGCGTCACGGATTTGTACCCATGTGGATACGTGGAAAAAGGTGCGTAAGGCGAAAAGTGATAAGCAGCCTGTTCATCCTGTTAATCAGGCAGAAAGTGATCTGGGGTTAGGTGTTGCCCTTCAGGACGGGGTTACCGTCCCTTGGACTCGGACTCGTGGCAATAACTGTCCCCTTGCGTGAAAAATAATCAAAAATAAAAAGCGAGGGAAAGAGGCGGTTCCGATGAGGATTTGAGGAGGGTTAGTTATTTATCTGATTGTACAGAGGACATTTAAGATAGTAACCAGTCGGCTAAAGAGAACAGAGTGACTTCATCTATTGACGTCATAGAAATCAATCCCTATTATTGACCAATTGACTTCATTCAGTGAATCCATTGTGAGAAAAAAACAGGCAGAAACACTAAAAAAAGTATTAAGAAAGCCACCCTCTTCAAATATCAAATGGGCTGATATTGAATCATTGATCGTAGCACTGGGTGGAGAAGTCAAAGAAGGAAACGGTTCAAGAGTCCGATTCCTTCTAAAGGGGAGTATCGCACGGTTTCACCGTCCACACCCCTCACCAGATACAGATAAAGGCGCATTGGTAAGTCTACGTGAATGGTTAGAAAGTATAGGAATTAAACAATGAATAAAACAATGACAAACACGCTCAATACTATGGTAGTAGCCGGACAACCCGCTACTATCGCTTACATACCTGAAATGGGTATGTTTCGCGGTAAGTTTTTAGGTTTATCAGGCTATTGTGATTTTATGTCTGATAGCATAGAGGGGTTGAAAAAAGAGGGAGAAGTTTCTCTCAATGGCTATCTGGAGGATTGTAAAGAACACAACATCGCTCCATTTGCTACAACAGAGAAGGTAAAAACCTTTACATTGCGTTACCCTGAGTCATTGGGAGAACGTCTAGCAGGTGCAGCATCTGAACGACAAGTATCCGTTAATACTTTTATCCTTGAAACCCTGAATGAGCGTATCAAGCATGCTTAATTTTTCTTCGTTTAGATCGAAGGAGCAACATATTATTACTACGGATTTAAGTGATTTTGAGAGCATTACCTGAAAACGACAGTAGGTTAAACCGGTTAAAGAAAGAGCATTAATCATATCGATCGATATGTATTTTACATTTATTAATAAAATGACTTAAAAATCTAATAGATATAAATTTAGATACAATTGCCTTAGGCGCATTCCCTGCTATAAATCGTTACAATGCTGTCCTTTAAATTTATATAAAAGGTTTTTGCATTATGAGGTTAGGTTCTGAAAACATTCCTTTTAACGAAACAAGTTTTTCCACCAACTACAATTCTGAGCAACAGGTAGTTATTTCCGTAGAACCTCCGTATGTGGATATGATACGTGCGGAAAACCTCTAAAAGACACTGACCGTTTGATAAAAATAGCACAATCCATCATAGACACCCCTGATTCGTCTTTTGTCAAAATAAACTGTGAAGTTCATAACCTCTCTGCAGATGACTTGGTAATAATACTTAATGCAGTAGAAATGAGCGAACTGTCCTTAACAGAACTGACATTGGATCTTGGATTGGGTGGGACTCTGACGATAGACGATAAGCATGTCGATTGCCTAGAAAAAATAAGCCTACAATTCCCGGGGCTGGATGTATCCATTATTCATCCTCAACCAACTATTTGTGATAAGAAAAAAGTGAGCATAAATGGTATAACCAAATCAGCCTACGAAAGATTAGGAATTTTAGGCATGAAAACTGAGCAGGTAATGCCACCTGCTAGCACCGAGTTCGTTCCAGTCATAAATTTGCAAAATATAACAGGGGGTCAAGCTAGTCAGGCTGTATCATTAAATGCACCAGATAAATCTAGTGGTTTTTCTAACGTCTGCTACGTAACTTCTGGGATGTTAGGTACGTTAAGTGTGCTTGCATTAGGTGCGTTCGCTCTTACTTATGCTTGAACATATTTTGTATCGCTACAAAATATAAATGATTAAAAACACATCAATAAATGTTCCTCCTACACAGAGAACAACTATCACTTGCACGCGCATCAGAAGCTCTCATGCCCGACGCATGTAGAAAAACACATTTTCTGCGATCAAAACGCAATGATCCCCCTCAATTTGCCACAAAATGAAGGCGGCCATGCTCTTCAACTACGAAAGCGGGTGCTCCCCGCGCCCTCGGTCTGGGTATGTAATAATCAACTTTTTCATGCGTCTGTTGATCCATCATAAAACCTGTTCTAGCTTGGATTTTAGCCTTAAATAAGGCTGCAAAAAAACGTGCAGATTGATGCAGTCTAGACTTGCACTTTTACACCGACGGTTTTTCGACTAATTCATAGGGTTTAAAACGGATCACCTCCTCGCCCAGCCAGTCATTAATTTCACTCAGTCGCTCTTGCAATGGTGCCAATTCATTGATGGCAAACACCCGTGCCGCTTTTTCGATATCACCAAAACCGCCGGTATTGTGCGGTAAAATGCCCATCAGTTGCGGTGGTACCCGCTGTGCCGCTAATTGATCATCACGGGTCACATTTTTAATGTTGATAAATTCATCTTTGGCTGCCACCTCTGCCAAGGGGATCAGTTGCAACCCGTCTTTTTTACCGCCCGGGGCATACATAAATAAATTACGAAAATTCCCCGGGCCTTTTGAGTCCTTCAACGCCTGCCGTAAGCGGTCAATGTCCTCCTGTTTATGCGCCGCATCGTTCATGTACAAAATAAAACCGGCATGACTGCCATTGAGATAATACTTACGCCGAAACAGTGTCGCGGCTTCATTCAGCCAGGTTGAATTCAGTGCCGCCAGATAATCCGGTACACCGTAAATTTCCTGATTAATATCTGGATCGAGCAGGTGAAAGACGCTATTTTCAGCAAATAAATGCGGCGCTGCCCAGGATTGCACATACCAATGGGTGCCCGCTTCAACGCCGCAGCGGGTATATTTTGCCGGACTGGGCACCAGTTTTAGTACCCCGCCCAAACGATTAGTGCGCACTTCTAAAAACGCATTGGCAAACACCAAAAAATCCAACGCATAGCGGCTAAAATCTTGCTTAGATAACCAGCGATGCGGTTGAAACAGACTCACCAGCAAATTACGCTTCATATAAATCGGTGAACTGTGGTGCACGGCGGCACGAAAGGATTTTGCCAGCCCATGAAACGACACCGGTGGTTCATACCAGTGGTCAACAACGGCACACTCCAGATAATCCAGCATATCCCGCTGATCGAGCATCGGCACCGGGTCGCCAAAGGTAAACGCCTCTACCCGCTGCATCGTATTCTGTTTCCTATTAGCCATTAAAATGGCTCCATAAAACTGCTGTTATTGACAGTGATACCGGCCAGCGGTTCATTAAACAGGGCGTGCATAATCGCCCAGGCAACATCGCCATGACTGGTGCCCTCGGCGCGGTTGGTGACATAGGTGGCACGCTGACCACTGGCGCTCAAGGTTTTGCGGATCGACATAAACGCCTTGGCGATATCCATCGCACCGGCATCAAATTCCAGCCTGCCCGAGGTGATCACATCCTTGGCCTTATAAATCAGATCGGTTTTCATCTCGACGGTATAATGAATGGCCTGCACGGCGGGGAAAAATTGCCTGACCAGCTGGGTCACAGACCGCCCCAGGCCGGTATCATCAATGCCGATATAGCTCACGTTATAGCGCTCAGTCAGTGTCTGGATATGCCGTGCCTGCTCGGAAAAATCCATACCGTGCCATTGAAAACGTTCCAGCACGCGAAATTTCCCGCCTGCCACCTTGGGCGGCGCCATCACCGCACAGCCCGAGGCATCACCGGTACTAGCCGGATCGTAGCCAATCCACACCGGTTGATACCCATAAGGTCGCGTTGCCAGTAATTTCACATCCGGCCACTGCTCCCAGCTGTCGACCATACAACGTTGCATCTCCTTCATCGGAAATACCGATTGCGCATCGTCGATAAACTGACACATAAACAGATTATCAAAATCGTCATCACTGTTCTCACGCCGCAATTGCGCGATATCAAAGCGATCACAGCCACCGGCCAGCGCATCCTCAAGGGTCACAATCTGCTTGTACTGCCCGTCTGCACACAGTGCCCCCGCGGCCAAATGCGGATAACTGGTATCGACCTCAATGCGTTGATTTTTCTCGCGTCCCTGATTAAACAAGGTGCCATTCCAGAACGGATAGGCTTCATGATTGACACTCGAGGGCGTGGAAAAATAGGTTTGCCGATACCGTTTTTGTGATGCCATGCCCGAGGCCGCACGACGTAACTTCTTAAAACCGGGGATCCAAAAATACTCATCGACATACAAACACCCGGACCGCCCCTGCGCGGTATTGGTATTGGTGCCTAAAAAATGCAATTCGGCCCCATTGGGCAAACAAATCGGATCACCGCGCAGTTCTACGCCCACTTCGGCGGCGAAATCGACGATATAATGTTTAAATTGATGGGCTTGCGCCTTCGAAGCAGAAATAAACATCTGATTACGTGCGGTGGTCAACGCATCAAGCAAGGCTTCACGGGCAAAATAAAACGTCGCCCCGATTTGCCGCGATTTCAGCAGATTACGCAGGCGAAAACGATCATCCAAACCCGCCTGATACCACGCACGCTGATAAGCAAACAAGGACGCTTGAAATAAGGTCGCCAGCTGGCTAATCTGCTCGTCTGAAAAAACATTTTTCACCGACACCTTACGTTTTCCTCGCGGGAGCGCTGCCCGGTTCGGATCCAGATCGGCTTCATTGCCCCCATTATTGTATTTGCCGATACGGGCATGCCGTTCTGCCTGACGCCCCAGGGCATCCAACTCTTTGAAATCACGCCCACTCTTTGCCTCGATAGCCACCAACTGACAATAGCGTGTGGCGGTAGTGAGTTGCATCTTTTCCAACACACCATATTGATCCCACTGGTCACGACGTTTCCAACTGTGTAGCGTCGTTGCCTTGATGCCTAAGATTTCAGCGATACGCGCCACCTGTAGCCCCTGCCAATACAAATACATGGCTTGACGGCGCGGATCTAACTCCCTCGTCAGGGTGATGTTATCCATGCAAAAATAACCTTAATTGAATCAGATCCCGCAAGGCTACCGTGCAACCCCCCCTCCCTCTCTCGCGACGCGCTGTGCTAGCACTGAAACAACAGCGACGGATTGTTCACGTGCGCTCGGCTCGCCATCCTAGACCCCATCATTGTTAACCGGAGCCAACAGCATGGCAAAATCCACCTTTTTCCGCGCCGCCGTTGAGGGAGCGACCAGTGACGGGCGCAGCATTTCACGGCAACACCTTATTGAAATGGCGGAAAGTTATAACCCGTCCTATCGCGGCGCACGTGCCAATCTGGAACACATCAAAAGCCTGTTACCGGATAGCCCGTTTCGTGCTTATGGCGATATCGTCGCAACAAAATATGAAGAAATTAGCGCCGGCCCGCTTAAAGGAAAAATCGCCTTACTGGTTCAGGTAGATGCGACCGAGGAACTGGTCAAACTGCGAGAAAATCGGCAAAAGGTGTACACCAGCATTGAATACGTGCTCAAATTCGCCGATACCGGTAAAGCTTACCTGACTGGCATCGCCTTCACCGACAACCCGGCATCCTTGGGCGCTGAAATGCTCACCTTCTGTGCTAACAGTCAACATAACCCGCTGGCATCACGTAAAAGCCAGGCAGAGGCGCTGTTTAGCGCAGCGGAAGAAATCACGCTGGAATTTGAAACCGAACAAAAACCGGCGCTGTTTCACAGCGTCAAAGCCCTGTTTGGCAAAAAACACCTCAGCGATGACGCACGTTTCACGGATATCCATCAGGCGGTCTCCCTGATAGCCGAGCATCAGCAACAGCTAGCCGAAAAATGTGCTCACTTAACAGCGCTAGAAAGCACTGTCACGGCATTACAGGCCGCGCATCAGACAACACAACAAAGCGTGACCACACTCACTGCCCAGTTAACTCACGCGGATCGCAGTACCCACTCACGCCCCCTGACCACGGGTGCCAACCCAACTCACCTGACGGATTGCTAACATGAAAAAACACACCCGCAGCCAATTTAACCAATATATTCATCAGGTCGTCACGCTCAACGGATTGGAAAACCCCGCCGATATCGCCGCAAAATTCACCGTCGAACCGTCGATTGCACAAAGACTGGAAGCCAAACAACAGGAAAGCAGCAGTTTTTTATCAAAAATCAACCTGTTTCCGGTGGATGAACAAACCGGCGAAAAAGTGGGCTTAGGGATTGAACGTCCGATCGCCAGTACCACGCAGACTAGCGAAAAAGAACGCAGCCCTGCCGATCCCACTAGCCTGGACAACCACCCCTACCGCTGCACACAAACCAACTTTGATACCGCTCTCAGCTATCAAAAGCTGGACATGTGGGCAAAATTCCCCCACTTTCAACCGCTGATCCGTGACACGCTGGTTAAACGGCAAGCCTTAGATCGCATCATGATTGGCTTTAACGGCATCAAACGGGAAGCCACCTCCAATGCGACCCAAAATCCGTTGTTGCAAGATGTCAATATCGGCTGGTTACAGCATATCCGCGCCCAGGCCGCCTCACAG
Organism: Candidatus Fukatsuia endosymbiont of Tuberolachnus salignus; assembly: GCF_964030845.1. Taxonomy (NCBI): domain Bacteria; kingdom Pseudomonadati; phylum Pseudomonadota; class Gammaproteobacteria; order Enterobacterales; family Yersiniaceae; genus Candidatus Fukatsuia; species Candidatus Fukatsuia endosymbiont of Tuberolachnus salignus. The sequence continues at coordinate 476,816 of NZ_OZ034983.1, forward strand.
GTGATGAATAAAATCATCAATGCACAAGGGGCGGTGACGTCAGACACCATCCGCATCGGTCAAGGCGGGGATTTTGCCAATCTGGATGCACTGGTGATGAATGCGGTCGATGAACTGATTGAAACATGGTTTCAGGATGATACCGAACTGGTGGTGATTTGCGGTCGTGCGTTATTGGCGGATAAATATTTTCCGATTATCAACCAGAACCAAGCCAACAGCGAAAGCCTGGCAGCCGATCTGATCATCAGCCAAAAACGGATCGGCGGCCTACCCGCTGTCCGCGCACCTTACTTCCCGGCTAACGCGCTGTTAATTACCCGTCTGGATAACCTGTCGATTTACTGGCAGGAAGGGACGCGCCGTCGCGCGATCATTGACAACCCGAAACGTGATCGGGTGGAAAATTTTGAATCAGTCAATGAAGCCTACGTGGTGGAAGATTACGGCTGCACCGCACTGATTGAAAATATCGTCATTGGCGACATCACGCCGCCAGCCGAGGATTAACACACCATGAGCAATCCTGTCCGCCGCCATAAACAGTTTGTTGCGGCCCAGCAAGCGGCCTCATCGCGTGATGACGGCAGGACTGCGCCATGCCAGCACCTACGAATTACTATTATTCAAATTGCAGCAAGATTTATTGCACTTAAAAAGCATGGCCTCGATCAGTCGTAAAGCCGAGGTCAAACGCCGCTTGTTACCGACCTACAGCCCGTGGGTAGCAGGAGTACTGGCTAAGGGCACAGGCACGCAAGATGCGATCCTGATGCGCATGCTGATTTGGCAACTGGATGTCGGCGATCTCACCCGTGCCCTCGACATTGCTGACTACGCTATCAAACACGATCTGGCTACACCGGACAGTTTCCAGCGTTCCACGGCTTGTTTAATCGCCGAAGAAGTGGCGGCACTAGCCAGCCAAACGCTGCTGAAAAAACGCCCGCTTGATACGGCCCAGTTGCTGCGTGCGCAACACATTTTACGGGGGCAAGACATGCCCGATCCGGTCAAAGCCCGTCTGCATAAAATGGTCGGTTACGCCCTGCGTCAAGATGGGAAATATGAACCCGCCTGTCTCCATTTAAAGCAGGCACTCACCCTGGACAGCTGCAGTGGGGTCAAAACCGACATCAAACAGCTTGAAAAATTACTTCAGGCTGCTTAACCCCATACCCAACGGCCGGGCGGCACGGGCAATTGACAGGACAAATGTATTGCTATCAATGCGTCCGTTCACCGCCCTTTTAATCGAGTGATTTAGATGTTCAGAGCACATCAAGACTGCCGAATGAAGAACGGAGGGAGGGCAGGAGTGAATCTGACACCTTTTCAACATGATAGGAGAAACATCAGATGGTCAGTATTGCAGTCAACCCCACAGCGAATGAAGCCGGGATAAAAACTGAACAGCTCATCAAAAACAACGGCTTCTGGCCGGACCTCGATCTCCAGCACTACCGTGATGCCATGCGACAGGACGGCACCCTCACCCCGGCACGTTTACTCGAAGCGGCACAGGTTGGCCTCAATGAAACCCATGATCGGCTTGCAGCATGGCGAAAAAAACAACAACAGGCGGGCTATCCCTCACTGGTTGAGGTGCCTGCGAAGCAGGTAGGCAATGAAAGTAGCTGCCTGCTCCTCTACCGCCGTGCTGTCTATTGCCTGATACAGGCCACAGTAACGGAACGGTTTCGCAGCGTTGATGCCACGGCCTCGGGCACGAAACGGGCAGAAGCACGGGAAGAGACGATTGATCACCTCCGCCGTGATGCGGCTTGGGCAATCCAGGACATACAAGGCTTCACTCGCACCACCATTGAGCTGATTTAACGTTAAACACGTTTAATCTTGAACACATTTAACCCTGAACCATTTTAATCTCGAACGCATTTAAACATGGAACCCATTAATCACTTTGAGCGACGGTCATGAAAATCTTTGCACAGCAAAACGACACGGTAGACGCCTTATGCTGGCGTTATTACCAGCGTACCGAAGGCATCACCGAACAGGCCTTCGCCATCAACCCGGGGCTGGCTGACCAAGGATCACACTTACCGCACGGCTACGCCGTAGAGATGCCCGATCCGACACCTTCTCCCCTCAAACAACATCTCCAACTGTGAGACTGATACTCGGAAAAACACCGCATGGACAGACACACTTCTTGGCTTTCTTATTCATCGGCTTGGCTGCTGACCTGTTTGGGCGCGTGGACGTTACAGGACTGGGCAACGCTGATCGGCGTCGCGTTGGCAATGGGGACTTACCTCAATAACCGTTACTACAAACGGCGTGAAGATCAACGTCAACAGGAAATCCACGCACTCCAGCGCCAACAGCTGACTGAACACCAACGTACACAACGCACTCAAGGTGGTCAGAATGCGCCCACTCAGTAAAAAAATCCAGACCTTAATCGTAGCCGGTGCCAGTACTGCGATCCTGCTCGCACAATTCTTGCGAGAAAAAGAAGGCAACCGGCTCAGCGCCTATCAGGATGGTGCCAAGATGTGGACGATTTGCCGTGGTGCGACCTGGGTTGATGGGCAGCCGGTGAGACAAGGGCTGCAACTCAGTCGCGAAAAATGCGAGCAGGTTAACAAATTTGAAGTGGATAAGGCGATTGCCTGGGTCGAACACCATATCAAGGTACCCTTAACCGACGTACAGAAAGCCGGTATTGCTTCGTTTTGCCCGTACAACATCGGCGCAGGTAAATGCACGGCATCCACTTTTTATCGCAAACTCAATGCCGGTGACACCCTCGGAGCCTGTGCAGAAATTAAACGCTGGATCTTCGATGGCGGTAAAGATTGTCGCATTCGAGCCAATAACTGTGCGGGTCAGCCTCTCAGACGCGCACAGGAAAGTGTACTCAGCTGTTGGGGGTTAGATGCTTAATCGACTCGTTACCGGCGTACTGGTACTGATTTTTAGCGGATTACTCCTCACGGCTTTTTATTATCACGAAGAAACCGTAGAAAAGGATATCGCCATCAAAACAATCACCCAAGAGCGCGATACGGCCTTTTCCCTTATCCAGGCACTGGAAAAACAGCGCCAACAGCTCGCGGCCATTGACAGTCACTATACACAGGAATTAACCGATGCCAAAACTCAGCTGGCTGCCCTTGAACGTGATATTAATGATAAGCACCGTAGGATGCAGCTCAACGCCACTTGCCCCAAACCCGTGCCCCACGCCGCCACCGCCGCCCGCCTGGATGATGGTACCCGCGCCAGACTTAACGACACCGCTATCAAACATTATTTCCATCTCCGAGAACGTATCAAAACCGCAACTCAGCAAATAGCGGGATTACAGGCTTACATTCAAACAGTGTGCTTAACTCACCCAGGATAACCCGCGATGTTAAAACCCACTTTGCTAAGAAAGGCACTGACAGATGCCGTGCCTTATCTCAAACAAAATCCCGATAGCTTGCATATTTTTATTGATCGGGGCGCTATTGTCTCCACATTGGCGTCGTCCCTGTCCTTTGAATACCAATACACCCTCAATCTGATCATCACCGATTATGCAGACGACGCCGATACCCTGTTTGTACCTATTTTACACTGGTTACGCACCCATCAGCCCGACATCATGGCGCAACATGCTACCCGCGCAGAAGGACTGACCTTTGAAGCCGATCATTTAAACAACAGCCTGCGTGATATCAGCATTAATCTCAGACTGACCGAACGGGTCATCGTCAAAGAAGAACAGGGCGTCTTACAGGTCACCCATCTGGATGAACCGCCTGACCCTGATACGACACACCGCCGTTATGAACTCTTTATCAAAGAGGAAAAAGTGGCACAATGGCAACAATAAATACCCGCGATCAGCTCAGCCAGGCACTCGCCAACCTGTTGAAGCAATTATCACCAGCCAGTAGGAAATCTTTCACGCGCCAGATAGCCAAAAAGCTACGGGAACGGCAAAAACAGCGCATCCAAGCACAACAGGAACCCGACGGTACCCCGTTTGCACCGCGCAAGAAAAAACGCCGTGACAAAAACGGACGTATTAAACGCAAAATGTTCAGCAAATTACGTACAGCCCGGTTTTTAAAGAGCCACAGTAACGCCCATGAAGCCATGGTGAGTTTTGCAAGCCAAGTCACACAAGTAGCACGGGTACATCATTATGGTCTGCGGGATAAAGTAACACGCAACGGCGTGACCGTACGTTACGAAAGCCGCCCGTTATTGGGGTTGACTGACAGGGATATTGACGAGATCACTGATCTCGCGTTGGCACATCTGGTGGGTTAAAGCAGTCCTACCGGCAAAATCAAAGATCGACAGCACGGATATCCAGTTTAGAGCCACATGCAGAAGCATAACGTTCCAATGTGTGAATGCTTGCCTTTATCACATTCTGTTCAATCCGGGTGACTACAGGGGGAGTAACTCCCATGCGTAGCGCAATTTCAGTTCTGGTTATACCTGCTTTTTCCCTAATACTTTGTAACATAAGGGCAAGTTCTGCCTCGCGGTGGGCTTCTTCATAGGCGAGCAAGGAGAGTGGATCACTTAATAATTTAGCTCTAACTTCTGCGTGGCGTATACCTTTCATTCTGTAAACTCCTTGAGTCTGTTAAAAGCGATTGCCATTTCTTTCGGCGGGGTCTTAGGGGTTTTCTTCACAAAGGATCTTAATATGTATATTCGACGACCTTTAGCAAAGGCGTAAATAGTTCGAGCGATATCACCTCCCCCTACACGCAGTTCGAATAAACCATCACGCAATGAATCGCTTAACGGGTATCTCAAACGATTGCCTTCTTTCTCTAGTCTATCAAGTAGGTAAGCTGTTTTACCTTTAAGTGGAGCGGGTAAGTCCTCAAGTTCCTGGACTGCTTCAGAATGATAAATAAGTTCGAACATTAGCCTTCTCCCTGATGACAATGTTTATTTTAGTCTATTCATTAAATTAGCACAAATGCTAATTTATTTTAAAAATAACATTTTATATTTTCTGAGCATAACTTCACTTCCTCTGTCTCACCCCTCACACAACGCCGATCACATGCCCGAATGTCACCCACGCGGCACACTGACGGCATGAAAACCTTCAATCATGCAGAATATCAACGCCTGCTGGCAAACCTGATCCGGATTGGCACGGTATCTGCCGTGGATACGGCTCAAGGACGGTGCCGCGTAAAAACCGGTGATTTAGAAACCGACTGGCTAAACTGGCTCACGTTACGTGCAGGGCGTGTCAAAAGCTGGTCTGCACCCTCGGTGGGTGAACAAGTCCTGATCCTCAGTCTGGGTGGCGAACTGACCACCGCATTTGTTTTACCGGCGGTCTTTTCCGATGTTAACCCAGCGCCTTCGGTTTCAGCGGATGCGATCATGCTGACTTTCCCGGACGGTGCTCACTTTGCCTATGAGCCAAAAACCAGCCACTTAGTGCTAACAGGCATCAAAACTGCAACGATAACCGCCGCTAGTGCCATCACCCTGGATACCCCGGTTGTCACCTGCACACAACAGCTGATCACCGACCGCTTACAGGTTAATCAGGGTGGCAAAATCACCGGAGAATTCACCCACAGCGGGGGTAACCTGACCTCTAACGGTATCACCCTGCACCGCCATCAATACAGCGGGGTAAAAAGTGGCGGCAATAACAGTGGGAACCCCCGATGACGTACCTTGGTATGCACCGCCACAGTGGTCAAGCGATCAGCGACATCGCGCATATTCGCCAATCGATCAGTGACATTCTCATCACCCCACAAGGCTCACGGGTGATGCGCCGTGCTTACGGTTCGCTGCTCTCAACCCTGATCGACAGCCCGCAGAGTCCGGCACTGCGCCTCAGAATGATGGCCGCCATTTACAGTGCCTTATTACGTTGGGAAAACCGCCTCACCCTGAGCGCCATCGACATTACCTCTGATAGCAACGGTACGATGACAATCGACCTGTGCGGCCATCGCAGTGATACCGGGGTTCCTCTCAGGCTCTCCTTACCGATAGGAGGAAAATAATGCCTAACCTGGATTTAAGCTTACTGCCGGCCCCCCAGGTGGTAGAACCGCTGGATTTTGAAACGCTCCTCAAGCAGCGTAAAGCGCAGTTTATTGCCTTATCGCCCCCAGAACAGCAAGCGGCGATTAGCCAGACGCTCAACTATGAATCCGAGCCGATCACCAAACTACTGCAAGAAAACACCTACCGCGAATTACTATTACGCCAACGGATCAACGAAGCCGCGCAAGCCACCCTGTTGGCCTATGCCAAAGACGCCGATCTCGATCAGATTGGCGCCAACTACCAGGTTAAACGCTTAATCCTTCAAGCAGCCAATCCTGACGTTATCCTGCCGCTGGCGTTGATAACAGAAAATGACACCGATTTCCGCCTTCGCATTCAACAGGCCTTTGAAGGCTTAAGTGTTGCTGGTTCGACCGGTGCTTACGAATTTCACGCTCTCAGTGCCGATGGCCGTGTAGCCGATGCTTCCGCCATCAGTCCCTCGCCAGCTTGCGTGACCCTCACGGTATTATCCAGGGAAAATAACGGCGTCGCCTCAGCAGAGCTGTTAGCTCACGTTAACGCGGCACTGAATGATGAAAATATCCGACCGGTGGCGGATCGGCTCACCGTACAATCGGCAACCATTATTGATTACCGCATTGATGCCACGCTCACGCTCTACCCTAAACCGGAAGCCGAACCGATCCGCATGGCTGCCGAAAATCGTCTCACTGCCTATATCAGTACGCAACGTCGTTTAGGGCGTGATATCCGTTTGTCGGCGATTTATGGTGCCCTGCATGTCAAGGGGGTACAGCGGGTAGAACTGGCTGCCCCCTTACGTGATGTGATACTGGATAAAACCCAGGCCGCCTGGTGCACAGGTTATAGCTTGAAAATAGGCGGCTGTGATGAATAGCTGTCTGAGATGGGTCAGTTTTTCTTCTTTAACGAGGAGACATTAATGAATAACCATTTGTTGCCAGTGGGTTCCTCGGCATTAGAAATCGCAGCCGCTCACGCCTGTGCGGGCTTGAGTGAGATACCGCTTCCCCTGCGCCAATTGTGGGATGCAGATAACTGCCCGCTCGCGTTGCTCCCTTATCTGGCGTGGGCATGGTCAGTGGATCGCTGGGATGAAAGCTGGTCAGAGGCGACCAAACGGGCGGTGATTAAAACCGCCTTTTATGTGCATAAACACAAAGGGACGATTGCAGCACTGCGCCGTATGGTTGAACCGCTCGGCACCCTGATACGGGTTATCGAGTGGTGGCAAACTAACGACCCCCCTGGGACGTTTCGACTGGATATCGGGGTCATCGAAACCGGTATCACCGAAGCCATGTATGTCGAGCTGGAACGCCTGATTGAGCAGGCTAAACCCTGTAGCCGCCATCTGATTGGCCTGTCCATCAATCTGGATACACAGGGTTCAGCCTGTGTCGGTGCTGCCTGCTATGAGGGTGATGAACTCACCGTCTATCCCTATTTCCCTGAAACGATTACCGTCACCGGCACCGCGTATCACGGCGCTGCCGTCCATGTCATTGACAATCTGAGTATCACCTCATGAACGAAAAATTTTATGCCTTACTGACCCATCAAGGTGCGGCAAAACTGGCCAATGCCACCGCACTGGGAACCCAGCTGAAAATCACACAGATGGCGGTCGGTGACGGTGGCGGCAGCTTACCCACGCCCGACGCCAGCCAGACCCAGCTTATCGGTGAACGCCGCCGCGCGGCACTGAATTCACTGAGCCTCGATCCCATCAATACCCATCAACTGATTGCAGAACAAGTGATCCCGGAGACAGAAGGCGGATGGTGGATCCGTGAAATCGGCCTGTTTGACAGCGACGACACCCTTATCGCGCTGGCTAACTGCCCCGAAACCTACAAACCGCAACTCCAGCAAGGCAGCGGTCGCACGCAAACCTTACGCATGATACTGATTGTCAGCAGCACCGCAGCTGTCACGCTAAAAATTGATCCGGCAGTGGTATTGGCAACCCGTCAATACGTTGATGACAAGGTAATTGAAGTCAAAGTGTATGCGGATAAATTACTCTCAGCCCATGAAAAATCCCGCAATCACCCCGATGCGAGTAAAACAGAAAAAGGCTTTGTCACGCTCAGCAGCGCCACTGATAGTGACAGTGAAACCGCTGCCGCCAGCATGTCTGTTGGCACCACGGCCAACACGCTAATGAAAGGTGATGATACGGGGGTCGTGAGACTAGACAATTGGCAAAAAACCGTTAAGGCCAAAGACCTTGACGGTGAGCCGCGTTACACGACTACCATTGATTTTACTGGCCTGAGCACAGAACGCTATTACCCCGTGTGGTGGCAAAACCCAGCGAATGCCGGCGCAAACAGTTGGCTGACAATCCATCGGCCTTATCATTATGATGGGCATAAAAACCCGTTTGGGGCAGGTGTGACACATTTGGCAGGATTATTGGTGCAACTAGAAGGGGGAGATTGCGGTTGGGGCGGCGATGCCCATTATTTGACCATCAAACGTCTTCATCAAAGTTACCGCAAAACGGTCAAAGCCATTCGTTTCCGCATGCTCAGTGTGGTTCGTCCGGTTGATGGAAACTATCCCCTTCATACAGGTTATACCGCAGGCGCTGTTGCTGACTGTCCGACACGTAGTGGCTGTTACTTGCGCGGGGGATTGACCTATTTTGTGACCAGCAATTTTGGTGGGATTTTTTCTTCTCGTGAAGAGGGAAAAGTCGAGATGTCGCGCCATACTACTGCGGGTGGTGGCAAAACCAAGACCAAAGTTGAAGATGCTGTTCATATTGGTGTGGCCTTTGAAGTCAGATATATGGCGAAATCTTTCGCTGCCAGCGATCCGAATTTGGGTGATGACTATGAAGATGCCACCTTGCCATACTCATTGGACTACGACAAACGCTACGAAGCCAAAAAAGGAAGTTAACCGATGAACGAACCGCTCTATCTTGAAACACTCACCGATAAAAATGGCTATCAATACGTCAATGTTCCCGCCGATCCGTATCAACTGACCGAAATGGGTTTTAGCTGGCCGGAAGCGATGGCGCTGCATCAACAGGCGTTGACTGCCCGGCAAACGAAAGCTTGTGCTGAAAAGCGCCGTTATTTACTTAGAGAAGCGACGACGAGAATCGCGCCCCTGCAAGATGCGCTGGAGTTAGGGATTGCTACTGAGGACGAGATAGCAGCGCTTAACGCCTGGAAACACTACCGCGTGGCGTTAAATCGGCTGGATATAGCGTAGGCTGTATAAATTGATGTATAATTTCAAGATGACTTATCCATTAAAATTTCGCCAACATGTATTGGCTATTAAAGAGCAAGAAAAGCTTACATATGCCCAAACGGCCACACGTTTTTGTATTGGGACCGCAAGTCTGATGCGCTGGGCTAAACGAATAGAACCTTGTCTGACACGTGATAAACCCGCCAGTAAAATAGCTCGAGCGGCGTTGATTCTTGATGTGGAAACCTACCCTGACGCGTCTCAATACGAGCGAGCCCAACGTATGGGAGTGAGCGCTAGAGGTATCTGCCATGCGTTGAAACGGGCAGGGTTTAGCTATAAAAAAAACATTTTATCATCCAAAAGCCAACGCCCAATCCCGAGAAGATTTTCAGATCAAGATCCAGGCCTATGAAGCCAGCGAGACCCCTATTATTTACGTTGATGAAAGCGGTTTTGCTCATGACATGCCCCGCCTCTACGGCTATTGAGCTAAAGGTAAGCGGTGTTACGGTCAACATGATTGGCACGCTAAAGCATGTACCAATGTCATTGGCGCTCAGCTTAACGGAAAATTAACCACCGTTTGTGCCTTTGAATACAATATCAATAGCGATATTTTTCATGCGTGGGTAACCCAAGACTGACTGCCAAAAATCCCTCAAGGGGCTGTTATCGTGATGGATAATGTGAGCTTTCACAAACGCCAGGATATCCAGTCTACTAGACAAAAATCTGGTTTTATTCTGGAATATCTCCCGACGTATTCTCCTGACCTCAACCCGATTGAGCACAAATGGGCTCAGGCTAAAGCCCTTCGTAGGAAACGACAATGCGATATCGACACTCTCTTTTCTGACCCTTTATTTTGAATCAATTTATACGGCTACAGCCATACCACGACGGCAGAGAGTGAGTGGCCTGTCGTGATAGAGTAGTTTTCACTTAATTATTATTAATCATAATTATAGTAGAAGCGATATAAATTGATTGTAGTAATTCACATTAATACATTGGTATAAAATAGTTTTTATAAATAAAATCAGGTAATCTCCCGGCTTTGCCGGGGGATATTCACTAAATGCCACCATGCTATATCGCCCCTGCTATACCCGTGATCAATGAAGATGCTTGATTTTGAAGTCGATAAGGATCATGCTCATAGCCATGAAAATAGAGCTGACTGCTGACCAGAAAATTACCCTCGAAGCCCAACATCGTCAAAGCCATGACCGCCGTGTCTGTGACAGGATCCGGTGTGTTTTGTTGTCCGCAGACGGCTGGACTCCCCCTATGATTGCTCACTCACAGCTCATTAATGAAACCACGGTGCGGCGCCACCTTACAGACTATCATAAACTCAACAAGCTCAAGCCTGAAAATGGCGGCTCCGATGGCTATCTCAATGCGGAACAGACCACGTCGCTGGTTGAACATCTCACCCAGCCGCTCTACCACCACAATCACCAAATTGTGGCGTATATCGCTGGACGCTGGAACATCACCTTTACCGTATCAGGTCTGTATAAAGGGTTGAAGCAGCATGGCTTTAGCTATAAAAAGCCGAAAGGTGTTCCGCATAAATTTGCCGTTGAGAAACAGCAGCAATTTATAAAGACCTACAGCGAATTGAAAGACGCCGCGGGTAATGACCCCATACTGTTTATTGATGCCGTTCATCCGACACAAGCCACCAAAATAAGCTACGGCTGGATACGAAAAGGCCAGGATAAAACGATAGAGACCACCGGGAGCAGAACGCGGTTGAATATCATGGGAGCCTTGAACATCCAGAATGTGGCTAACCCCATAATCCGTGATGATGAGACGATTAACAGCGAAAATGTGGTTCACTTCCTGTCTGCCATTCGCGCGCATTATCCCATCACGACAACGGCACATGTGATCCTCGAGGGTGCAGGCTATCACCGTTCACAGCTTGTGCAAGACGCCGCGCTTACGTTGAATATCCAGCTTCATTACCTTCCGCCGTATAGCCCGAATCTAAACCCGATAGAGCGATTGTGGAAGGTGATGAATGAGCAAACACGAAACAATAGATATTACCCATCTAAACAGAGTTTTAAGAACGATATCTTAAACTTCTTTGAGGTGAAGCTACCACAAATGGCAAGTTCTCTGGTATCTCGCTTAAACGATAATTGCCAGGCGCTAAATCCTGCATCTTGATTTCACTTGGGTATATGCCGAAACAGCCACCCGTTTTTGTGTGGGGACAGCGAGCCTAATGCGCTGGGCTGGGCTAAACGTATCGACCCTTGCCTAACTCGTGATAAACCGGCGACCAAAATAAATCACGCCGCGTTGCTCCTTGATGTGGAAACCTATCCTGAGGCGTCTCAATACGAACGCGCTCAACGTATGGGGGTCAGTGCTCGAGGGATAGGCGATGCGTTAAAACGGGCTGGGTTTAGCTATAAAAAAAACATTTTATCATCCCAAAATCGACGTCCAAGCGCGAAAAGATTTTCAGACTAAGATACAGGCTTATGAAGCCTGTGGTACCCCGATAATTTACGTGGATGAAAGCGGTTTTTCCCATGATATGCCGCGTCTTTATGGTTATTGAGTGAAAGGTAAGCGCTGTTACGGCCAACACGATTGGCGCGCCAAAGCGCGTACTAACGTCATTGGCGCCCAGCTTAACGGAAAATTAACCACGGTTTGTACCTTCGACTGCCATATCAACAGCGATATTTTTTATGCCTGGGTCACCCAAGATTTATTGCTAAAATCTCCTCCAGGGGCCGTACTTGTAATGGATAATGTCAGTTTCCATAAGCGCCAAGACATTCAGTCTGCTAGACAGAAAGCCGGCTTTATTCTGGAATATCTTCTCACTTATTTTCCTGATATGAACCCCATTGAGCACAAATGGGCTCAAGCTAAAGCCCTTCGTAGAAAGCGACAATGTGATATCGATACCTTGTTCTATGACCCTTTATTTTAAATCAATTTATAACGCCTATGCCATATATACCCAAGTGAAATCAAGATGCAGGATTTAGCGCCTGGCAATTATCGTTTAAGCGAGATACCAGAGAACTTGCCATTTGTGGTAGCTTCACCTCAAAGAAGTTTAAGATATCGTTCTTAAAACTCTGTTTAGATGGGTAATATCTATTGTTTCGTGTTTGCTCATTCATCACCTTCCACAATCGCTCTATCGGGTTTAGATTCGGGCTATACGGCGGAAGGTAATGAAGCTGGATATTCAACGTAAGCGCGGCGTCTTGCACAAGCTGTGAACGGTGATAGCCTGCACCCTCGAGGATCACATGTGCCGTTGTCGTGATGGGATAATGCGCGCGAATGGCAGACAGGAAGTGAACCACATTTTCGCTGTTAATCGTCTCATCATCACGGATTATGGGGTTAGCCACATTCTGGATGTTCAAGGCTCCCATGATATTCAACCGCGTTCTGCTCCCGGTGGTCTCTATCGTTTTATCCTGGCCTTTTCGTATCCAGCCGTAGCTTATTTTGGTGGTTTGTGTCGGATGAACGGCATCAATAAACAGTATGGGGTCATTACCCGCGGCGTCTTTCAATTCGCTGTAGGTCTTTATAAATTGCTGCTGTTTCTCAACGGCAAATTTATGCGGAACACCTTTCGGCTTTTTATAGCTAAAGCCATGCTGCTTCAACCCTTTATACAGACCTGATACGGTAAAGGTGATGTTCCAGCGTCCAGCGATATAGGCCACAATTTGGTGATTGTGGTGGTAGAGCGGCTGGGTGAGATGTTCAACCAGCGACGTGGTCTGTTCCGCATTGAGATAGCCATCGGAGCCGCCATTTTCAGGCTTGAGCTTGTTGAGTTTATGATAGTCTGTAAGGTGGCGCCGCACCGTGGTTTCATTAATGAGCTGTGAGTGAGCAATCATAGGGGGAGTCCAGCCGTCTGCGGACAACAAAACACACCGGATCCTGTCACAGACACGGCGGTCATGGCTTTGACGATGTTGGGCTTCGAGGGTAATTTTCTGGTCAGCAGTCAGCTCTATTTTCATGGCTATGAGCATGATCCTTATCGACTTCAAAATCAAGCATCTTCATTGATCACGGGTATATAACGTCGAATTTTCCATTATCAGGTCACTATAGCCGTCAAGGCGATATACTGATGCTCAATGCCGATCACATTGACCAGCCGCACATTTATTTTAGCCTGGATGGTGTGTCGCATTTTCTGCTGCAAATCCAGCAAACGAAACCCCAGCCTTTCATTTTTGCGTTAAAACGTCTTCTTTATCCAATAATCGGTATCTTGCATGATGCCGATCGGCAGATCATTTGCCAAATGGATACTACCATCACGCCACAAAAGGTGTTGATGTTTCTCAACGGCAAATTTATGCGGAACACCTTTCGGCTTTTTATAGCTAAAGCCATGCTGCTTCAACCCTTTATACAGACCTGATACGGTAAAGGTGATGTTCCAGCGTCCAGCGATATACGCCACAATTTGGTGATTGTGGTGGTAGAGCGGCTGGGTGAGATGTTCAACCAGCGACGTGGTCTGTTCCGCATTGAGATAGCCATCGGAGCCGCCATTTTCAGGCTTGAGCTTGTTGAGTTTATGATAGTCTGTAAGGTGGCGCCGCACCGTGGTTTCATTAATGAGCTGTGAGTGAGCAATCATAGGGGGAGTCCAGCCGTCTGCGGACAACAAAACACACCGGATCCTGTCACAGACACGGCGGTCATGGCTTTGACGATGTTGGGCTTCGAGGGTAATTTTCTGGTCAGCAGTCAGCTCTATTTTCATGGCTATGAGCATGATCCTTATCGACTTCAAAATCAAGCATCTTCATTGATCACGGGTATATTACTTTAGGGGCTTTATTTTGGCACTGCTGATCAACCATGCCATTCAGGTATCCGAGGGTTTATTTTCAAGTGGCCGTATACCTTCGATGTGACTGTACATTGTTAAAAAAGTTGCTCGATCAATGATCCCCCAGTCAATTAGCATATAATAACCTTTCCTCCCTTTCTCGTTGGTTGGTTCTCTGATGAACAGTATCTGCATACCGAATTCCTTTCGCAAGGCCGCTAATTGACGCTTAATTGTTGATTGAGGAATTTTAGTAGCTCTGTGGAAGTCAAGAAGACTCGGTTTTTCGAGTTTCGACAACACATTAATCAAAGCAAACTTTTTTTTCATTTCCAGCGAAGTCTTCATATTCACCTGTTCGTAACAGGCTCTGCATTATGAATGATATAGCTGGGGCTGTATAAGTCGACTGTAAGAATTTACACTAATATTAAATAATATTTACTGGTCAAACCAATCATGTTACATGGCCTCTTGCTATAACTCTGGCAGAGCTTCTTTAAGCTAACCTTCAACACTCAATAACGCGATGTCTAGCACGTGAACACAAACTGGTTTTCTTTCATCAAACATTTTTACCCAGAAACGCCAAGATGAAAAACTCCAGTTATCTATTGGCAGCCAATGGCTAATCATTGATGATGCTTTCAGCGCCAGCAAAACGAATTTAAATAAGTTAAAACTTGTTTTTCAGGGGCATAGCACCGATCTACAGCAATTAGTCAATCGCTACAAAAACTACGTAACGGAGAAGAAGGAGATAGATCCTCAAATCACCATGCTGAATTGACGATGAATGCTGAATCAAAGATCGACAGAGCGGATATCCGGTTTAGAGCCACATGCAGAGGCAGAACCTTCCAATAGATCTCTTTCCAAACCAAACCTGCTGCGTGACTCGAATCCTGCGTTGCCCGGTGCGCGCAATCCTCATGTACTCTGTGTTAACGAAGGTTGTTGTGCGCCGTCGGCATGACGATGAATCAATTTCCACTCATTATCTTCGCGTCGGAATATTTCTGTCACTCGTAAATACATTGGACAGGGATCTTTACTTTCATTCATGTGAACAGTGGCGTGCTGAAAGCCTACCCAATAAGCGATACTATCGCTTGCAGCCATATGCAGGATCTCAAAATGCGTCTCACTGCCCGTTTTGAATGCCTTAGCACCCTGCTGGTATGTGCGCGACACATCATCAGCCGCTTGCTGGACGACGTATCCACGTGGGTCAAAAAAAGTTGCCGGGGAAACCAGTGTAGCAATGTTAACGAGTGGAACTGGATCACCACATACGTATGATTGCGCCACCTCCTCACGTTTCTCCATAAAATGAGTAAAACTTTTCAAATTGTTATCCATAATTTCTTCCTATTTTATTTTGGCATCAATAAGGGCAAGTTCTGCCTCTTTGTGGGTTTCTTTATAGGCGAGTAAGGAGAGTGTGTCACGTAACAATTTAGCGCTCACTTCTGCGTGGCGAATACTTTTCATTCTGTCAATTCCTTGAGTCTGTTAAAAGCTTTAGTCGAACATTTGCCATTGTATCTCCGATAAAGATGGCGAAGCTACCAAACGAAAATTATTTTTAATAATTGGCATTATATTTGCATATTTATTTTGGCATAAATATTGCTTAATGGCTAATTTATAATACAATCACTTCATCCTAACTGATTACGCTCTTTAATGCCCTTAGGAAAACCCCATGCAAAAGCAAACACTGGTCACAGCATTAACCACCTGGATCGATCAGCAACAAAAAACCGGGCTCAATCTAGCAAGCCGCATCACTGAACTTAATCGGCTAAAAGACAATTACAACAATACCGCGACGAGTTTATCAGGCAGTGAAGAGATGAAACATTTAATCAAACTGCTCGCCAATGTCAGCGAAACCTACTGGTCTAAGGTCCAAGAAACTATTCAAAAAAGCTTACTCGAACGCATAAAGGCGATCAAAATCCCCTTAGCCGCCGATGAGAAAACGTTACACTTCTTTCTTACCGAAACGAATTCGACCCATCGACACCAAGATATCAACAATTGGATGACCGCCTATCCCGATTACAACATCAGGATTTGGACCGATGATTCCTTTCATTCATCAACTCAAATATTTAACCGCTTACAAACACAAATAGGAGTTGATCTCGATCAGTCTCTGGCCAATTATGGCTATGATGTGGCTAAGACGTTAGAAATATTGATGCTAAATAAAAGAAGGTATGCCCACTCTCAAATTTCGAGCGCGATGCAGATAAAAATAACGGATTTTCGCGAAAAAGCATTAAGCGATTATATTACTGCTAACCCTAACGTTCTTAGTGAAAATGAAAGAAACCGTATTAAGCATTCTAGCCTGCCTGATTTTTTAAATAGCTTAAGCCTCAGTCAGGATAAAATAGATGAACTGAGGGCTACCGTATTAAGCGACTATATAAAAACAACATTTAATCTCAGTGACGATGAGATAACTAGAATCAATACCGCTTACAGCGCTCGGGCTCAAGATCTCGTTTCAGCATTACAAGTACGGCATCGAGACGGTAATGTCACTATTGAACATAAAAAAGTCATTATTAATGATGGACTCAATTCTCCCTATTTAAACCGATTAATTCTTACCGCCAATCAGCAACAGGCGATACACACCATAGGGTTATCGATATTAAAAGAACAAGGGGGTGTATTTATTAATACCGGTGGCAAAGTTAATAGCACCTTTGATCATCTTAATCATTTAAAAGTCGATCCTTTATTAGGCGCGGCTTATAGCAAAAATTTAAAGATGATTATTGCCAAAAAAGACAGCCAGTTTATTAATGCGCTCTTTACGCGCGAAGAAAAAATTAAAACCATCCTGGCCGCATTTCCTGATATTGAAAAGGGGATAACGCCTTCTCAAACTGGCCTAAGTGATATCAAGGCACGCCTTAACAGAGAAAATTTAGTGGTTTCAGTCGATGAGCTTGCGTCATACGCCTATGAAACCTTAAGAAATCCTTCGTACACCGACGTCACGGATTTCTTTGCCGGTGAACGAGGCTACTTTGATGTTTTTAAGCAACAAATCCAAATCGAGATAGGGACCTCCCTCAAAGAAAAACCCTTTTTACCGCTTATTGTTCCCTGTATCAAAGGCATGACGATGGATCCAGTGGCAACAGAGGTGGATCCTGGCCCCTCAATGATAGCAAGTAAAAACAGATTTGCCTTTAAGCCAAATGTGACGGGTCATACCAATTATACCCGGCAAATTGTCATTCAATTGACCGAAGATCAGGCGGTTAATGCCAGTGCCATGGCGCTACACAGAAAAAATAAAGCGATCAGTTCACTCTATCGTTAACATGAAACATACAATACTTTGATAACCGTAGAAGCAGGAATCGTCACCAGACAGGCAGGTGAAGTTTTACGTATTATTCTCATCGGTCACGGCTCTGATCTCAGCAATTTTTCGGCAGACAATATCAAAAAATTATTTTTTGATAGCCACTTGCTCATCAGCAATCAAGTGGTTGCCAAGTTAAGTGTCGTGGCTTGTCGTTTCGCCGAAGGGACAACAAGTGAGGCCACTGGAGCACAAACATTAGCTGACGGACCAGCAAGACGGCTATTTGAGAGCTTATTAGGTCACGGGGTCCAACTTGAAAAAATGACCGTGCGTGAGGGTTATCTCAGCATTGATAACAACGGACAAAAGTGGATCTCTATCCAGGGTGATCATACTGCGGCTAAAAGAAAGGATCGAAATTACCTCTCTAGATTAGCCAGTACCACTGAGGCAAGAATTGAAATTTATCAAGAAAATGGGGTGATTAAATACCAACGACGACCGAGTGAAAACAGTGAAGTGAGAAAAAAAGTTGCCAATAGTTTTAAGCGATTTGGTTTATTTAGCCCGATTAAAATCGATACCAAAGAAGCGGATGACGTGCCCATTAGCAAAAAAGAGGAAAAAAAACTTAAAGGGCCTGTAGACACTGAAATCGCGAAAAAACTTCTCAACAACCGTAGTGGTAATACGGTGATTAATGCGAGTCCGATGGCGTTGTTAGCTGCCATGGCAGAGAGCCCTTATCGTGTGATGGTGATCGATAAAGATGCCTATCAGATTGATGCTTTACAAAAAGCACTGATCGAATCAAGGTATCACGATACTTTTGCTACCTGGATAGAAAAAATAGCACTTGAAAAAGCAGCCAAACAAAAATTAAAAGCATTATGGAATACTTTTTCGTTAATCGATCAGAAAAAGTACTTCGCCATGGTGCAGCAACGTGTCACACAAATCGCCTATGACTTTTTTTATGACGATATTAGCCACTCATCAATGGCTGATCAGGTGATTTTACATAAAGGCCAAGGGGCTATCAGTGTTGTTCATTTAGATATTGATACTGTGCTATTAGATAATGTCTCTACATTAGATCGAGAAGCGGCACAAAAACAGGTAAAAAACCGGTTAGCCACTTTAACCCAAAGCTTCAGAGTGCTCCGTGGCAGCTCATCGACGGCGTCCACGACAGCGGCGATTTATTTATATAGCATCAACGATGGATTATATAAAACCCTCACCCGAAACAGCATTGACAGCCTGGCAAGTCTTTATATTGGCTCAGCAAGCGATAATTATGATTATGTCACCAAGATCCAATTGCTCAAGCCAGGAACCATACTGCCGCCTTTTTTAAATGGGGTGCTCCAGTCATTAAATATTTTAGCCGCCGATCAGGCCATCAAAAAATTAGCCGGCAATGAACGCAAAATTCCCGGCAGCAGCACTGCAGTGAACTTACCCAATAGCTGGATCCCACTGCTATCCGGGATTGAATATGATTCTTCCACGCAAAAATTTAACGTGCCCTATGTTGATCTCGATAATCCGTCTAAAAAAGAGATCTTAACCACCGACAGTAAAAATTTTGCCTTGGTCAGGAAAGCGTTAGATCGACAAAATGAACAGTTAAGCCACTACTTCGAACTGGATAATGATCAGCCACGACTAAAAGTGCCCACGCGGTTAGGCAAAATCGAGGCGGCTGGCATCGGCAGCGGCAGCCTGTTTGCCACATTAGCAATTTGGGGCTGGGTAAAAAATGGCATTAGCGTCGAGGGCAATGACGGTTTGGCGCAAGCGCTGCAGATACACACCTATGTTTCGATGAGCGAGGTGGCACAGAGCGTGTTCAGTGATGTGACTACGCTCGGTAATTTCGCCCAAAGTAAAGTCCATTTGGCGCTTAAAAGTTCGTTGGCTAAAGGCCCAGTAGGCAATTTTGCGCGCGGATTGCGATCTTTTGGCGGCAAGATAGTGTGGCTAGGACCGCTGTTTGATGTCGCCGATATTGCCCTCAGCAGTACCGAATACCATCTGGCAAAAAATGAAGCCCAAGCGAAAATTTTCCGTACCGAAATCATTTTCGGCAGTATCAGCCTAGGCTTGTCGTTAGGTTTTATCGTAGCGAGCGTACTCGGCGCTACCTTGTTATCGGCGGTGTTACTCCCGATCGGTTTACTCTTGGCTGGGCTACGTTATTTGGTGGGTTCTGCCCTGGCGGCGGCAGCTACTAATCAGGAAAAAGCCAAAATTATCAGCCAGTATTTTCAACAAATGCAGCAGGGATGGGCAAATGGCGGCTTTAAATTAGAAAATGGCGTATTGAGCCCCTATCCAGGGGTGGTGATCAACACACTTGATCTACGCACACCAACTAACGCCTCCGTGATTTTTAACCCCGAGGGTCTTAAAATCAAAAAAGCCTTGTACCCGAATGATACTCAGCTGATTAATTGCTATGCGCTGCGTGATCAACAACAGGTCGATACCTGCATTCAGTTAAGCAATGAAGTGGGAACCATCAGAACACTGATACTGCCCATGACCACTTTAGCTACGCTCACCCCGGCTTATTATGTTGCCGATGAAGACGATATTGATACCTCCTCTGATTTTGCCGCGTTACGTTACTTTCATAATAAAGTAAAAATCAACACCACAGCAGATAAGGCTTTTATCGTAAAAGATTATTGGCCAGATGAGCGCCCAGGTGACCAACTTCCGATTCCACTACTCGATACCCGTGTGCCGATTGAACTGAACTTTGCTTATCAAACCACGACGGTAGAGATTTTACTCGGTGAGCATCATTATACCCTGATTGCCCCTGGGATCAGTGAAGGAATGCCCTTAGCCGACTCACCTTACAAAACACTGAGTTACCATTTCAAAGGGCCACAGACGGGTCAGGCTAAAGTCGTTTTGGTGTTAAACCGGGGTCAGGGCGCGATTAAAATTGAGAGTAATAATCAAAAAATTGAGTGGATCATTGAAGCTAGCCATTTGCCGTTGATTGAAGTGCGCGATGCTAAAGAAGGCACTAATGGTCGAAAACTCACCTTTTCGAGCAAAAAATTACTCGCCAATGGGTCCTATGAGGATGAAACCATCGCCATCATTACCATTAGCGATAGAACGAAAACCACACTGCGCATTCAGCTAAAGCGAGGCACGATAACATTGGATATTCCACAAGATAGCCATCACTATCCGGTTCGCCACGCGCTGCCTGTGCCAGGTAATGGCAATAGCCATACGCTGCAAGAAGTCAATCAATTCATTAGTGCCGAAGCGAGCTACCCGCGGATCATTCATTATTTGAAAGTAGATAAGTTTAAGTTCAATGGCGTTAACAATGAAAACTGCTTTTATCTTAAAGATCCGGATAAAGTGGTTTATATCCCAGACAGCACCGATCTAAAATTTAATCAAGTTAAATTAATGTTTTACAATGATAAATACGTTTTTTACCAAGGTGACATCACCTTTTCTGTATTGAATGAGCACGCTAATCAAACCTTAAAACAGGTATTTTGGATCAGCTTGTTAAACACCAATCAAGTGCATCGGATCTATCTGCCAATAGTCCATCTTATGGATCATCAGCAAGACGTCAAAACCTCCTCGACCATGATCCAAACGCAAGTGTTAGAAAAAGGCATTCTGTTTAAGCAACAGTTTACTGATTATAGTGGGAAAAAGACGATTTTTTTAACCTATCTGATTGATACCACCAAGACAAGCGATAAACTATATCTACTTGAAATTGAAGGACAAGGGCTGAGCGACCAAGAGCAGCAGACATTAAAAAATAGTGACATCAATCAATTAAAAAAATTAATGAAGAACTTGAAAAAATATCAATGGAAGGAACAGTGGGGAGCGGGAGCCCAACCCTTAGAAGATCCGAAATATACAGCATTAAAACTCTTCTCTCCTTTGGAAATAAAAGAAGCTCTCGGTATTTCAACAGCAACCAAGGCTATTTTTTTACCACCACAGCTACCGCAAAACACCAGCAGTATCACCATCGGTGATCGGCTGATCTGGCCGATGCCAAACAGCTTGAAGGGGGTTACTGGCACCATCACCGCCAGAATAGCAGCGGCAACACTGGATAATGCTAAATACCATATTCATCTGGTAGGAATAGTGCCAGGAACGACAGCGGCTGATCACTATTATTATTGGCAAGTCACTGAAGCGGATAACTACAATCAATTCCATGCGCTATATCTGCAACACGCAGATAATAATGCCGAAGAAATTGATCTCCTCAGACTGGGTTTAACCAAAAAACAGATCAAAAACATCACCGGGGCCAATAAAGGGGTTTACCTGCATAGGCGTGATGGCCTGCGCGCTTACCTCACCAGTCATAGCCTGGAAGACGGCACATTACTCAATGCCAATAGCGCCAGTGCAGTAGCAGCAACGCAGACCAGCATCACCCGCTTCGGTCAATTTTTACTCTGTAAAGAAGATAAAATTTACCTGGGCCACGCCAATGAGAGGCAAGGGGTCTGGATGCTCGACAGCCTGATTACGCGTGAAAAAGTGATCCGCTATCTGCCGGGAGAAAATATTACCGCTGAGATGTTTAGCTACAATGGCAAACCAAGAGGGATCAATACCTTACTCAGCAACGCGGTTATTTTGCCCGCCAGCAGCACAGAGGAGAGTGAAACCGGTAAACTGCCGTACGGTGAAAAGGTAGACGAAGCCAGCATGGCCGCCAATGGCAGTTTGCAAGTGATCACTACCAGCGGATTAGTTTTGGCGGTTACAGTCAATACCCCCTCAAATCCACCCGATTTTACGTTTGATTTAATCGGTGTCACCACCGTCTTTAGTAGGAAATACCAACAGAAGGAGACACAAATCAAGACCCTGTTTTCTGGCATATTCAGTAAACTAACCTTGCCTGAGATCATCACGCTGCCTTATGACCAACAAACCGACTGGTATCATCCTAAAAGTCAAACCCTGTTTATACCACGATCTCATGCGCCCTACCTAGGCTGTAATACAGCAAGCAAAACCGCTTATTTTAGTACCACCAACAGTGCCGGTGACCGCGCCCAACTGAGGACGGCTACCACACAAATTTCAGCAACAGCAAGCTATACTGGAACGTCGGATTTTGCATCATCAGGTCACTATAGCCGTCAAGGCGATATACTGATGCTCAATGCCGATCACATTGACCAACCGCACGATTATTTTAGCCTAGATGGGGTGTCGCATTTTTTGCTGCAGATCCGGCAACCGAAAACTGAAGCCTTCACTTTTGAATTAAAACTCCTCCCCTATCCCGTAATCGGCCTCTTTCATGATGCCGATCGGCAGGTCATTTGCAAAATTGACGCGACCATCACGCCACAAAAGGTGTTGATGAAGCGCCAAAACACAGCACTCTGTTTGTCGATAGGGACAAAATGGCTGGTGATTAATGATGCCTTCGCCCCGATGAAACCAAATCTTGACAAACTGAAATTTACTTTCACTTATGATGGTATTCAACCCACCGCTCAGCAGTTGGTTAATCACTATATTAAAACGCTGGGTGAGCAAAATATCACTGATCGTGCTAATGCGGGGATCAAGATCCCGATATTATTATCGGCCTAATATTTGATTGTAATGATCCGCAACCCGTTTATTTCCGCTCTTTTGGAGAACCAATATGTCTATTACCAACACCACAAACGATCTTGCAGACCATGAAGTAGAATCGACCACCAACCTCTCGAACCTTAATATGCCTAATATGTCGTATCTAACGCGCCTGACAGATGATCAATTATTACAAGCAGTTATTAATGAGTTAGGTAATGATAATGAAAGCGAAATATCCAATGAGATTCGACCTAATATTACTGCCCAATCCGCATTAGTCACTTCCGCAAAGGCATTAAAACACTTTAAGGTGGTCAGGCTCGTGCTAGCGCATCTTTTCGGCGCAGAGATCACTTTCCCTATTGCTGATGTAGTCGCTGGCTCCCATGCCGGTCAGGAAGCCAAGTTGTTAACACTTTACTGCTCGACGCGTAGTAAAACCCTGGTAGAAAAAGTGCTCGGCTGTCCTGCAAATGAGGTCACGCCAGCGCTGGTACATCATTTTTTCGGGCGTCTAGCCTGGATAGACGAATCAACGTTGACTGGCACCAGTGCGCAAGCACAGCTGGAGAAGTATCTATTCGGAATAAATCCTTTTTGGGATAAAGAAATCCAGCTGGGAGCCGGTGATTACTCGGAGCTTGGAGGGCTATTAACCCCTGTCCCTACGGATCTACGTTCATGGATGATACAGTTCAAACGTGGAGAAAGACTTTATATTGCCGCTGAATGGCTTGCCACAGTATCAGCAGCGGATCTGTACGATGGCTTTGCTCAAGGCGAAGGAAAAAAAGATGCCGCTCCCTTACTGGTCTTTACCACTGCTTTTGATCGGTTATTAGCACCGCTACCCCATGAATACCAGGACAATTTGCTCGTACCGGCACTGACTAAACAAATAAGCTCGGTTGCCTCGTGGCTTTCGATCGAGATTTATCTCTCTAAAATGGCTGATGCTAGCACAATCGATTTGGGAGAGCCGGTATCTTTAGCCACAAGAATGTTGTTTTATCATAAGATCACACAATATGTTATCAACCCTGATAATGGAACCTGGCTCGCGACTGATATCGAACGGGCACAAAATGCGCCCGGTATGCAAACCTTATCTCTTGCCATCTCACTGCGTAGAGAGCATTCAACCCTCAAACCGGAGCAAGCATTAAAGATCGCCGCTCTGCTATTAGCACCGATGATCATACAGGCGGGAGAGTCTCAGGAAGTTGAAAATGCGCCTAACCCACTACCACTGATTGATCCATTGCCTAAGCTCAATGTTCTACTGGCAGCGAGCAGCAGCACTGCCCCTGCTGATCAACTTTTTAACCTGATCGGGATCGACACACTTTGTCAGCACAATGGCACACAGCGGCAATTGCGCCAATCGGCGCGTGATACCTGGCAGGCATTGATGCAAACCACACAGTTCACTGAATTTTCCGCTCCTCTGCTAAAAAGAATCGGCTGGTACGGTGGTGAGGCAAAAGAACGCACTTCACCGAGAGTGACTCAGGCACTGGTTGGTAAAGTCATCATTGAGCATTTTCTCGGTGCTACCGTGGGCACCACGCGTTCTATCATGCAAGAGTTCCGAGATAACCAAGCGACGGAATATACCCACGCCCAGATGTTTGATCGACTCAAAGCCTCGATAACATTGCGTAACCCGGGTGTCTCAACCGCTACCCTGGATATGCTGCACTACCTGCTATGCCGTGAAATAGCCCCCGAATTATTCATACTCAATGTGCCAGATTCCCTCTGCTATGGTCGTTCATTGCAAAGTGTAGCCTTGCTACACGGTATAGCACTGTTAGAGGCGATGACGCCGGGAGCCTCTCATGGGGCAAAATTTGACGACGTCGTTACCTTATCTGCCCAGCTAGCGAGTAGCCAGGATCCATCAATCCAAAAATTATGGGTAGAGACGCAGGTGTATCCCGCATTACGCTATGCACAGGCACACAACGCTATCACGCCAATTAATGACATTCACAGGGCAACCACAGAGCAGATCACCACGGCGGTAAATTATCTGCGTGATCAGCAAAATCAGCATGCCAATGCCCTCAATAAATTGCAGAGCAAAGCGCCTGATCGCCGCGCGATAGCCGAGCACCAACTCACCAATGCAGGGGTGGATCAACAGTATTGGTCGGGTGATCCACGACCTCATCAGGAATATTTAACGCGATGTCATGTGTTAGAGGCAACTGAAGAGACATGGGATGAAAGTAAAGCGAATTTCTTTACTAACTGGGGTGCGGGACCACATGAGCGGGGGGGCTATATACCTCACACTCCTGAAGCCTATCCTTCTTTGGTGGATCTGATGATGATGGGTGATCGTTATATAGAGGGCGTTCAAGATGTCCCTCATGCTTTTGACAGCGCTTTTACGCTTTTTTCTCAGACGATAACCGCTGCCGAAACCGATATTATACAGCGGTTATTGTTAGAATTACCGGCCAGTGATCGTACACTACTGGCTACGTCAACCTGTGAACTGAGTCGACTAAAATTTGCTGACGAGCAAGCCTATCAAGGCATTTTTATCCGCTGCCAATCTGGCGATCATAGTCATGATTTTAAACAGCATAACACCGCTACCGAAGCTTATTTTGAAATTATTCCCGCGGCAGGGGTGGCGAGGAAAATCGAGCAGAGTTTTGACTATGGTCATCATTACATAGCAGATCAGCCGGACCGAGCGCAATGACGAAGAGGCGACACGGAGACAGGCCGCGATCATCACTCCACAGCTCCCTTTTGATAGCAGTGCCTATTTGCACGGCACGCCGGCGCGCTCGATGAAAGAGGTGCCCGATCCACGTAAAGCAACACTACTCCCTGCTGCGCCACTGATTTTCACTGCTTCTGCCGATCAAACAGCAGCGATGAATCAAATAGCGACTGCCGCTGCACAACATTTGTTGGCTGATCCCTTGACGGCGACGAAAAAAGTACATTCCGGTGAAACCCGATGGGAGCAGGTATTTGCATCAGAACGTGCCATTGTCGATTTTATGGCCCGTACCTTGATCCCCTTCTTCGGTTGTATTACCGATCTGGCTCAGGGAAAGCGTAGCGCGGGCGTGATTGGCGGCTGTGCATTGGATATTGCTTTTGCTCTGATCCCGCTGGGTCAGTTCGTTGGCTCAACCGCACGAATTATCTGGCGCGCGGGAGAAATGACCCTGCTTTCGCTAGGCGAAGCGATGAGTGACGCTACGGTTAAATTAATTAGCGGCCTAGCGCAACAAAGCACGGTATTCGCCTTGCCGGATATGATCAAAGGTGGCAGATGGCTGCTGACCTCGGCATGGCGGATATTATTGGATCAGGTCCCCACACTCGCCAAATTAACCCAGGCAAGTAGCCGTCTTATAGAAGAGGGCATTATACTTAATGGCAGTTATTATCGCGCGCCACAAGGCTTAACCGCCACCAAATTCCCCACGACTCTGCTGGGTGATCTGGAACAGAAGCGTCATGTATTAACCCGTTCAACCAGCGAAGGTAGCGTTCATGCGGTGGATGCCACCAACAATCTGCCCTACGGGCCTTTATTATCCTTACCCGGCTACGCCGGTGAGCACGCAACATTTTTCTATCCCCGGGAGATCAAGCTAGTACCGAATGTACATAACGGGGGTTTTATCACCGATGTTGCATTAAACGAAACGGCGAGAATTGTTGATCGTGATAGCCTAGGGATTGATTTTGGCGTTGGCAGCCACGTTTATCGCGCCACACCACATCAATCCATTTTACGCGATTTGGAACACCGAGTTTCGACCGAGGCCGAGAATTTAGAATCTGTTTCCTGTGGCCTACGGGTACGACGTAGCCTTGGTAAGCAGTGTTTAGAGAAAGAGCTTAAGTCATTCGATGATCCGCGAGAACTTCGTTACCAGGCACTGACCCACCAACGCTATCAGCATGGTCAGACCGGCGAACAAACTGCAGGCTTACTAGTCTTGGAACGACGCATTTATCGCTACGATCCAGCAGGAAAACAACAGCTAGCATTAGCCGAAGAAAACACATCATTAATTTATAAAAAGGAGGTGCGGGGGCGAGTCGAGTCAGAGCCTCTGTTCGGCAAACCTCATGCGTTTGCTGATCAAGTGCTGGATAAAAACACCTACGTGATAAAACTTGAGGGTATTGTCGACAACATAGCGGATAAACGCACGCTGCGCGCACTCATTATTACAGACCCAGGCAAGGAAGGGGCTGAAATAATTATGTTAGAAGCCGATCCTTTGATTTTTTACGGCGCGAAGATGCCAAATGCACGTAACCTAAAATGGTATGACCAAGTGCAATTTGTTCGCTATAGAGAAAAAAATACACAGGAAAAGGAGATTATCGACCATTATTTGGCAACTATAAAGAAAGAGTATCACCCACAAGGTGAAAACGCATTATTACCTGTTGAACCGGTACCCGGTGTTATTCCGTTGCCTCTGGCACGCTTCAATGCTCCACTCAGTGAGGATATTGCCCTCGCGTTTAAAGCCAAAGAGGTTAGACTCCCACGGTATCGTGGAATACAGCTAGAGATAGAACCAGATGACTTTGGCAATACAACGCGGCAATTTTCACTTTATCGCGGTCAGACGCGTGATCCCATCTCTGTGGTATACGATACCGATTGGGGCACATGGCGAGAGGTAACAGAGACAACGGTAATGAAAAGAGGACGTGCAATATCTATAAAACAGCTGGGAGATCCCATCTGGCCAGACCCGTCAGGTCAATGGAAATCGGGCAGCTATGCTGATTTTCAACAAATAAAAAATCAATTGCCGAGCGCAATAAGGCACGAAATCATCACATTAGGCAGTATCTCATCAGTACCTCCTGCTCAGGCAGCATTGATCCCACAGCAGATCCATTATATTTGGGTCGGTGAGGTGATACCGGATAAATTGCTCGATAACATCGCTAAAAATGTGAAAAACAGCCCGAACTACAAATCGATTATTCACGTTGATGCGGATAGTTCAACTATTTTCAAAGAGATAAAACGGCAATTAAACAATAAAATTGCCACTAAATTTTCCGAAAAAATAAAGGCTAAGTTGGGCTATAAAGTGGGTAATATCGAAATCCGCGATCTGCACCAAAACGAGTTTTTTCGTAATTTTAGAAAGACAGACTCAGGAGAAATGTATCAACATTTTCGCGCCGGTATCGGAAAAAATTACTCAGCAACATCAGACACATTGCGTTACCCCCTAGTCGATGAGCACGGGGGGATTTACCTCGATACAGATGACACCATTGTACGCAAGGTGCATGGTATTCAACTGAAAGCAATGCCTAATGACATACTGCTAAATGGCGTGGTAACGCATGAACCCACTTTATTCAAAGGTCATAACACCAGTTGTTTTGCCAGTCAGCCGAATAATCCGGTATTAAAGGAAATGATCAAAGAGATGAATCAGCGTTATAAAAAAAATGAAGCATTTTTTGCTACCCCTCGTCCTTATATAAATCAGGGAGCATCCCGAGCGGAATTTAAGGCTTACCAACGAAAAATTTTCGACGTCACTGGCCCCACAATGTTTAATGATGTACTGCGCCAACAGCGACCTGATTATTACTTTCTAGACAAGCTACATGAGAAACACCTCGAGTTTTCATCTGGGGTGGTATCAAAAGACTATATCAAGGCAGCAAAGAACGCGTCTGACTATTACTTCCCTTTCGACTCGATGTTTTTTGAGGTTAATATCGGTGCCGAACAATCTATGCAGCATACGCGTTAGGGGCTATCGCAATCCAATAAGTAAACATTTTCTGGCAGTCGTATTTCAGCTCTTTTTCCCAATGAAGTACGACCTCGCGTATTGATGCACAGTTTTCCGCTGATGATCTCTGCCGAGGGATGCACAGACAGTCGTTCATCGATAAATCCTTTAACCACATCCCTGATCTCGCGGAAAGCATTGCCCGTACTAGCTGTTGAGCACCTTTCCTGAGCCAGCGCTGTCGCCCGGCGGCAAAATTATGTGCATTTCGCCTGGGATCGGGCCCTATTGCACTCTGAATGCTCACTTTCCAGGTATTAATTCAACCAGTGATCAATCATCCGACATAAAAATAAAGAGGCAACCTATGCTTAAAACTAACGTTAACCAATCCGATATCAATAACCTGACTATTGCCGAGCTGCGTAACAACTCACCCTTTGCTAACACCGCACTGCCAACAGAGACCGAAGCACAGGCCGCTTTTTCTCTTTTATCAAACCTGCTCAGAGAGGCGAGCTTTATAGCCATCCCGGGAGGGATGATAAGCAATATTGATGCATTCAATTCAAGTTCAGTGTGGAGTGACGATGATAGCTTTGCTACTTTCGCGCAAAAACAAAAAGTAAAAGAATTTGTTACTGGCGCCACAAAAATTGAAGGAACAACACCGAGTGAACAGATATAAGGACGTGCTATTTTTTTGTTTTAAACTCATTCGCCCGATCGTGAATTTATTATCGACTCAGATTCTCTCGCAAACGGCAGCTCAAAGTGCGCCCACGGAGGCAGCGATAGAAATTCAGCTGCATGAACAAGTTGCACGGCTATCTGATCCGCAGATGAAAAAAAACTTAACCGTTGACCCCGGATACTTCTCTTTTATCGCTGAAGTACAAGCCTGTTACTATCAAGAATTAACCAAAGTGGCCTCAGAACAGATAACAGCGATGACCGGTGAAACCATAGTGGCGGCCTGGTGGCGTTATCATAATGCGAATCAAACCTTGCCGACGGCTCACCAAACTCTATTACCCAATTTAAATGAGGTGTTAGGTTTTATTCAGAGCGGTATTTTCGATAAAGATTCCGATTATCGTCGTCATGAATTCGTGCTCTTGATGCTGCAACTCCATGGCGATAAAATCAGGCGCTTTTCTCGCCATCTGGCCAGCAGCCAATTATTTGAACCCTACCTCGGTAAGATCAGCGACAAAGACGCCTGGCAGCTATTAAAGAAAATAGCTACACAATTCTTAGCACAAAATTCGGTGTCATGGTCATTACCAGAAAACAGCCGCCAACAAAAAGCCTTGGTGCTCGCCGAAACATTATTAGACTCGTCTTTATTTGATAGAAGTAACGATGATGATAGTAATATGGCGTATCAGGTCGCCACCTTGCTCACCCGAGAGGCGGAGGGGGAAGTATTTGCATCACCTGCGATCATCTCAGCTGAAGAGCAAGAAACCGCGCGTGCGCAAGTTAGGAATGACAGCACCACCCCACCGGCATTGAAATCGGAGGTCAGCACGGCCTTGACCACTCTGAGCGGTGCGGCGACCAAAAGTGCGTTAATTCGTTATTTGGGCAGTGTTTTACTCAAAAATAAATTATTCAAAGCAGGCCAGCTATCACTGAATAAAATTTTTACTATCGTCACCGATCTGCCGGCGTTTTATCAATTAGCGAACGACTGTGCCGATCAAACTAATCCCGATGACAGTGAAGAAACTTTGCCCGCCAATGATATTGGCAGACTGGAACAGGCACTGAACCCCGTTAATACAGAACGCCCTTTGCCCGCCAATGATATCGGCAGACTGGATCAGGCGCTACAACCCGTTAATCCAGAACGCTCTGCTGGTGAAATTAAAGCGATAGGCCTGGCTGTGATCACCGATTATTTATACCCGCCAAATGAATATAAAGCGGGCTATATTGCTAACTTTAACTTGTATACCGGCGCGCTGGGGAATGATACTTTTACTCAGGTCACCGCTAATTTAGCCATTCGCCTAAGCATCTATTTAAAAATCCCTCTATCCAATACCACGCGCGCAGAAAGCCGGCTGGCGCTGGCGCTTCTGGCCAGCCGCTATGCGCCGGAATTGCTGGTTCGCGATATTCCGCCTCAACAAACCTATGGCTTCGAGATGACTTCCGTCGATTTTCGCCACGGTGTGACCATGGCAGAACGGGTACAACCCGGTTCATCAACCGCTTATTCTTTCAACGCGCTCTGTAACCTGGCGACGAATGATGATATGGAATGGGCAATGGATGAACAAAAAATCGCCGTGACATCAGCACGCCTGGCGCCGTTACTACAACATGCGATGAGCCGACGACTGATCCCCGCAAGCGATCTGGATAAAGTGACCGCCGCCAATCAAAAGGTAGCAGTTGACTATGAAATCAATCGTAAAACACAAGAAGCAAAAGATTTGGAGGCCTTAATGGCGTCCGCGCCCGATCGCAAAGTGACCGCTAGCGCACAACTGAAACAATATCATCCGCATATTAGTATCGATGAGAAGATATCCGTCCCTAAGCTACTCAATGCCGGTTCACTTGAAATGACCCGGATTGAACAATATATGACCTACTCAGGCAAGTTTTACTATAACGATCAAGATCTCGGTTTTCAGCGAGGTCAAGCGATGAGCGCCGAAATGTTAGATCATGACTTTAATGAGGACTACGCTTCTTTTGAAATAAAATATAAAGCGGCGCTTATTTCGCGCCTATCATGGGCGATTAAAGATTTATTTCGCGTCGATCGGCATCGCTTACTGGGTATCACGGCAAAAAATCTCAAATTGGTTCAGGTTGCTTTTAGCAACGATAAGGATGAAAAAGAAAAAGGGTATCGGGGGGCAATCATCAAAGGTGAAGATAACGGTAAGCGATTTGCCTATCAAGTATTGCCATTGGCAGGGAGAATTAAATCATTAACGCTGGAGCCGGGTAAAATACCAGTAACGGTCACCACGACCGAGCAAACAATTCTTCCTGGAACACATGGGTTAGTACAGCCTACCCCCCCCACCACCACTTTATGTCAATGAAAAAGTGGATGTTAACGCTTACGGGGTGGAAGTCAAAATAAGCAATAAAAAACAGCAAATTCCACAACAGGTCAAATCTTTTAACTTTCCCCCATTGGTTACCACTGATACTGACGATGAGAAAATTGAAAAACTCTCTAAACACATGGTTGACAACGTATTTGGCCTACCTGTTACCGAGGCCCGTAGTTATTATCGCCGTGATACCCCAAAGGAAAAACATGACGCCGCCGCTAATGTGAGAAGTGATGTCGCCAAACGAGTATTGATTCCCTTTTACAGCACTGCCAAAGATTATCACGATGGGCAACTGACTTTTCTGGGAGCGGTATTTGGTCTGCTCGAATTGGCTAGCTTTTTGGTGCCCTTTGGACTGGCGTTCAAAGCGGGGATGAGGGCGGCGCTAGTCGCCAATAAAATCACGGTCACCACCAAAACACTGGCGACGTTAAGAGCTATTTTGGCGGCGAAACAAACGGGTAAAACGTTATTTTGGGGACTGCTTGACGCAGCTAATCCGTTTGGTTTTCTCGTGCCACTCTATCAAGGTGGTAAAAAAATCACCTTAGGACTATACAAAGGTTACCAATGGATGCGTGATAAATTAGCGCTGATCCCTTGTTTAGCACAACTCAAAAAACTGCAAAATTTGCCGCTGCAGACACTGAAAAAAACCATCAGCTATGTCGATGATCTTGATCGCCTCCGTCCTCCCGCCACCATGTTACTCAAGCCGACGGTGATCAACACGGTAAAAAAGATCCGCACTGTCCCTGATATGACAGCGGCAAAGGCCGAAGAATTGATAGAAAAAACATTCCACTATAGCGGCGATCTGGAGAATACATCGATCACAATGGAGATTGTGAGTTATCTTGATAACGCCGCTCAACACAGCCCAACCTTTAGGCGCTTGCTACAACGGCATAAATTTTCAGGTTCAGCACCGATCCACGTCAATCTCTCCAGCACCCACACCCGACCACGCGCTTACCTGGATCCAAAAACCCTAAGTCGCGACTATTTCAACTCACACGGAACTGAAAACCTGACACAATTATTGAATAAACATAAAGCCCATACCATTGACATGCCTTCTGCTGAAAAAATCAGCCAGCTGAAGTATTTTTCCTACGATGGGGAGCATTCATTTACTGTGGCTCAAGCCATGACGCATGAAACCGTCCACATGCTGACCGGTTTAAAAAATATTGATGCGATGGCAATCAATGGTGTCTCCATTGCGGGTCGAGGTGTAGGTCCAGTCGATCATTTAACCGATATTATCCTCGTTGAAATGGGTCAAAAAAACCCAATGCGTATCGTTCACGCGACTGAAGAATTTAAACAGGCCTACACGGCAGGGAGAATGCGCACTCAAGCGCTACAAACCGCTTTTGAACAGACGCTGGCGGAAAGGCGAGTAATTAATCAACAGCTTAAGGAAATATTAGCGCAGAGTGACAAGTATACCGTGCTCTTCCGCACTAAAATTGACAAACGGCTCACCGTAGCTCAAACGCTATTTTTTATCAAAGATCTCAATACCATCAGAGATGCCATCGAAAGACTCAGCCCACAGGATACGGCCAACGCATTCAACGGGCTAGTGAAGTGGGAATTCGATGCTGCTTTAGATCCCACTTTACACGCCCGCTATCAGCAAGATTTTCAGAGTTTACTGACGCAAAGCAAAGAAATAAAACAAGATGCCCTGTTGTGGTGGCATAAAAAAGGCCGTGATGTGACAGGCTTCTGGACTCTTCGCGTCGAGCCGGCGGTAATCACCGCCACCTCTACACCGCTAGTGCTAGAGGTAAAACCAGACGAGAAAAAAATCATCGTTCGTCACAGTGATAAGTGGGTCTATTTATCGGATCAAGGCATAAAACCGCTGGAAACCATCAGACTGGCTGCCTTAGCGCTACAAAAAATGTTTATCCAGCCGTTTAAAAGTCAATTACCCACTATATTTTCGGCGGATGTTCCCCCTATCAGCGCAACGGATCGAGGTTACCAGGTGGTGCGCGCCCAGGCAGCATTAATTGATATCGGCTACAGCGCATTGCCGATACAAATCTCACATTTTATAGCGAATAAAGATAATCAAAGCGAAGAAAATTATGACGAAGACGAAGACGATGAAGACAACAACATCAGCATAAAAAAATTATTACAGATACAATACCAAGCCACCTTGGCGGCCTGGAAGGAAGATAGTTTTTTAGCAAAGCCAGACAATTGAAAAAAAACATTAACTGTCTACTGAAGACCAGATTTTATACTCCAGAGAGCGCAAGACTTACTACCCGGTGGCACTAACTGGCTTACGCCCGTAGCCTCCATGCAGAAAATAGCCATGTGGTCTACGATTGAGGATGGGTTTTTCATCCTGTCCTGATGGACAGTGTGTACGCGACCAAGACACTATCAGTAATTGAAAAATTCGTTACCCTGAGCCTGTTCCAAATCTTCTTGATCGACGCTTAAACGAGGAAAAAATGAGCGAAAAAGTGCAGTTTACATGGCGTAAATGAGCATTTTGAACTCGTTTTTGACGAAGTATCAGCGAGCACAAGAGATTTCGAGCAGGCTCTCAGAATAACGCTTTTATCACGCCTTAATATGAGGGGAAAAAACATGCAATCTCAAACTACGACTGTGCAGCCATCACAAGATCCTGATGCTTCCATCTTAAAAACGGAATGGTATATGAAGCCTTTAGGTCATTCGAGTCCATTCCGCTTAGTGCCTGCTGAAGGTGCTGTTAACGTGCATCAGGAAGATTTTCTCACCAGAGAGCGGAAAAGTTACCTCGAAAAAGTAAACAGCCTGAAAGAGAATTATCCACAAATAATCCAGTCAGCTGCAAACTA
This sequence comes from Candidatus Fukatsuia endosymbiont of Tuberolachnus salignus, assembly GCF_964030845.1. NCBI lineage: Bacteria > Pseudomonadati > Pseudomonadota > Gammaproteobacteria > Enterobacterales > Yersiniaceae > Candidatus Fukatsuia > Candidatus Fukatsuia endosymbiont of Tuberolachnus salignus. The sequence continues at coordinate 511,624 of NZ_OZ034983.1, forward strand.
TCTCAAAGATGCGATCAAAGAAAAATACGGTTTAGAGATTGACCCCAATAAAACTTTTTTTAACAGATTTAATTATGCATCCAGTTCATCTGAAACTTTTACTGGCTGGGAGCATAATGATCCTCCCGCGGAATCAAAAACATTAACGGAACGGTTGTTAAGTAATTTTGGTGCCGAAGACCGCCTTAATTTCGACGAGCTCAGCAGTAACTCCGGGATTTATACTGAAGGTCGTTCAGCCCGTGGATTTGGCAAACATAATGAGGTTCGCCTGTTGCCGGTTGATTTTATGAAAATCGTCACCGAAAGTAACTTTAGCAAGAAATATATCGATAAACTCAGTGAATTCTGGCGAGCGAATGAAGAGACGTTTCGCATCGTGAATAAAGGATTATTTATCGCTTCAGCCAAACATCAGCATGAAGCGGGGGATTTATCTGTACAAGGGCTAGCGCTGGTATTGAAAGCAACGGCAGGAAATCCCCTCAATGATCGAAAAATTTTCATGGCAGAGCTGGAAAAAAGATTTTATGACAGCAAAGAAAACCGCCTGACTACCTTTGATATTTATGGCTATCCGGCAAACGACATGCTGTTGATCCACGGCGACAACGGAAAAATGATTTTATACAAACCCGGTGACGATAAAACATTTCATGAGTTTGATAATAAACAGCAGCTTGGTAATTGGGTGCTGGAACGGGCTCGAGACAGCCATAAGCGCGCGGAACTTGCCAGTCACTTTTCACTCTATAATCGGCAGGATGGTAATACTTATTGTGGCGTTGATACGGCTCTCAGGGAACTTGCCCAAAATCGCTGGGACAGTAAATACATTAATTATGATCCGAAACCCCTCAGAGAAGACGCATTTACCTGGTTAACGCAGCAGGCCAAAGCGCGCACACTAGCGGATGCCAATACGCTGACGACCACTAATGGTGAGGTTTTCAAAGAACAACTCTTAATGAATCTGAAGCCGGTGGCAGATACCGCCGCCGTAAGCGCTCTTCTTTTTCCAGGACTGGGCAGCCTGACGCTGTTGGGAATTGGCCTAACACAGTCTGAACTGGGTACAGATGAAATCATCAACGGTGATACGCAGTCACAACGCAGCCAAGGGGTCAGTGATATTATTAACGGCGGGGTTAATATACTGTTTGGCGCGCTGGGGACAGGAGCACAGATTGATGAGCCTGGCGTCTCAGGCCCAAGAACTTTTGATGTCAATGAGCCCCTGCCAGATTCTTCAAGCGGATCTTCATCACCTGAGATGCCTGTAGAGGAGGTTTCAGGCACATTGATCAATCGAATGTCAGACCATATCAATCGTATGTTAAGTCGAACTGTGGTACATGAACGAGGACTAAAAGCTATCTGGAAAAAAGATATGGTTAATGGCCGGGCAATTAGTGAGGCGGTAGATGAGATGAGAGAGAGCCTTCAGAAGGCAAAGGATGCACTTGATACTAAAGAAGGAAAAAAAATAGCGGCTGAGCATTTGGGATATGAGGATCCCAATGAATTGACTGCTATAGATATTAACAATATTAAGAAAAATATAGAATCTATTGAAGGTACTGGAGAATGGTTGAAGAACGACGACATGAGTGTCAAGAGAGTGTCGATCTACGATCAAAAAAGATAGGGTGTTGTTGCCTATTATAATCCAGCAGACAAGAAAATAGCGTTTAATGATGCGTTTTTCAAAAGGGATCCAATAGAAAGGTTACAAGTCCTGTTACACGAAAGTGTGCATGCGAGTATTCAAGTGGATGGTGCACCCGTGCCCGATTACTATTATGTGAAAAGTACAGGTCAAAACGGGCAAGAGCACCCTACTACGGACAGAAGAAAACAGCAATTAGGGATATCCCATGGATTCTTAAAGGGTGCGCATATACTAGACAGTAATTTCATGAAAGCAATGGGCGCTGATACTATAGGCCGTGCAAAGAGCAAGTTTCTTTTTGACTCAGAGACCCGACGCGGCTTATTAATGAAAAATCCAGATACGCAATCACTTTTGATAATGGATCTGGCGGGCAAAATACCAGAGACAATACGTAACAGGCGCTCTATTATTGGGAGAGATTTCGCCCCTGCCAATCCGTCTTATACGACATTGACAACAGAAAAAAAGAGAGTCAGACGCGATGCCAATTTGAGTGGTGATCACAGCAAAATTGCGGAAGATCGTGGTACAAAAAACAGTTTACTGCCTGAACAAATGGCGGCCTTCACTTCGCAACCTGACAGGGTATGGGCATCGTCTACATCGGGTATCGCCGTAGATAAAATGGCTCCGCCATTGCTGTCATGTAGCAATAGTCCAGGCAGCTATTCGCCTGCGGCATAATGACGCTGATTCGGTCGCATTAATCTGGATACGTTAACAGAATTTGTGCGGCCGTTTTTTTTGACCGTTGTTTGAGCAAAATCGCTGGCGAAAATGAAAAAACCTTCGATGTGATCTCAAAAAACAGCGAGTTATCAATCATGAAGGCGTCATTAGAGCCAAGGCTGTTGGCAAATATAAGAAAATCCTCCATTGGATCTCAACTCCCAAGTCACTCTCTGATTATCAGTAGCGTTTTACCGGGCTATTTTCATCTTGTTGCGCTAACCATGCCAATTGTTCAGTGATTTTACCTTCAAGGCCACGTGAGGATGGAAAATAATAGCGCGTTTTTGCCATTTCCGCTGGAAAATAACTTTCGCCCGTGGCTAACCATCCGTCAATAAATGCCCCCTTGCGCAGAGAAGTGATTGATACCTACGTCTACATGATAGGCCTTGTCAGTATTTTCAACATATAGCTGAACGACATAATAATGATTATGCACTATATTGAGAGAATAAGGCGTCAAGGCTGCAATTTAAGTCCCTTCTTTTGCTTTTGGCTTGTGCCCATTTATGTTCAATGGGATTGAGGTCTCACTTTTACCCACAAAGTTGAATGAAAAATGATTCAGGTGAAATTGGATTATTGGTAGAGTCAATAGTTAAATCAGGAAACAGGCACATGAAAACAGTAACGGGTAATGGGAATGAGTGGATCCGGGAAGAATTTCATCAAATTGATTTCGGAGATAAACGCCTTAAAGAGCGTTTTTTTGAAACAGCGGGCTTATTATGGCTGTAGCCGTATAAATTGATTAAAAACAAAGGGTCAGAAAAGAGAGTGTCGATATCGCATTGTCGTTTCCTACGAAGGGCTTTAGCCTGAGCCCATTTGTGCTCAATCGGGTTGAGGTCAGGAGAATACGTCGGGAGATATTCCAGAATAAAACCAGATTTTTGTCTAGTAGACTGGATATCCTGGCGTTTGTGAAAGCTCACATTATCCATCACGATAACAGCCCCTTGAGGGATTTTTGGCAGTCAGTCTTGATAGATAGGAATTTTAATAATTTGGTTTTATTGTCAAAAACAGAATTGGATCAAAAAATAAACGATATTATTTTCAAACTTTAGGGTTATTCTCCTTAACGTAGAGAGTCCCGGGTGATAATAGGGTCATTTTCGTTTAAAAAACCAGCATTTTCGAACGCGAGGCGCCCCTTCCCTGCAGAGGCTAAATCCCCTTCATTTTTGCCAGAGATTCATGGTGAAGCATTAACTGATGCCACGGCAAGCCTGATGTGATACCGCTTAGCACCAAACGAGAGCCACACAGGATGCACTCATGAGGGCCAATACGACTTAGGCGTTTTAACATTGCCGCATAAGTGATGTTGACGGTTTTTTCTTTTTCCTGCCCCAACAAAGCATCTATAATCGGCAGCAGTGTAGTCCGACGGCGGGGCGCTAAAAAACCATAATAGCGGACCATCCTAAAATGTTTATCCGGAATGTGGCTAATAAAACGCTGAATAAACTCGTCCATACTGAGGTTAAGTTTTTCTTGCTCTCGGGTTTTATGACTGAGGTAGCGATAGGTCACTTCCTGGCCGTTATAATGTTCCAGCCGGGATAACGACACCGGAGGCTTTTTTAAATAACGGCCTAAATAATTGAGCGTTTGCTGGGCATTGTCTGTCGGCTTTGCCAGGTCGATATTCCAATGCCGTTGGTAATGGAAATCCAGAAACTGCTCCCGTTGACCCAGCCTCGTGAGGGTTTGTGATAACTCCGGTGGTAATTGCAAGGTATCCCACTGTTGACGAAGTAGTGTGATAATCTGATAACGCCACTGTTTCATCAACGTTTTTCCGCTAAACGTGATTTTTTTCCATTTTTCGGCATTGTCATCGAGTCCGCCACAGGTCACCGAAAGATGCACATGAGGATGCCAATTCAGCGCTCGCCCATGCGTATGCAACGCCGTGAATAGGCCAGGCAATAGGTTTTTTGGCTGGCAAAAATCTAAAATAACCTTGGCAGCGAGACGACTGAGATGCGTTAACAGCGCACGATTTAGCTCAAACAACGGCCAGAACTCACGGGGAAAAGTGAACGTAATGTGTTGCCATTTTGTGATGGGAAGCACCGTGCGCTGTTTGGCCACCCACCGCTCTGTGGCTTTCTTACCACAGGAAGGGCATGAACGGCTGTGGCAGGTAAAGCAAATCCGTTTGGTGTGCGTACAGCCTGCCTTTTGACAGCGCCAGCTGGCAAACCCCAGCGCCGATGTTCCGCAGGAAAACAGTTTAATCAGATTATCGACCACCACCGGCCGTATTTTATCCGCATGAGCACAATAGTAATTCCACCACGCATGACCGACCTGAAAAGGATGACGCAGTTTACGGTTCATCTTTCAGCTCAAGCATCACGGGTGTTCTAGATCAAACGACCGACACTCCGGGCAAAAATAGACCGCATTCATTGCAGACTCTGCGGGAAAGCGAGCCCAGAATATTTCCCAAAACGTCTCTGTAATGAAAAGATTATCTCCGCCAGTAAAGGCCTGATGCGTTTTCTGATAAGGCATGGCTAAGGCTTTAGCAACCTCTTTCAAGGTCTGCTTCACCATTTTGGTATGCGCTGTTTGATGTGAGTGACAGATATTTTTAGGCATAACACCTTAGCTGAACGAGTAACGGGACCGGCTAATAGATAACACCGTTTCTTCAAAAAAATCAAGAGATAACAGACTACTTCACGTCGCCGACCTTAGGAGGCAGCCTTGGGTTACCCACGCATGAAAAATATCGCTATTGATATTGTATTCAAAGGCACAAACGGTGGTTAATTTTCCGTTAAGCTGAGCGCCAATGACATTGGTACGTGCTTTAGCGTGCCAATCATGTTGACCGTAACACCGCTTACCTTTAGCTCAATAGCCGTAGAGGCGGGGCATGTCATGAGCAAAACCGCTTTCATCAACGTAAATAATAGGGGTCTCGCTGGCTTCATAGGCCTGGATCTTGATCTGAAAATCTTCTCGGGATTGGGCGTTGGCTTTTGGATGATAAAATGTTTTTTTTATAGCTAAACCCTGCCCGTTTCAACGCATGGCAGATACCTCTAGCGCTCACTCCCATACGTTGGGCTCGCTCGTATTGAGACGCGTCAGGGTAGGTTTCCACATCAAGAATCAACGCCGCTCGAGCTATTTTACTGGCGGGTTTATCACGTGTCAGACAAGGTTCTATTCGTTTAGCCCAGCGCATCAGACTTGCGGTCCCAATACAAAAACGTGTGGCCGTTTGGGCATATGTAAGCTTTTCTTGCTCTTTAATAGCCAATACATGTTGGCGAAATTTTAATGGATAAGTCATCTTGAAATTATACATCAATTTATACAGCCTACGCTATATCATCAAAAGCGTCAGGTTCAATTTACCCAAGCTGTCATGGCTCCTGGTCACAGGCCAAAGGAGCTTATCGATTTTTTAGCAATGAGAGAGTGAGCGAGAGCGCGCTATTCCGTACACATTGTGTGCAAACACAAAAACGTCTGGAGGGGCATTCACTGGTTTTTTCTCTTCAGGACACATCAGAGTTGAACTTTGACTCACATAAAAAGACAGAGGGGTTGGGAAGTCTATCTCAAGCCTATCACAAACATAAAATGGGGTTGATGCTTCATGCAAGTTTGATGGTAACTCAGGAGGGCTTGCCGCTTGGGTTATCCTCGCTTAAATGCTGGTCACGTGTTTCCCGAGAGGAAACGCCTCAGGAAAAACAGCGGCGGCTTTATCAATCGACAATGAAAGAGAAAGAAAGTATTAAGTGGATAGAGACCCTCTACGAGACAGCGGCGCTGATACCCAAAGATACCTGCTTAATCACGCTGGGAGACAGAGAAGCGGATATTTTCGAACTTTTTCGGGTTGCAAGCTCACTAAAAACATTTTTTATTATCCGCAACCGGAAAGACAGAAAATTTATCGATGAAAAGGGAAAAAAAACAACGGTGCAAACCGCCTTGTCAAAGACGCCGATTTTAAAAACCATAGCACTCACCCTGCCCAAAAATCAGCAAAGGGTAGCAAGAACGGCTTATGTGGATATGCGCTCCATTTCAGGCTGGCTTCCCATTAGAAATAATCTAGTTTATGGGCCTACCAATAAAGACGCTTCACGGCATATCCATGAAAAGGTTCACGTATCTGCCATCAGTGTTAAAGAACAGCCTCCTCCAGAAGGAGTAGCGCCTGTCGAATGGGTATTATTGACCAATTTGACGGCCACTGACGCCTTTGAAGCAGAAGAGAAAGTGAATTGGTATAGACTGAGATGGAAGATAGAAGAGTTCTTCAAAACACTGAAATCAGGATGTTGTGTTGAACAATGTCGTTTAAATACGGCAACCAAACTAACGAAAATGATCACCCTCAAAAGCATTATCGCCTTCAAACTGATGTATACCCGTGATCAATGAAGATGCTTGATTTTGAAGTCGATAAGGATCATGCTCATAGCCATGAAAATAGAGCTGACTGCTGACCAGAAAATTACCCTCGAAGCCCAACATCGTCAAAGCCATGACCGCCGTGTCTGTGACAGGATCCGGTGTGTTTTGTTGTCCGCAGACGGCTGGACTCCCCCTATGATTGCTCACTCACAGCTCATTAATGAAACCACGGTGCGGCGCCACCTTACAGACTATCATAAACTCAACAAGCTCAAGCCTGAAAATGGCGGCTCCGATGGCTATCTCAATGCGGAACAGACCACGTCGCTGGTTGAACATCTCACCCAGCCGCTCTACCACCACAATCACCAAATTGTGGCCTATATCGCTGGACGCTGGAACATCACCTTTACCGTATCAGGTCTGTATAAAGGGTTGAAGCAGCATGGCTTTAGCTATAAAAAGCCGAAAGGTGTTCCGCATAAATTTGCCGTTGAGAAACAGCAGCAATTTATAAAGACCTACAGCGAATTGAAAGACGCCGCGGGTAATGACCCCATACTGTTTATTGATGCCGTTCATCCGACACAAACCACCAAAATAAGCTACGGCTGGATACGAAAAGGCCAGGATAAAACGATAGAGACCACCGGGAGCAGAACGCGGTTGAATATCATGGGAGCCTTGAACATCCAGAATGTGGCTAACCCCATAATCCGTGATGATGAGACGATTAACAGCGAAAATGTGGTTCACTTCCTGTCTGCCATTCGCGCGCATTATCCCATCACGACAACGGCACATGTGATCCTCGAGGGTGCAGGCTATCACCGTTCACAGCTTGTGCAAGACGCCGCGCTTACGTTGAATATCCACTGTATTTTATTTATAATAAAAATCAATAAATTACAACACAAAGGTCACAATCGATCGAAATAAGGTCACAATGCCTTCTCTCTTAACGTCTTACTCGATAACCCAAACATCATAACTTGTATCAAACTTCCTCCCATTCACTCCCTCTGCTGTCACGGTATTTATCCGTCATGACAGAAGATTTATGTCCCAGTAATTTCTGCGCGAAATCCTTACCCCTCGCTTCACTGTACAGCCTCGCGGATAAACTTCTGATTTCGTGAAATGAGGGCGGTGTACCCTGCCATTTCAAACCGGATTTTTCTCTTGAATCTGCAAACCCTGTCGATAGAAGTCCCTGACTAAAACACGTTTTCGTCCTTCCCACAAAAACATAATGTTCACCCTTTATGTGTTGCCGACAATCATTGAGAATGCCTTCAACGTTTTTATCAATGATTGCCAAACTCAAGGTTAAGGGTATCGCCAGTTTCATCCCGGTCTTCTGTTGCTGTAACCACCATTTTCCGTCATGAATATCTTTCCACTGCATCTGCCGGATGTCCCCCATTCGCTGACCTGTGAGTAAGGCTAAATCCATGCTTAACCCCACCCACGGTGGTCGCTGATTGGCAACCTCTCTAATCACGAGAAACGCTTCCAGTGATAAGCGCTCACGCCGTACTTGTACACGAGGATTCCTTGTGGCTTCTACCGGATTCGCTTCCAGATGACCTTCTGCAATCGCTTCATTAAACATATCGATAAGTACACTACGGATTAACTTTGCACTGGCGTTTTTACCTTGCTCGGTGTAACTGTTTAAAAAAATAGCAATCTCTTTGGTGGTCAGTGTACTCAATATCCTATCAGGGAAAGCATGAGCGACGGGCGCTAATCTTTTTTGGTAGTCCTGAATCGTCTTAGGACGAAGACCACATTGGTGCAATTTTTCCGTAAATTGGGCTATCCATTCTGTCACCGATAGCGTATTGCCCGTATTGCCCACGTTGATTCTGTCTACCAGGCTATGGCGTTGGTCAAAAATCTGCATGTTCATGGCAATCGCTTCGTTGATCGCGATACGTTTCACGCTCCCTACGCCGTATTCCTTACCTGTGCGGGGGTCTCGGTAGCAATAGTAACCGTTATTGCGGACATACAGATTGGGCGGCAGGTCTCGGTTAGCCGGCTTTCTTTTGCGTGCCATGATACAGTCTCTCCATTAAGCGTTTTCCGGCGTAACTGGCGGGGGTTGTTGGGTCAATTTTTACGGCATGCGCCTCGACGAGATATTCTCGGCCCTCGCGCCGCGGTGGCGGTTGGATGGCACCAGAGCGGACCCATCGACGTACTTGTTCCATGCAACGCGGGCGAGGCTGGTTTTGATTCCATTGCTTGAGGCTGATTTCCATAGCAGCGCTTTCCTTATCAACGTTAAAAACGTCATGACCTCGTCCGTGTTGTAGACGGAAGAGTTATAGAGGGTCATGTGAATAACTTTATTTTAAGAATAAAAAATAATGAGAGGAATAATCAATATCAATAAATAATAGCGTCTTTCATTGTTATGAGGGGGTAGTATTAAAATAGGGTCTTCTCTTTATAGGTCGAATAATGAGGCAATCATATAAAATTTATCCAATAAAAATAGCCTTGATGAAGAAGGCTATTTTATTTATTCTGTAATAAAATCCATTTTCAATTTTTCAATGTGGCAATAATCGTGTCTTTGGCTATTTCACCATAATGGTCGATAAGGTATTGAGCAAAATGAGCTGCAGTGATTCTGTATCCACAATGAGCGCTGACAGACGCGGCAAAGGTTTCAAGTTCTTGGTGGAGTATCGCGCCAATATAAATCATCTCTGACGGTTCTTTCATCACGTCTTGTAACATAACGCTTCCTTTTTTTAGAGATAATATGTAAGTACTCCACTTGTATTGATAAGACGAAGCCCTTCGCTAAACGCATTATTTTTCGAAGAAGCAATAAAATGGTTTTATGGCAATCGATGTGTAGGCTTTTTTCTCTTTTTAAACCAACTTCTTAATCGAGTAAACCAATTTTTTTTCATTTCGCTTAGCTTCCAAGACCTTATCTTTTAACGCTCGTTTTCTCGCTCTGCTCTGTCTGTTGCTCATAAGAAAACCTCCTACTCAATAAACTGTATCCCGGGGCGTATAAACGCGTGGGGAACAGTGCGGTCAAAGCCGGTTTGATGACAAAAATGTTTAAAGTCCAGCAATGAATGCACTTTCGCTTTTTGGTATAGAATACGAATTCTATTTTCTATTGTGCGATGAGAACGTGCCAATTTTTTACCTATTTCCTTGGCACTCATCGTGCGTAATAAATAAAAGATTATCCTCAATTCAGATTGCGTAAATAGAGTCGAGGGAGGGTCCAATAATAGCGTGGCAGTTAGCTTATCTACGTAGTGGGGCAGTGAAATAATAGCCAGTTTTCTGCCATAAAAAACCGTGCCGATGCACTTGTTTCTTTTATTATGCAACGGAAAGGTTTCGTATAAATAAGGTTGCAGTTTCTGTTCACGACCAAAGAAATGCGTTTTAATGAGGGTGATTTTTTGCCCGCTTTTTATAACCTCTCTTTCCAGTTTTTGAATGATTAAAGTAAATTCTAAAATACACGTAGGAAGTTCATCATCACGCCGCCCTATCACATCAAATCCTTGTGGCACATTTAAAAAATCAAGAAAAGCACGATTCGTATAAATAAAGCGTGATTCGCTGTCTTTTATTCCCCAAACATCTTGACTATTTTCCATCATAGCGGTCAGAGGCAATGAACGTGACGATAAGTTAATCTTATTCATGAATTGCTCCATGAATTGTTTTTAGTCTGTTTCCGTGCACGTGAATCGCGGATAATCGAAATAACCAACATTAAAATAAACGGGGCTAATAGGATGAGAAAAGGCACAGTCATCCAGAATACAACGTTTTCAATCATGGGATTATTCATAACAGTCTTTCCTTTGAAGTAACATCGGCTTTTGCGTTAAATATGCGCCTTTTTTCCAATGCAGATTGGAACGTATTAATTACTTAAGCCAGATAATGCTAAAGGGAACAAACGGGATGCTGTAGGTGCCTTTAAGGCACCTATGCTCCTTTTTTATTTTGTAGTACGGGCTTGCCGTTGCTATTTAACGGAATGAAAGTCCGTTCATTTTACACATTGCTGCAAAGCAAACAGCACAAGACGCACATGGAATATGGTTAGCAGGCCATGAAGTGAACGAGGCTCAAATTTGATTTTTGCCGCCTCCAGTGTCTGTTTCACGACTTTGTACGAGATTGATCGCAATTCTGAAATTTCTTTTTGTGACACGCCCAAAGAAAACAGCATCGCCGTTTCAAATTGCACCGGTGTTAATTCAGGAAACACTTCCCGTAATTCAGGAAATTGGGTAATATCGATGTTAGCCATTGTAGCCTCCGAGAGAGGTTATGGTGGTTAGCTGACAGGGGTGGCTGAAGACCACTTCTGTTAGCGCTAGGGTTAATTGATGTAAACGGTGATTACGTTGCCGTTGTTGTTTTGCAATTTATTGTGAATGTTATGTTTTCATCGTGTGTGACTCCTCTAGCCTATGATGCAATATTGAATGCTTTGTCATGGGTGAAGTGCCCATCCCAATATGTTTTCATTGGCAGCTTATTTTTGCGATAGAGATAAAACAATCGAATTGCCCCTTTGCGCAGTAAAACCGGTCGGTACTTGATAAAGTCATCACCGCTATGAATGCTGATTTTATGTTGATGTTCCGTCAAATATCGGTCACGCGCATAAGAGGTTGCACGCCAGCGGGTATGGGATTTACTTTCGTTATAGAGCCAATTTCTTTTCGCCAAACAGTGATTAATCTGTTGTGTATTAATACCGTTGAGCATTTTGCAAAATTGAGGGATCGTCATCCCTTCTTTAAAGAGACTTTTTAACGCGTGTAATTCCTCTTCCTGTTCTTTATTTACTAAGGCCAGTCTCATTTTTTCGCGAAACTGCTCTGCCCATGCCATAGCCGCAACCGGTGGATCTTCGAAATTAGGCAATACGCAGACAGGCCGTGTTGCTTGCTCTTCTAGCTCCCGCCAGCGAGTGGCGACTTTATGGCGAAGTGGAATACTGTAACCCATGACCAATGTCATGGTTAAATCCTGGTCAAGTAAATATTCCTGATAGGTGCGACGACTGGCGTCTTTGTAATCGGCGGAAAAGTCCGCCGATTGAATAGTGAGCACTTCAAACATTTTTCTACAGTCATAAAGTACGTCCTTATGCTGTTTACCCGTTAGTCGAGCAATTTCGCGGCTAGACATTTTTACCTGTTGATAGAGAGTGATGACATTTGACATGCAGAATTCCTTGCAAGTGAATTGCGATTAATGACTTCCGGTACGTTACCGAAGCGGAAGATTAATTAAGCTTTGATGTTGCGTCAGCGGGGGGGCTTTGCTTCTATTAACAAAATTAACGAATACCATCCCATCTTTGAAACAGTCACAAAGACGGCAGGCTAAAGGTGAATTTAGTTTTATTGAAGGCGTATAGTTGCTCGCTATCTGACCATGACACGCTATGGACGTAAAAAAACCGCACTACTCGCGTATGCGGTATTCGCTAGTTAAGGGTATTTAACACCTTTAACGCAATATTCCCCGAGGCTGAATCATCATTCAACCCGTCCGGGTATAGCAAGTGTTAAGACACCTTAATGTAGCAATACTTCAATATTTTTAATATCTTGGTCAGAAAGTCCAGTAGCCGTTTTAATTACATCGCGATTTATCCCTCGAGAGAGAAGTTCTTTCGCAATTTTTAAGGATGCTTTTTTTTCACCCTGTTGCATGCCCTGTTGCATGCCTTGTTGCATGCCTTGTTGCATGCCTTGTTCCAGACCTTGTTCTATGCCCCGTTTTTCGCCCCGTTTTTCGAGTTGTTGTGCAATCGTCATAATGTCCTCACGGTAAGTGGGTGTCTGATCCACGAGCGCTTTGAAGAACTTTTCAGTATTCTTCGTTTCCCCTTGGTAGGTGATATAATAGAGCAAAGCGTGGAACAATTCACGGTTTGTATAACCTTTATTCAATAGTTCTGCAATGGGTCCGACAATGTTTATCATATCACGCATGTAAATGTGTTTTTGCACCAGTTCCATCAACGCCACATGGCCGTGTGTCATGATTTCCTCATCAGGAATAACGCTAATATCCACCAAAGGAAACGGCTTGGTGTAGATTTCTCTGGCTAGCTCCGGGTCAACAAAACAATCCATCAAATCCCTGCTGTAAGGATAGGGCCGCCTTTTTCCGTGATAAAACAATATCGGCACCACAATAGGTAATTTTTCGTTCGGGTTTTTGTCAAAACATTTTTGCCAAATCCCCACACAATAGCGTAATTCACGAAACGTCATCAAAAGTTGCGGGTTGCTTTGATGTTCGATAATACACTGAATGTACGCCTTGCTGCCGTCGTTCATCTGCATTGAATAAACAATATCAGAGAAATATTGTCTCAAATTTTCATCAACAAAGGAGCAATCTTCTACTTTCAGTGTAGAAAGGTCACATTTCTTCAAAACAGCGGGCGGTAAATGTGTTTTCAAAAAGTCTCGTGCCACCTCAAGATTACCCAAAAACTTCTTACAGAAGGCGTCGTGAGGAGAAATTATTGCTTTCATCGCTTTATCCTAAGCTTAATATAACGACGTTTCAGAAAGGCATGCCCTGTATCATACCATCTCTGCCCCTGTTTTGATGTTGACGACCACTTTTTTCAGTGGCGTTATCTTCATGCCACTTTCCCATACGTTTTAATCTGTTCGATTTCATCTTCAAGTTCCTGAAGAAATTTTCGCACTTCTGTTTCAATTTCCTTGCCCAGTGCCTCATCAAAGTGAATGCGCTTTTTGAAGTAGGCTAATGTGTCAGGCAGTCGATTGTCATAGCTGACAAAGTCACACCATCTTCGCCCCGTACACAGCATTTGCGCGTGCATTTGCAGGCGGTATTTTTTTTCTGGTTCACCTGTTCTTATCGTTTTCAGATGTGTCCAGGTTTTTGGGCATTTGATTTCGATGAGACCATCCTCATTAACCAGTCCGTCGGGACTGGCGGCAAACCCCTTGATGGTAGGGTGGTCGACGAGCCCCACTTCCGTGACCTCTACTGCAAATTCACGCAATAGGTAAGCCTTACGCGCGACGGGTTCCAGTGCTGTCCCGTGCTTCATGTCGAGCGTGACAAAGGTGTCTTCCCGTTTCCCCGTCAGACGCTGGCAAATCAGCTCGGCCCTGTATTTTTTTCGCGTTGCGGCGTCGCCTGTTTTTACTTTTGCCATCACCTCTGCCAATTTGCTGGCTGTGACCTTGCCGCATCTTGCAGCAAACCAGGCTTCTGTTCGTTGTTCCATTTTTACCTCGATAAATTGTCTTGTCATCAAAACGGAGAACCGCTCGTAGAGTAGGTCTCTGGTTTGACATCATCTCCCCAGCGACCTCTCGTCAAACCGTGCTTGCAGTTTTCCCGTACACGGCTTTCCGACTGTCTTCTTTCCACAGCGTTACGACGGCACAGGTCGGGCATACCGACTCCCTTCATCTCCGGTTATGGACAGGCTGTACAGCTTAAACAGCCCGTGGTAATCGTAGAACCAGGACGGCGGGTGGTCCCTCCACCCCTTACCCCGTTTCTTGTGCTTCTTCCGCAACATGATGCAGAGTGTCCATATCGTGTAATTCGCTATGCTCAAGAAATGCTTCCTTGAATTACCTGTCTTGAAGTAATTCCCCCATCCGCGAAGAATCGGGTTTACCTTTTCTTTCACCAATGTGGGCCAATCCCAGTGCTGCCCTTTTCGGACAACATCACGGATTTTCTGCTTAACAGACTTCATAGCCTTGGGAGTCGGATAGTAAAAGGTCTTCAACTCGCCCGTCACTTTCGATGGTTGAACTGCGAACCTGTGACCTAGAAAGTCAAACGGCTCTTTCATGGCATTAACTATCCGCGTTTTCTTGGCATTAAGCGTCAACCCAAGTCGGTCTAAGACTTTCTTGGCCTGATCCAGATAAAACTCCGGGCGCTTGCTGCACAAAATCACAAAATCGTCGGCATATCGCACGATATGAGCATCATGCGGACGTTTACCGAACGCCTTTTTCTCCCACGTCGAATCAAGCCAGTGCAGGTAGAGATTAGCGAGCAAGGGAGAAATTACTCCGCAAACAATAGTGCAAACTTTCGCGTAAGCTGGGGCCTGCGTTTTCACCGGCGCTGCCTCAAGTCTGGTCATCCGGATGGGAGCATCACTGAGTTTTCCCTCGTTATTGAGACTGATAACGGCACACGGAGTGACCCTCAGCAATGAAACCGAAGCCATTTTCACAACACGTACGTATCACTTTCGAGCCCAGCCGGTTTTCTGACGACCAGCTGACGGATGTTTATGAACAGCTGACTCCCGTTAACCACCACGTGCTTACCCCTCACGACCAGGCCCAGGCCAAACCTCACCGGGCTCCTGCCCGCTCAACCGCTAGACGGAGCAAAATGTTATGAACAAGGCACTGGTCGCACTCTACGCCCGCGTTTCTTCCGGGCAACAGGTAAAAAATGGCACCATCGGCAGTCAGCTTGCAGCAATCAAGGACCGCATCCGTGAGGACGGCCACGTGTTGCCTGACGCCATGCTCTTTATCGATGATGGTGTCAGCGGTGCTACACTTATCCGCCCGCAACTAGAGCGCCTGAGGGACTACGCGGCGGCAGGCGATATTGAATGCCTGTACATCCTGTCGCCCGACAGGCTAGCCCGTAAATACGCCTATCAGGCTCTGCTGATGGAAGAGTTCAGCGCCTGCGGCGTGGAGGTTATCTTTATCTGTCACACCCCCGGCGACACGCTGGAAGACATGATGCTTCTGCAGATGCAGGGGATGTTTGCTGAATATGAGCGGGCAAAGATTATGGAGCGCAACCGGCGTGGTAAGCTTCACGGTGCACGCTGTGGTAATGTCGGTGTCCTTTCCGGTGCACCTTACGGTTATCGGTATATCCGCAGGCAGCCGGACGGGACACCCGCACAGTATATTGTCAACCTTCATGAAGCCTCCGTGGTCAGGAAGATATTTAGTTGGGCTGGCATAGAGCGCCTGAGTCTAGGCGGTGTGGTCAGACGTCTGGCTGAGAAAGGCATAGAAAGCGCCACCGGCAAACCCGGCTGGGACCGCAGTACGGTATGGGGCATGTTAAAGAACCCCGCTTACAAAGGACTTGCTGTGTTCGGAAAAACGAAAAACTGCGCCCCCCGTCCCCGGGTGAGAGCAGCGCGCAACAGTGCAGATATCCTCAAGAACGGTTATTCAGTAATACGAAGTAAGCCGGATGACGGCATCGGGATCCCTGTGCCTGCCATCATCAACAGCGCTCTTTTCTTGACGGTCAACGAACAGCTGGAAGAAAACCGCCGACATGCACGACAGGGGCGCCGGGGAGCCGCTTATCTCTTACAGGGGCTGACTGTGTGCGGCCACTGTCGCTATGCGTATTATGGCAAAAAAGTCAGTAAATCTGCGGCAAAAGGGGGGGCGCAGT
The DNA here is from genome assembly GCF_964030845.1 of Candidatus Fukatsuia endosymbiont of Tuberolachnus salignus. Classification (NCBI taxonomy): domain Bacteria; kingdom Pseudomonadati; phylum Pseudomonadota; class Gammaproteobacteria; order Enterobacterales; family Yersiniaceae; genus Candidatus Fukatsuia; species Candidatus Fukatsuia endosymbiont of Tuberolachnus salignus. The sequence continues at coordinate 527,909 of NZ_OZ034983.1, forward strand.
ATTCTTATTACCACTGTACTGGGACGGATGCTTACCGCTTTGGGGGCATTCGGGTGTGTGACAATAAACAGGTCAGGACATCCATGCTGGATGAAACGGTCTGGGCACAGGTCATTGCGCTGCTGTCTGAGCCGGAACGGCTGAAAAAAGAATATGAGCAGCGTCTAACGCAGGCGTCAGAGCACAGTGGACAGACCGCAGATGCTGAGCGTCTGAAAAAGCAAGAAAATCAGCTAAACGTGGGGCGGTCCCGATTGATTGATAGTTTTGCCGAAGGGCTGATTGGCAAAACAGACTTTGAACCACGGATCAGAGTGATGACGCTCAGGCTGGCGGAACTTGCGCGCCAGAGAGTGAAGGTGAAACAGGCCACAGAGAACCAGCATGAGTTGCTGCTACTGGTTAACCGGGTGGAGGATTTTGCTGCTGCGGTCACGGAACGCCTGAGTACGGACGATTTTCTGATGAAGCGAGAAATTCTGCGTGCGCTGGTGAAACGGATAGAAATTTATCGTGATGAAATTGTGGTGGTTTTTCGGGTGAATCCCGGGAATGATACCAGCCTGGAAGCAGGATCAGACAAAACATATGGCAGAAGTTTGCCAGATTGTTTGCGGAGTAAGTTCTCCCTTGCTCGCTAATCTCTACCTGCACTGGCTTGATTCGACGTGGGAGAAAAAGGCGTTCGGTAAACGTCCGCATGATGCTCATATCGTGCGATATGCCGACGATTTTGTGATTTTGTGCAGCAAGCGCCCGGAGTTTTATCTGGATCAGGCCAAGAAAGTCTTAGACCGACTTGGGTTGACGCTTAATGCCAAGAAAACGCGGATAGTTAATGCCATGAAAGAGCCGTTTGACTTTCTAGGTCACAGGTTCGCAGTTCAACCATCGAAAGTGACGGGCGAGTTGAAGACCTTTTACTATCCGACTCCCAAGGCTATGAAGTCTGTTAAGCAGAAAATCCGTGATGTTGTCCGAAAAGGGCAGCACTGGGATTGGCCCACATTGGTGAAAGAAAAGGTAAACCCGATTCTTCGCGGATGGGGGAATTACTTCAAGACAGGTAATTCAAGGAAGCATTTCTTGAGCATAGCGAATTACACGATATGGACACTCTGCATCATGTTGCGGAAGAAGCACAAGAAACGGGGTAAGGGGTGGAGGGACCACCCGCCGTCCTGGTTCTACGATTACCACGGGCTGTTTAAGCTGTACAGCCTGTCCATAACCGGAGATGAAGGGAGTCGGTATGCCCGACCTGTGCCGTCGTAACGCTGTGGAAAGAAGACAGTCGGAAAGCCGTGTGCGGGAAAACTGCAAGCACGGTTTGACGAGAGGTCGCTGGGGAGATGATGTCAAACCAGAGACCTACTCTACGAGGGGTTCTCCGTTTTGATGACAAGACAATTTATCGAGGTAAAAAAATGGAACAACGAACAGAAGCCTGGTTTGCCGCACGATGTGGCAAAGTGACGGCCAGCAAATTGGCAGAGGTGATGGCAAAAGTCAAAACAGGCGACGCCGCAACGCGAAAAAAATACAGGGCCGAGCTGATTTGCCAGCGTCTAACGGGGAAACGGGAAGACACCTTTGTCACGCTCGACATGAAGCACGGGACAGCACTGGAACCCGTCGCCCGTGAGGCTTACATCTTGCGTGAATTTGCAGTAGAGGTCACGGAGGTCGGTCTCGTCGACCACCCCACTATTGAGGGGTTTGCGGCCAGTCCCGACGGATTGGTTAATGAGGATGGCCTGATCGAGATTAAATGCCCCAAAACCTGGACGCATCTGAAAACGATAAGAACAGGTGAACCAGAAAAAAAATACCTCCTGCAAATGCACGCGCAAATGCTGTGTACGGGGCGTCGATGGTGTGACTTTGTCAGCTATGATAATCGACTGCCTGACACATTAGCCTACTTCAAAAAGCGCATTCACTTTGATGAGGCACTGGGCAAGGAAATTGAAACAGAAGTGCGAAAATTTCTTCAGGAACTTGAAGATGAAATCGAACAGATTAAAACGTATGGGAAAGTGGCATGAAGATAACGCCACTGAAAAAAGTGGTCGTCAACATCAAAACAGGGGCAGAGATGGTATGATACAGGGCATGCCTTTCTGAAACGTCGTTATATTAAGCTTAGGATAAAGCGATGAAAGCAATAATTTCTCCTCACGACGCCTTCTGTAAGAAGTTTTTGGGTAATCTTGAGGTGGCACGAGACTTTTTGAAAACACATTTACCGCCCGCTGTTTTGAAGAAATGTGACCTTTCTACACTGAAAGTAGAAGATTGCTCCTTTGTTGATGAAAATTTGAGACAATATTTCTCTGATATTGTTTATTCAATGCAGATGAACGACGGCAGCAAGGCGTACATTCAGTGTATTATCGAACATCAAAGCAACCCGCAACTTTTGATGACGTTTCGTGAATTACGCTATTGTGTGGGGATTTGGCAAAAATATTTTGACAAAAACCCGAACGAAAAATTACCTATTGTGGTGCCGATATTGTTTTATCACGGGAAAAGGCGGCCCTATCCTTACAGCAGGGATTTGATGGATTGTTTTGTTGACCCGGAGCTAGCCAGAGAAATCTACACCAAGCCGTTTCCTTTGGTGGATATTAGCGTTATTCCTGATGAGGAAATCATGACACACGGCCATGTGGCGTTGATGGAACTGGTGCAAAAACACATTTACATGCGTGATATGATAAACATGGTCGGACCCATTGCAGAACTATTGAATAAAGGTTATACAAACCGTGAATTGTTCCACGCTTTGCTCTATTATATCACCTACCAAGGGGAAACGAAGAATACTGAAAAGTTCTTCAAAGCGCTCGTGGATCAGACACCCACTTACCGTGAGGACATTATGACGATTGCACAACAACTCGAAAAACGGGGCGAAAAACGGGGCATCGAACAGGGCATGCAACAGGGCATGCAACAGGGCATGCAACAGGGACGTCAGGAAACTAAACTCGAAATTGCCAAGCAGCTTCTTAAAAGTGGTGTAGATGGTGCTTTGGTTAAAGCGTCTACTGGACTTTCTGACCAAGATATTAAAGATATTGAAGTATTGCTACATTAAGGGTGCCTTAGCACCTGCTATACCCGGACGGGCTGAATGATGATTCAGCCTCGGGGAATATTTCGTTAAAGGTGTTAAATACCTTTAACTAGCGAATGCCGCATACGCAAGTAGTGCGGTTTTTTTACGCCCATAGCGTGTAATGGGTCAGATAGTGAGCAATTATACGCCTTCAATAAAACTAGATTCACCTTTAGCCTGCCGTCTTTGTGACTGTTTCAAAGATGGGATGGTATTCGCCAATTTTGTTAATAGAAGCAAAGCCCAACCCCCCGCTGACGCAACATCAAAGCTTAATTAATCTTCCGCTCCGGTAACGTACCGGAGGTCATTAATCGCAATTCACTTGCAAGGAATTCTCCATGTCAAATGTCATCACTCTCTATCAACAGGTAAAAATGTCTAGCCGTGAAATTGCTCGACTAACGGGCAAACAGCATAAAGACGTACTTTATGACTGTAGAAAAATGTTTGAAGTGCTCACCATTCAATCGGCGGACTTTTCCGCCGATTACAAAGACGCCAGTGGTCGCACCTATCAGGAATATTTGCTTGACCAAGATTTAACCATCACATTGGTCATGGGTTACAGTATTCCACTTCGCCATAAAGTCGCCACACGCTGGCGGGAGCTGGAAGAGAAAGCAACACGGCCTGTCTGCATATTACCTAATTTCGAAGACCCCCCTGTTGCGGCTATGGCATGGGCAGAGCAGTTTCGCGAAAAAACCAGGTTAGCCTTAGTGAACAAAGAACAGGAAGCGGAATTAAAGGAGTTGAAGAACCTGTTTAAGGAAGGAATAACGACCACTCAATTTTGCAAAATGCTCAACGGTATTAATACACAACAGATTAATCACTGTTTGGCAGAAAGAAATTGGCTCTATAACGAAAGTAAATCCCATACCCGCTGGCGTGCAACCTCTTATGCGCGTGACCGATATTTGACGGAACATCAACATAAAATCAGCATTCATAGCGGTGATGACTTTATCAAGTACCAACCCGTTTTACTGCGCAAAGGGGCAATCCGATTATTTGACCTCTACCGCAAAAATAAGCTGCCAATGAAAACCCATTGGGACGGACACTTCACCCACGAAAAAGAACTTGGCATCGCATCATAAACCCACGGAGTCACTCACCATGAAAACATAAATAGCCACAACAACTTACAAATAGCGACGGTGACGCAATCCCGTTTATATCACTTAACCCTAGCGCTAACAGAGGTGGGACTAACCACCCCTGTCAGCTAACCACCACAACCTACCACAGAGGCTACAATGGCTAACATCGATATTACCCAATTTCCTGAATTACGGGAAGTTTTTCCTGAATTAACACCGGTGCAATTTGAAACGGCGATGCTTTTCGCGTTAGGCGTGTCACAAAAAGACATCGCCTTATTACGTTCTGTGTCCTATCCCGCAGTGAAACAGACGTTGGCAAGTGCAAAACTCAAATTTGAACCGTATTCTCTGCATGGTCTGTTTACCGTATTTCATGTCCGCCTTGCGCTTTTTGCTTTGAAGGGATGTAGAAAGCGATAGCGTCTAGCATGATAAAAATAGAAAAGAGAGTCTCTCTCGTGGAGACTATTCCATTTTATTTTTCTAATTAGACTTTCGCACTGACTAAGTAATTTACCCTCTCCTAAATGGGCGTCATCCACAATGAAAGGGGCTGAATGGAGTTAGGACAGATGATGAAAAAAATAGCAAAGGTCTCAAGTTCATTGCCTCTGACATCAATGATGGAAAACAGTCAAGATGTTTGGGGAATAAAAGACAGTGACTCACGCTTTATTTATACCAATCGTGCTTTTTTTGACTTTTTAAATTTGCCACAAGGATTTGATGTAATAGGACGACGTGATGATGAACTTCCTACGTGTATTGCAGAATTTGCTTTAATAATTCAAAAACTGGAAAGAGAGGTTATAAAAAGCGGACAGAAAATTACCCTCATTAAAACGCATTTCTTTGGTCGTGAGCAGAAACTGCAACCTTATTTATACGAAACCTTTCCGTTGCATAATAAAGAAAGAAATGCATCGGCACCGTTTTTTATGGCAGAAAATTGGCTATTATTTCACTGCCACACTACGTGGATAAGCTGACTGCCACGCTATTATTGGAACCGCCCTCGAATCTCTTCACACAATCTGAACTGAGGATAGTCTTTTATTTATTACGCACGATGAGTGCCAAGGAAATAGGTAAAAAATTGGCACGTTCTCATCGCACAATAGAAAATAGAATTCGTATTCTATACCAAAAAGCGAAAGTGCATTCATTGCTGGACTTTAAACATTTTTGTCATCAAACCGGCTTTGACCGCACTGTTCCCCACGCGTTTATACGCCCCGGGATACAGTTTATTGAGTAGGAGGTTTTCTTATGAGCAACAGACAGAGCAGAGCGAGAAAACGAGCGTTAAAAGATAAGGTCTTGGAAGCTAAGCGAAATGAAAAAAAATTGGTTTACTCGATTAAGAAGTTGGTTTAAAAAGAGAAAAAAGCCTACACATCGATTGCCATAAAACCATTTTATTGCTTCTTCGAAAAATAATGCGTTTAGCGAAGGGCTTCGTCTTATCAATACAAGTGGAGTACTTACATATTATCTCTAAAAAAAGGAAGCGTTATGTTACAAGACGTGATGAAAGAACCGTCAGAGATGATTTATATTGGCGCGATACTCCACCAAGCACTTGAAACCTTTGCCGCGTCTGTCAGCGCTCATTGTGGATACAGAATCACTGCAGCTCATTTTGCTCAATACCTTATCGACCATTATGGTGAAATAGCCAAAGACACGATTATTGCCACATTGAAAAATTGAAAATGGATTTTATTACAGAATAAATAAAATAGCCTTCTTCATCAAGGCTATTTTTATTGGATAAATTTTATATGATTGCCTCATTATTCGACCTATAAAGAGAAGACCCTATTTTAATACTACCCCCTCATAACAATGAAAGACGCTATTATTTATTGATATTGATTATTCCTCTCATTATTTTTTATTCTTAAAATAAAGTTATTCACATGACCCTCTATAACTCTTCCGTCTACAACACGGACGAGGTCATGACGTTTTTAACGTTGATAAGGAAAGCACTGCGATGGAAATCAGCCTCAAGCAATGGAATCAAAATCAGCCTCGCCCACGTTGCATGGAACAAGTACGTCGATGGGTCCGCTCTGGTGCCATCCAACCGCCACCACGGCTCGATGGCAGAGAATACCTTGTTAACGCTAATGCCGTGAAGATCGACCCCACAACCCCCGCCAGTTACGCCGGAAAGCGCTTAATGGAGAGACTGTATCATGGCACGCAAAAGAAAGCCGGCTAACCGAGACCTGCCCCCCAATCTGTATGTCCGCAATAACGGCTACTATTGCTACCGAGACCCCCGCACAGGTAAGGAATACGGCCTAGGGAGCGTGAAACGTATCGCAATCAACGAAGCGATTGCCATGAATATGCAGATTTTTGACCAACGCTACAATTTGGTAGACAGAATTAACGAGGTGAATACGCTGTCGGTGACAGAATGGATAGCCAGATTTAAAGAAAAATTGCATCAACGTGGCCTTCGTTCTAAAACACTCACAGACTACCAATCAAGATTAACGGCCATCACCCAGGCTTTTCCTGATAGTACATTGAACACCCTTACCACCAAAGACATTGCTAAATTTTTAAAGAGTTACAGCGAACAAGGCAAAACCGCCAGTGCAAAATTAATTCGCAGCTTGTTGATCGATATGTTTAATGAAGCCATTGCAGAAGGGCATTTGGCAACCAATCCGGCTACAGCGACGAAGAAGCCTCGCGTACAGATACAGCGAGAACGTTTATCACTGGAAGAGTTTCTTGTGATAAGAGAAGCGGCAAACAAACGGCAGCCGTTGATAGGTTTAAGCATGGATTTGGCCTTACTGACAGGTCAGCGGGTGGGGGATATCCAACGGATGAAATGGCAAGATGTTCATGATGGGAAATGGTGGGTAGAGCAACAGAAGACAGGGATGAAATTGGCGATACCTTTAACCTTGAATCTGGAGGTGATTGACAAGAACCTTGAAGGTGTTCTTGCGGATTGTCGGCAACAAATAAGGGGTGAAAATTATGTCTTTGCGGGAAGGAATAAAACCCGCTTCAGTCAGAGATCGCTATCGACAGGTTTTGCCGATTCAAGAGAGAAATCAGGCTTGAAATGGCAGGGCACACCGCCTTCATTTCACGAGATTAGAAGTTTATCCGCGCGGCTGCACAGTGAAGCCAGAGGTAACGATTTTGCACAAAAATTACTGGGACACAAATCTTCTGCCATGACGGATAAATACCGTGATAGCCGAGGAAGTGAGTGGGACGAAATTCGATACTAATTATTACCTTTTGGGCTACCAAGTAAGGTGTTAGGATGCGAGCCGCATCTATGTATTTTGACCTAATTTCGATCGATTGTGACTTTTTGTTTTTAATTTATTGATTTATATGATAAATAAAATACTCGCACTATGAGGAGTTAAGTCACACTAAGATAAAATAATCAATAAAAAACAAATAGATAAAATATTTCTGCTTATATAATAGGCAACAAAACACGACAAAACACAACTTTTCAGTCACTATTTATCAATATGTTGCCTCTTCATTTCGACCTGTTCTTCTATGCTAAAAGTTCTGTACAAATTGACCATTCTGAATGGATAGCATGTCGGCTAAATATTTTCGATCAGGTGATTCATCTGCAGCTTTAGCAGGGTTTGTTAAAAATTTTTTAACATGCTCACGAAATTCAAGTTGTACATAATGATCGATCCAATCCGAAATAATATCTTGGTTTTTATAATTCATTATTCCATGATGGTTCCATTTCTCTCCAACGTTACTAGGTGATGGACTACGAAAAACACGATCTCCTGTAGTAGATTGCATCATACATATAAGAATAGCATATTCGTCCGCTACTCTTAGATAGTGATAATTACTATCATGCATTTCTTCACTGTTTGGGTCAACTCGCTCAGTACAATAAGAATATACTTGAACAGTAACATATCTGTTAGTGTGTCCTATTTTTTTGTGCTTTTCTCCTTTTCTAACCCTATTTTGTACATCAATCATTCTAACTTCTTCACTTTTTTCATCATAGGTCAAATTTCCAAGTTTAATATCTGTTATATAAATACCGTTGGTATGCAATTTTTTTAATTCGAATAACACATTCGTAAAACTCATAATACCAATAATAATTTTATCATCGAATATTAATCTATATAAGTTATCACCTGCATTACGCATAATTATCAAACCATGATCTACCACTAAACCATCTATTATGGCATTTAGCTCTGATAACTCGTTATAATATTTATTATTCTCATGTTTGAATTCGTTAAAATGACCAAGGTCAGAAGAATTATCAGGAAGGTTATCTTGAGATTCTAAGTTAGGGATTAACGTCACAAATCGGTGATCCATTTTTTTTACCTGTTTAGACTTTCCTGTTAATTTACTTTCTGGCTCTGTACCTGGTGCATAAATAACACTCTTACAATACTTTTTCTCCACATCATAATAATATATTATACCCTCATGTTTAAGATAAGTACCGGCATATACTAATTTCACAAATTCCTTCATAGTATTGATAGCATGATTTTTTATTTCTACTAATCTTTTTCCATACGGGATGAAATAATTTCTAATTTTTTCATCCATTATTTTTTTGATTGGTATTATTAATTCTTCTGTATCTAGCATAGTTTGATTAAAGCCTAAAAGACTATTTTGGATAAATTGACTAGAATGCTCTGAGATAGACTCAGTATGAATAGACACTCCAGAAATGGAAAACACCATTTTACCCTCTCTTACAGAGACCATAAATTTATCTTTTTTATTATGAGGAGCTAAATCTCTTATTTGAGAAAAAATCATTACATTACATATATTTCTAAACGTTACTATTTTAAATTTATTTTCATTTTTTTTATGTAGCTTATTATATAATAAATTAAATTCTTCTAATTTATTAGCATCTTTTATAAGATATGAATCAGAATTTGGGATGGATAAATTATGTTCTAAAAAAATATTTAGTATTATGGCATGAGAAGTATTATCAATAACCTGACTGAAAATAGATTTTCCATTGATATAGAATATTATTCCTCCATGATTATTTAGAAAAACTGTACATTTGTCTTTTTTATCATTTGTAGCCATATTGATCATAGCTGAAAAAATTATTAATTTTTCGATACTATCGTCTTCTCTCCCCTCCGAATTTTTATGTAATTTATCATATAATTGCTCAAGTTTCGCTTTTCCGCTTTCATATTCCAAATAAATCAAAAAAATCAAAAAGAAAATTCATATGCATAGCTTTTTCTGTATTGCCACTCAGACTACCCTCTAGTCCTTCATAGCTTACTTCTACAAATGTACTTCTACTCCTAATCATGTCTGCCTTCTATTAAACTATTTGTCACAAAAACCATCTCATTATTAATTAGACTCTTCTTGAAAAAATTATCTTCTAATAAAATGTATTTTATTTATAGTAAATTTTTTTCATTTTGCAGTACAATGAGCCCATCCCATTCATCAAGGCAGGATTATACTCATTAATTAACCAATTTAAGGTTGTAAAATATTCAATTTCTTTATGTTAATTGAACTTGTGAGGAGTCTTAATCTGTAAAATGCTTGAATACAAACCTTATTGATTATAAATAATATGTAGAGTAGGTCTCTGGTTTGACATCATCTCCCCAGCGACCTCTCGTCAAACCGTGCTTGCAGTTTTCCCGCACACGGCTTTCCGACTGTCTTCTTTCCACAGCGTTACGACGGCACAGGTCGGGCATACCGACTCCCTTCATCTCCGGTTACGGACAGGCTGTACAGCTTAAACAGCCCGTGGTAATCGTAGAACCAGGACGGCGGGTGGTCCCTCCACCCCTTACCCCGTTTCTTGTGCTTCTTCCTCAACATGATGCAGAGTGTCCATATCGTGTAATTCGCTATGCTCAAGAAATGCTTCCTTGAATTACCTGTCTTGAAGTAATTCCCCCATCCGCGAAGAATCGGGTTTACCTTTTCTTTCACCAATGTGGGCCAATCCCAGTGCTGCCCTTTTCGGACAACATCACGGATTTTCTGCTTAACAGACTTCATAGCCTTGGGAGTCGGATAGTAAAAGGTCTTCAACTCGCCCGTCACTTTCGATGGTTGAACTGCGAACCTGTGACCTAGAAAGTCAAACGGCTCTTTCATGGCATTAACTATCCGCGTTTTCTTGGCATTAAGCGTCAACCCAAGTCGGTCTAAGACTTTCTTGGCCTGATCCAGATAAAACTCCGGGCGCTTGCTGCACAAAATCACAAAATCGTCGGCATATCGCACGATATGAGCATCATGCGGACGTTTACCGAACGCCTTTTTCTCCCACGTCGAATCAAGCCAGTGCAGGTAGAGATTAGCGAGCAAGGGAGAAATTACTCCGCAAACAATAGTGCAAACTTTCGCGTAAGCTGGGGCCTGCGTTTTCACCGGCGCTGCCTCAAGTCTGGTCATCCGGATGGGAGCATCACTGAGTTTTCCCTCGTTATTGAGACTGATAACGGCACACGGAGTGACCCTCAGCAATGAAACCGAAGCCATTTTCACAACACGTACGTATCACTTTCGAGCCCAGCCGGTTTTCTGACGACCAGCTGACGGATGTTTATGAACAGCTGACTCCCGTTAACCACCACGTGCTTACCCCTCACGACCAGGCCCAGGCCAAACCTCACCGGGCTCCTGCCCGCTCAACCGCTAGACGGAGCAAAATGTTATGAACAAGGCACTGGTCGCACTCTACGCCCGCGTTTCTTCCGGGCAACAGGTAAAAAATGGCACCATCGGCAGTCAGCTTGCAGCAATCAAGGACCGCATCCGTGAGGACGGCCACGTGTTGCCTGACGCCATGCTCTTTATCGATGATGGTGTCAGCGGTGCTACACTTATCCGCCCGCAACTAGAGCGCCTGAGGGACTACGCGGCGGCAGGCGATATTGAATGCCTGTACATCCTGTCGCCCGACAGGCTAGCCCGTAAATACGCCTATCAGGCTCTGCTGATGGAAGAGTTCAGCGCCTGCGGCGTGGAGGTTATCTTTATCTGTCACACCCCCGGCGACACGCTGGAAGACATGATGCTTCTGCAGATGCAGGGGATGTTTGCTGAATATGAGCGGGCAAAGATTATGGAGCGCAACCGGCGTGGTAAGCTTCACGGTGCACGCTGTGGTAATGTCGGTGTCCTTTCCGGTGCACCTTACGGTTATCGGTATATCCGCAGGCAGCCGGACGGGACACCCGCACAGTATATTGTCAACCTTCATGAAGCCTCCGTGGTCAGGAAGATATTTAGTTGGGCTGGCATAGAGCGCCTGAGTCTAGGCGGTGTGGTCAGACGTCTGGCTGAGAAAGGCATAGAAAGCGCCACCGGCAAACCCGGCTGGGACCGCAGTACGGTATGGGGCATGTTAAAGAACCCCGCTTACAAAGGACTTGCTGTGTTCGGAAAAACGAAAAACTGCGCCCCCCGTCCCCGGGTGAGAGCAGCGCGCAACAGTGCAGATATCCTCAAGAACGGTTATTCAGTAATACGAAGTAAGCCGGATGACGGCATCGGGATCCCTGTGCCTGCCATCATCAACAGCGCTCTTTTCTTGACGGTCAACGAACAGCTGGAAGAAAACCGCCGACATGCACGACAGGGGCGCCGGGGAGCCGCTTATCTCTTACAGGGGCTGACTGTGTGCGGCCACTGTCGCTATGCGTATTATGGCAAAAAAGTCAGTAAATCTGCGGCAAAAGGGGGGGCGCAGTATTCTTATTACCACTGTACTGGGACGGATGCTTACCGCTTTGGGGGCATTCGGGTGTGTGACAATAAACAGGTCAGGACATCCATGCTGGATGAAACGGTCTGGGCACAGGTCATTGCGCTGCTGTCTGAGCCGGAACGGCTGAAAAAAGAATATGAGCAGCGTCTAACGCAGGCGTCAGAGCACAGTGGACAGACCGCAGATGCTGAGCGTCTGAAAAAGCAAGAAAATCAGCTAAACGTGGGGCGGTCCCGATTGATTGATAGTTTTGCCGAAGGGCTGATTGGCAAAACAGACTTTGAACCACGGATCAGAGTGATGACGCTCAGGCTGGCGGAACTTGCGCGCCAGAGAGTGAAGGTGAAACAGGCCACAGAGAACCAGCATGAGTTGCTGCTACTGGTTAACCGGGTGGAGGATTTTGCTGCTGCGGTCACGGAACGCCTGAGTACGGACGATTTTCTGATGAAGCGAGAAATTCTGCGTGCGCTGGTGAAACGGATAGAAATTTATCGTGATGAAATTGTGGTGGTTTTTCGGGTGAATCCCGGGAATGATACCAGCCTGGAAGCAGGATCAGACAAAACATATGGCAGAAGTTTGCCAGATTGTTTGCGGAGTAAGTTCTCCCTTGCTCGCTAATCTCTACCTGCACTGGCTTGATTCGACGTGGGAGAAAAAGGCGTTCGGTAAACGTCCGCATGATGCTCATATCGTGCGATATGCCGACGATTTTGTGATTTTGTGCAGCAAGCGCCCGGAGTTTTATCTGGATCAGGCCAAGAAAGTCTTAGACCGACTTGGGTTGACGCTTAATGCCAAGAAAACGCGGATAGTTAATGCCATGAAAGAGCCGTTTGACTTTCTAGGTCACAGGTTCGCAGTTCAACCATCGAAAGTGACGGGCGAGTTGAAGACCTTTTACTATCCGACTCCCAAGGCTATGAAGTCTGTTAAGCAGAAAATCCGTGATGTTGTCCGAAAAGGGCAGCACTGGGATTGGCCCACATTGGTGAAAGAAAAGGTAAACCCGATTCTTCGCGGATGGGGGAATTACTTCAAGACAGGTAATTCAAGGAAGCATTTCTTGAGCATAGCGAATTACACGATATGGACACTCTGCATCATGTTGCGGAAGAAGCACAAGAAACGGGGTAAGGGGTGGAGGGACCACCCGCCGTCCTGGTTCTACGATTACCACGGGCTGTTTAAGCTGTACAGCCTGTCCATAACCGGAGATGAAGGGAGTCGGTATGCCCGACCTGTGCCGTCGTAACGCTGTGGAAAGAAGACAGTCGGAAAGCCGTGTGCGGGAAAACTGCAAGCACGGTTTGACGAGAGGTCGCTGGGGAGATGATGTCAAACCAGAGACCTACTCTACGAGGGGTTCTCCGTTTTGATGACAAGACAATTTATCGAGGTAAAAAAATGGAACAACGAACAGAAGCCTGGTTTGCCGCACGATGTGGCAAAGTGACGGCCAGCAAATTGGCAGAGGTGATGGCAAAAGTCAAAACAGGCGACGCCGCAACGCGAAAAAAATACAGGGCCGAGCTGATTTGCCAGCGTCTGACGGGGAAACGGGAAGACACCTTTGTCACGCTCGACATGAAGCACGGGACAGCACTGGAACCCGTCGCGCGTAAGGCTTACCTATTGCGTGAATTTGCAGTAGAGGTCACGGAAGTGGGGCTCGTCGACCACCCTACCATCAAGGGGTTTGCCGCCAGTCCCGACGGACTGGTTAATGAGGATGGTCTCATCGAAATCAAATGCCCAAAAACCTGGACACATCTGAAAACGATAAGAACAGGTGAACCAGAAAAAAAATACCGCCTGCAAATGCACGCGCAAATGCTGTGTACGGGGCGAAGATGGTGTGACTTTGTCAGCTATGACAATCGACTGCCTGACACATTAGCCTACTTCAAAAAGCGCATTCACTTTGATGAGGCACTGGGCAAGGAAATTGAAACAGAAGTGCGAAAATTTCTGCAGGAACTTGAAGATGAAATCGAACAGATTAAAACGTATGGAAAAGTGGCATGAAGATAACGCCACTGAAAAAAAGTGATCGTTTAGCGGATGAAATACGCGTAGAGTTGCCTGTCGATAATATCGACGCCACATTGTAGAGAATAATCACAGGGAGATTGCGCCGTGCCTCAGGTACCGAACCCACATGATGCAACATTTAGGAAGTGCATGAGCAATGTTAACGTTGCCCGTGATTTCCTACAGTTCCACTTACCGCCTGAAATCAAGGAGCAATGCGATTTTTCTACGTTGAAGATCGAACCGGGTTCATTCATTGAGCCGAATTTGAGACAACATTATTCTGACATTGTTTATTCACTCAAAACGAAGGAGGGTAAGCGTTGCTACATTCATTGTCTCATCGAACATCAAAGCACGCCAAAAAAATTAATGGCTTTCCGCTTGTTCCGCTACAGTATTCCCATCATGCAACAGCATCTTGACCAAGGCCATGACGAGTTGCCGGTGGTAATACCGATCCTCTTTTATCATGGAGAAACAAGCCCTTATCCCTACAGTATGGATTGGCTGGATTGTTTTGCTGACAGAGACTTAGCACAAAGAGTCTATTCTCAGCCTTTTCCTTTGGTGGATGTGACCACGATACCCGATGAAGAAATCTTGACTCACCGCAGTGTTGCTCTTCTTGAATTAGTACAAAAGCACATTTATGCGCGTGATATCATAGTGATAAGTCAGTCTATTGCACATTTACTGAATACGGGTTATACAGAGAGTGAACTGGTTAAGACATTAATGTATTATATTGCTCAGAGAGGAAAAACAGCGGATACACCGCAATTTTTCAAAACGATTGTGGAGCACGCACCGACTTACAGTGAGGACATCATGACGATTGCACAAGACCTGAGAAGAGAGGGCCGTGAGGAAGGCATGCAACAGGGCATGCAACAGGGCATGCAACAGGGCATGCAACAGGGCATGCAACAGGGACGTCAGGAAAGAAACACAGAAATTGCCAAAGCGCTTCTTAAGAATGGTGTGGATAGGGCTTTGGTTAAAACATCTACTGGACTTTCTGACCAAGATATTGAAGATATTGAAGTATTGCTACATTAAGGTGTCTTAACACCTGCTATACCCGGATGGGCTGAATGATGATTCAGCCTCGGGGAATATTTCGTTAAAGGTGTTAAATACCTTTAACTAGCGAATGCCGCATACGCAAGTAGTGCGGTTTTTTTACGCCCATAGCGTGTAATGGTCAGATAGTGAACAACTATACGCCTTCAATAAAACTATAACAGGGGCCGTATAAGTTGATTGTAAAAATTTACACTAATATATTGATATTAAATAATATTTACTGGTCAAGTAAATCATGTTACATGGCCCCTGCTATAAATTCACCTTTAGCCTGCCGTCTTTGTGACTGTTTCAAAGATGGGATGGTATTAGTTAATTTTGTTAATAGAAGCAAAGCCCAACCTCACGCTGACACAACATCAAAGCTTAATTAATCTTCTGCTCCGGTAACGTACCGGAGGTCATTAATCGCAATTCACTTGCAAGGAATTCTGCATGTCAAATGTCATCACTATCTATCAACAGGTAAAAATATCTAGCCGTGAAATTGCTCGACTAACAGGCAAACAGCATAAAGACGTACTTTATGACTGTAGAAAAATGTTTGAAGTGCTCACTATTCAATCGGCGGACTTTTCCGCCGATTATAAAGACACCAGTGGTCGCACCTATCAGGAATATTTGCTTGACCAAGATTTAACCATGACATTGGTCATGGGTTACAGTATTCCACTTCGCCATAAAGTCGCCACACGCTGGCGGGAGCTGGAAGAGAAAGCAACACGGCCTGTCTGCATATTACCTAATTTCGAAGACCCCCCTGTTGCGGCTATGGCATGGGCAGAGCAGTTTCGCGAAAAAACCAGGTTAGCCTTAGTGAACAAAGAACAGGAAGCGGAATTAAAGGAGTTGAAGAACCTGTTTAAGGAAGGAATAACGACCACTCAATTTTGCAAAATGCTCAACGGTATTAATACACAACAGATTAATCACTGTTTGGCAGAAAGAAATTGGCTCTATAACGAAAGTAAATCCCATACCCGCTGGCGTGCAACCTCTTATGCGCGTGACCGATATTTGACGGAACATCAACATAAAATCAGCATTCATAGCGGTGATGACTTTATCAAGTACCAACCCGTTTTACTGCGCAAAGGGGCAATCCGATTATTTGACCTCTACCGCAAAAATAAGTTGCCAATGAAAACCCATTGGGACGGGCACTTCACCCACGAAAAAGAACTTAGCATCGCATCATAAACCCACGGAGTCACTCACCATGAAAACATAAATAGCTACAACAAGTTGCAAATAGCGACGGTGACGCAATCACCGTTTACATCACTTAACCCTAGCGCTAACAGCGGTGGCGTGAACCACCCCTGTCAGCTAACCACCATAACCTCTCTCGGAGGCTACAATGGCTAACATCGATATTACCCAATTTCCTGAATTACGGGAAGTGTTTCCTGAATTAACACCGGTGCAATTTGAAACGGCGATGCTTTTCGCGTTAGGCGTGTCACAAAAAGACATCGCCTTATTACGTTCTGTGTCCTATCCCGCAGTGAAACAGACGTTGGCAAGTGCAAAACTCAAATTTGAACCGTATTCGCTGCATGGTCTGTTTACCGTATTTCATGTCCGCCTTGCGCTTTTTGCTTTGAAGGGATGTAGAAAGCGATAGCGTCTAGCATGATAAAAATAGAAAAGAGAGTCTCTCTCGTGGAGACTATTCCATTTTATTTTTCTAATTAGACTTTCACACTGACTAAGTAATTTACCCTCATCCTAGATGGGCGTCATCCACGATGAAAGGGACTGAATAGGGTTAGGACAGATGATGAAAAAAATAACAAAGGTATCACGTTCATTACCTCTGACATCTATGATGGAAAATAGTCAAGATGTTTGGGGAATAAAAGACTGTGACTCACGTTTTATTTATACCAATCGTGCTTTTCTTGACTTTTTAAATTTGCCACAAGGATTTGATGTGATAGGGCGGCGTGATGATGAACTTCCTACGTGTATTTTAGAATTTACTTTAATCATTCAAAAACTGGAAAGAGAGGTTATAAAAAGCGGGCAAAAAATCACCCTCATTAAAACGCATTTCTTTGGTCGTGAACAGAAACTGCAACCTTATTTATACGAAACCTTTCCGTTGCATAATAAAAGAAACAAGTGCATCGGCACAGTTTTTTATGGCAGAAAACTGGCTATTATTTCACTGTCCCACTACGTAGATAAGCTAACTGCCACGCTATTATTGGACCCTCCCTCGACTCTATTTACGCAATCTGAACTGAGGATAATCTTTTATTTATTACGCACGATGAGTGCCAAGGAAATAGGTAAAAAATTGGCACGCTCCCATCGCACAATAGAAAACAGAATTCGTATTCTATACCAAAAAGCGAAAGTGCATTCATTGCGAGACTTTAAACATTTTTGTCATCAAACCGGCTTTGACCGCACTGTTCCCCAAGCGTTTATACGCCCCGGGATACAGTTTATTGAGTAGGAGATTTTCTCATGAGCAACAGACAGAGCAGAGCGAAAAAACGAGAGTTAAAAGATAAGGCCTTGGAAGCGAAAAGAAATGAAAAGAAAAATTGGCTTACCCGATTAAGAAGTTGGTTCAATAAGAAAAAAAAGCCTAAACATCGATTGCCTTAATATTTCCTTCTCCGTTATTCATATAAAAATTTTATTGTTCAATAACTCTATCTTGGCAGAAATATTTTGCCAAGATTTTTTTCCTTAAATAAAAGTGGAGGCCAGCTGGATCCGGCACATTCCCGGAGGCTAATCGGATCACCCACCCAAGGTACGATTACAAATCTCCAGAAATACTATCAATGCTGAAGCAACAAAAACGTTTATAGAAACCTGCATAAAGAAAAAAATAGGCGTGATGGGAAAATACAATCAAATGATCAAACTTACCCAATTACTCCACCCTAACTGAAATTCTAATATCACTTCACGCTACAAAACCAACTCACTCATAACAAGACTAAGGAAATAACGATGTTTCAACATGATGCCAATGAGATAATCAGCATTGAAGATTTAATACAGTTGACAGGCTATAAAATCCCCTCAAAACAGTGTGAATCATTACATTCAGCGGGAATATTTTTTATCACCCGCCGAGATGGGCGTCCACAGACGACATGGGGACACTTCCAAAATCCACTCAGTTTCCGTCATCTAAACCCTATCAAAGAAACAGCTGCACCTAACTTTGGGGCACTGAACTGATGGGAAGAAAACGGAGCAAGCCAGCAGATAACTGGATGCCTCCTCGGACTTACAGAGGGCGTTCAGCCTATGAGTTTAAACCCAAGTTGGGTGGTACCCTGAGACTGTGTGATTTGACAGCAACGCCTTCACAAGTATGGGCGGCTTATGAAGCGTTATTAAATCATAAGCAAGACGAAAGTATTTTCTCCGGCCTGGTTGAGCAATTTTTTAATTCGGGTGATTTTGTTGAATTAGCAGGGGAAACACAGAAGGATTACCGAAAATATGCACAAAACGCGCTGGCCGTTTTCGGTAAGATGTCTGCTGATAAGATTAAACCTGAGCACATTAGGAAATATATGGACCACCGTGGGGTGAAAAGTCGGATACAGGCGAATCGCGAGAAGGCGTTTATCTCTCGTGTATTCCGCTGGGGTTATGAGAGAGGAAAAGTCAAAATGAATCCTTGCCAAGGTGTCAAGCAGTTCAAAGAAATAGCGAGAACCCGGTATATCACGCATAAAGAATATGACGCGTTATATCATGTTTCACCTTGGGTGGTTCAAATTGCTATGGAGCTGGCTTATTTATGTTGTGCGAGGCAATCAGACATTCTTGCTTTAAGAAAAGAGCACGTTCTTGAAGAAGGTATATTGCTGCAACAAAGTAAAACAGGTGTCGCACAAATAAAAGGTTGGACTGAGCGACTAAGAGCCGTGATTAATCAAGCAAAGTCACTTCCACTCAATACGGGAATGAGCAGCATTTTTGTTATTCACCAGGTTTCAGGTGCGCGGTATACGCGGGATGGATTTAACAGCCGGTGGCTAAAGGCCAAGCAAGAGGCAAAAATGAAATACCCTGAACTGGCATTTGACTTCACTTTTCACGATTTAAAAGCGAAGGGAATTTCCGATCTCGAAGGCACATTGTATGAAAAACAGACTATTTCAGGTCATAAGAATGTGGCACAAACCGCTCGCTACGACAGGAAAATTAACGTAGTTCCGGTGGTAGGAGGTCAATAATATTCTGAAGCGATATTCTGAAAACCGTGCAGCTGATTAAAAAATGTACTTCTCATCATCAATTTGTTTAAAGACAACTATTTGATTTAAAACTTAAAACCAGTGGTGCCCAGGGCGGGACTTGAACCCGCACGGCCTTAAGGCCGAGGGATTTTAAATCCCTTGTGTCTACCGATTCCACCACCCGGGCTAAACAATTTTGGAGGCGCGTTCCGGAGTCGAACCGGACTAGGCGGATTTGCAGTCCGCTACATAACCGCTTTGTTAACGCGCCTAACTTCTTAGATCCTTTACTTCTGACTTTTTTTATAATTTGAAGTCAACAAATTTTTTTATCTGTAGATTTTGAGCGGGAAACGAGACTCGAACTCGCGACCCCGACCTTGGCAAGGTCGTGCTCTACCAACTGAGCTATTCCCGCAATTCTATTTCCGCCGTGCTATACCGTCTTTCAATGCGGTGCATTCTACTTGCCTGACACACTGAGTCAATAAAATTATCAAATAAAGCATCCGTTCGCTGTTTTTTACGGCGCTATGATCGAGGCCCTACTAGATAATATCGTCATGAAATCTTGAGTCGTAGAGCAATGCATCGTATTTGTACAGCAGCCAAAAACGAAGTGGTATTCTTTGCATATAGCTATGAAATTTAACTTTAATTACAATATAAAAAATAATTCAAATGAGTTAAAGATGAGTTATTCAGTTGATTTTCGGCAAAAAATATTGATTATTCGAGAGCAATAAGGGTTGAGTATAAAAGAAACGGCGAAGCGTTTTCATATTGAGTGGCGTTGGTTATCAACGCTACTTTAACCTGTCCGGTTTTTGCTACTTTATGTGATGAGAACCCATGTTAAGTTGCCTGGGTGGGTTACATGGGTAGTAACACGGAGTCATGGTGTAGTTGCATGTGAACCGTCATGGACGGAACTGACACCATCATCTATATTTTAATACAGCATTCTCTTTTAGTAAGCTGTGGTGATTCACTTACGGTTGATTGTTTCCCATTCTGCGGGGAAAAAAATTTCCCTTATAAAAAAGAGGGATAAAAAATGGGTCGTCATTGTTCGATTTCCACCCCAATTTTTTCTTCAACTTCCGTGCAATCGGTAACTGTCTGTAATAATACAGAAAGCAGTCATGCCTATTTTCATGAAAAATGGGATGAATGGGCACAAACAGTCACACCCGGTGCCAGAAAATTTCTTGGTGTAGTCATCAATAAATTGAAAGAATGTCTGAGAGTAAACGCGGTGGAATTGGATTTATCCGGTTGCGACCTAACCCACCTACCAGAGAAATTACCTCCCCTCGTACAAGTACTGAAGGTTGCCGGTAACTGGCTGACCCACCTACCAGAGAAATTACCGCCCTCGTTAAGAGAGCTGGATGTCAGTTATAACCAACTCATCTCTTTGCCGGAAAATTTACCGCCTTCACTGAAGGTCCTTTGTGTTACCGCAAACTGCCTAACCAAACTGCCGAAGAATTTACCCCCCTTGCTACAGGAGCTGTATATTAACCACAATCAGCTGGATGACTTATCGGAAAATTTACCGGGCTCACTAGAGGTGCTCAATGTTGCTGCGAACTGCCTAAGCCATTTACCGATAACCTTGCCCATGAAACTCACTGTCCTCGACCTCAGTTACAATGAATTTACCGAATTACCAGCGGCTATCTGCACGTTATCTTGTATTAGTTACATTGATATATCTAGCAATAATATATCCCGGAAGCAAATCGATGATATTTTTCAGGGAAGTCATTCTTTTAGCCGCTCGCATGCAAAGATAACATTTATCATAGAACATGAGTTACCAAGCAGTAATCCCGTGGGTCCATTGGAGAATGCGGTAAAAGACTATTTTTGGCCGAATCAAATAAGTGATGCGAGAGCGTTCAAGAAAAACAATTAGGTTCTCCTTGTCTCAATAGTGGAAGCTATGTGTGATACATCACAGAAACTGCCCATCAATGTCAACTCTACTGTAGAGTAACCGTATTTTTTGCTATCTCAAGCAAACACATGTTAAGTTGTGCTAGCCGGTCGGCCATGTCGGGTGCTTTATCGTTTGTGCTGACTGTTGGATTTCTACTCTATATGGATGGTTTCACGCAGTTGTTCCGAGGTGAACCATTCCCCCTTTGTCGCTGAAAAATACGTCGGTTAGCACGGATTTTGCCCAGCACCTGCACGTGACGATGATAGGGTTGTTGCTGTAACCAGTCAGAATAAGTAACTTCAGCATCTATATTAGAAATCAAGAGAATTAAGCAAGATTTTCAACCCAAGGCGATTTTCGTTTATAAACGCTACTCATTATAGCGACCAATTTATGCATAACGGCAACAATATTCTTAAGGTTTTGCGCTCCCCCCTGAATCCAAAACACATAAAGAGCCATTAATTTATGCAACATTATTGTTTTATTGATAAAAATAATTTTTTCAATAAGAAAACTAGCATCATTCAAGTCAAATGAGTATATCTTTTTCATCAACTTCAAATGCAAAAACCCCGACGGTGAAGGTCAGGGTTTTGTGGTCACTCATCGATTTCTCGACGACAGGAGATAAACGAAGGTTTCTTGACCCTGCCTCTCTTTCCTTTGCGTGGCAATGCACGTTTTTGATAATAAGAGGTAATTGCTTTCCGTGATAAACCTTGTATGTATAGCTGACTCCATATAAATTGAAGTATAATATTGCGATGACATATCCAGTAAAATTTGGCCAACAAGCTTTGGCTATTAAAGAAAAACTCACTTTCGCTCAAACCGCTACACATTTTGGCGGGGTATTGCTACACGCATGCAAAAAATACCGCCTCTTTTCTCGCTGCTGTACAAATGTGATGCCTTGCTCTATGGCTCAAAATTTCATGACGGCACTATCTAGGATCACAGCCAATCAGGGATATCATCTAAGCCCATAGCTCGACGCAGCAACTTTAGTTTCACACCGGGCAGCTTGTCTGTCAGGCTTAGCCCGATGTCTCGCAACCATTTTTGTAGTGGATTATTACCTGCAAACAATTCGCGGAATCCTTGCATATTGGCTAGCATGAGTGCAGCACTGTGCTTACGGCGGCGTTCATAGCGGCGCAGACAAAGATGTTGACCGATATCTTTACCTCGACGGTACAAACGATTAAGTTCAAAGATTAACTCCACCACATCCATAAAACCTAGATTAACCCCCTGTCCAGCCAGCGGATGTATACCATGAGCAGCATCGCCCACCAGCACTAAACGGTGAGCGGCAAAACTACGTGCGTAATGACCTATCAACGGAAAAGTCTGTCTTTCGCTTTCTAGCTGGCACCTACCTAAACGCATATCAAATGTTGTCGCCAGCTCACGGTTAAATTGCTCTATGGGTAACTGCGATAACTGAGTGGCACGCTGAGGCGGCAGTGACCAAACAATAGAACCGAGATGGGGATCGCAAAACGGTAAAAATGCCAAAATACCATCACCGTGGAACACCTGAAGTGCTTTAATCTGATGAGGTTCTTCACTACGGATAGTAGCGACCAGCGCGTCATGACGGTAATGCCAAAATGTTTTTGGTATATCCGCATATTGGCGCAGCCATGAATTGGCTCCATCGGCACCCACCATCAAGCGAGCGCTGAGTAGACGACCATCGCTCAGTGTAATAAAAGCCTCGTTTTCTCCCCAAGCTACTTGCTTCAACTTGGCAGGTACCAGTAGGGTGATATGAGCTAACTGACTAGCACGCTGCCACAATGCTTGCAAAATCACCCGATTTTCTATGATATGTCCCAGATGGCTGAAACCGTACTCGTTGGCGTGGAAAGCGATTTTGCCGAAACTATCTTTATCCCAGATTTCCATCCCACCATAAGGGCTGGCACGTAATGCCAAAATATTATCCCAAACACCAATATGTTGTAACAAACGTTCACTTGCCGTATTAATAGCAGATACCCGCAAAGCAGGTGCATCAGGTAAAGGGAAGCCCAGCTTATTTTCAGTTGGGTTTGGTTCCAATAACGCAACTCGTAAACCGCTGCCTTGTAATCCACAGGCTAGAGCCAAACCGACCATACCGCCACCGCTGATAACCACGTCAAATGATTGCATACATTAACCTTGACTCCAACCTAAAGCACGCCGGACAAACGCATCCCGCATTGTCGGCATCTGTTCCATGACCATCAAACCAAGATTACGCCCAATAACCAAAGGGCAGTAATCATTGGCAAACAAGTGGATTAACCCATCAGTGACACCTATGGTTGCTTGCTGATCTTTTTGACGTCGCGATTCGTATTGGCTCAGGATCTGATAGGCTCCAAGATCAGCACTGTGCCGTGCCGCCTCTGCTAAGGTTTCAGCCAACGATATCACATCCCGTAGAGCGAGATTAAATCCTTGCCCAGCAATGGGATGCAGGGTTTGTGCTGCATTACCCACTAACGCCAGACGATGGCTGATATGGCGCGATGCGGTAAGCAAATGTAACGGGTAGCTATGTCGCTTACCGACTTGTAGAATTTTACCTAAGCGCCAGCCGAAAGCCTGCTGTAACTCCGATAAAAAACGTGCATCATGCCACCTGTCCACTTGCTCACGATCTTGCAGTGCATGGCACCAAACCAGCGAGCAGCGTTGCTGTGACATCGGCAGTAATGCCAGTGGACCAGAACGGGTAAAACGCTCAAAAGCACGTCCGGCGGGATCTTCCGCTGTTGTGATATTGGCAATAACCGCAATTTGTTGATAATCCTGTTGTTGCCAATGAATGTGACAACCACCCGCCAACTGCGAGTAAGAACCATCAGCGGCGACCAACAATTTTCCTGTTAATTGCTGCCCATTATCTAAGGTAACACTCGCTGTTTCCTGTGTCCTAACAACATTGACGACTTTCGCTGGACAATACAAATTGACACCCTGTGCTTGTTCCAGTAACGCAAATAGGCGTTTGCCTACATCGTGCAACTCAACCACATTACCTAGCGTAGGGACAAAGTAATCTTTAGCCCGTAAATTAACGGAGCCAAGATGACCACGGTCACTGACCTGAATCCGAGAGATTGCTGTTGCACAATCAGCCAGTGCTGACCAGATCCCTAGACGGGTTAATTGTTGGCACGTGCCTTGTGCCAACGCAATCGCACGCGCATCAAAGCCTGGATGTTGCATAGCATTCGGTGACAAAGCTTCCACCAATGATATTGGAATTTTGCCACCAGTTAGCGATGAAATTGCCAATGCAAGGGTGGCACCTGCCATACCTGCGCCAACGATAATAATACTCATCGATTAATTTTTTGCCGCCATTAACGCTTCAATAGCACCTGTTTCTTTTACCACGCTGGCCGTCAGGTTTTCATTACCATTTTCAGTGATCAAAATATCGTCTTCAATACGAATACCGATGCCACGGTATTCTGCTGGAACCTGAGCATTAGGAGCAATATACAAACCAGGTTCTACCGTCAGTAACATACCGACTTCCAAGATCCGATTTTTTTCTGGAGAACAGTAATTACCCACATCATGAACATCCATCCCCAACCAATGGCTTAAACCATGCATAAAAAATGATCGGTGAGCCTGCTTTGCCAGCAATTCTTCAGCATTCCCTTGCAAAATACCCAGATCTAGCAACCGGTTGATCATAAGTTTTATCACTTCTTGGTTTACATCGTGGATACTGATGCCCGGTCTGAACAATTGTAATGCTTTATTAATTGATGCTAACACTATGTCATAAATTGCCCGTTGCGGTGGACTAAATTTACCGTTAACCGGAAACGTACGGGTGATATCAGCAGCATACCCCTGATATTCACAACCGGCGTCAATCAACACCAGATCACCATCACGCAACTTAGATTTATTTTCGGTGTAATGCAAAATACAACCGTTATCGCCGCTACCAACGATGGTGCCATAAGCAGGGTAACGGGCACCATGCCGGGTAAATTCATGATGAATTTCACCTTCAAGCTGATATTCGAACAGCCCTGGGCGGCAAATTTTCATCGCCCGAGTATGGGCACCGGCACTGATCTCGCAGGCACGACGCATTACGGCAATTTCTTCTGACGACTTAAATAAGCGCATTTCATGCAACCACGGACGCCAATCGGTTAATGTTGCAGGCGCACGTAAATTTTTACTCAAGCCAAGACGTAATCGCTCTAATGTAGTAGACAGGATGTGATCAGCATAAGCGTATTGACCTTGCGCGTGATAAACCACGTCCACCCCATTGAGCAATAAATAGAGTTGTTCACTGATTTCATCAAATGGTAACGCCCGATCAATACCCAATTGCTCCAGTGCTGCCGTTTGTCCTAAACGTCGTCCAGACCAAATCTCGGCAATGGGATCCTGTTTTCGGTTAAACAATACACTTTCGGTGTCAATTTCACTCTTTTTCACCAAAACCAATACCGCTTCTGGTTCATTAAAACCGGTTAAATAACGGAAATTGCTGTCTTGGCGATAAGGATATTCACAGTCTGCATTACGTGTTACCTGTGGCGCGGAAAAAATAACAGCCACACTGCTGATCGGCATCTTTGCCAACAATGTCTTACGGCGCTGCTGATATTTTTGTTGAATTATCACCTCTCCTTGAATTTTATCTTGTTGATACGGTAACTCACTGTTTTCACAAGCTTGTAAGGTATTTTGCATTAAAGTGGCAACCGTCATCGGTCCAACGCCGCCTGGCACAGGGGTGATCCAACCTGCTCGCTGCTCTGCACTATCAAATTCAACATCACCGACTGTCTTGTCATTTTCGAGACGGTTGATCCCGACATCAATCACGACGGCCCCAGGTTTAATCCACTCGCCCGGAATAAAATTGGGTTTCCCAACAGCGACAACTAATAAATCAGCATTTTCAACATGTTGACGTAGATTAATCGTGAATCTATGAGTGATGGTAGTGGTACAACCGGCAAGCAAAAGTTCCAAACTCATGGGCCGGCCGACAATATTCGAAGCACCGACCACCACGGCATTCAGACCTTGAATCTTAATTCCACTTTTTTCTAACAAAGTAATGATGCCACGAGGTGTGCAGGGGCGTAATGTAGGCGCACGTTGACACAGACGACCAACATTGTACGGATGGAAACCATCAACATCTTTATTGGGATGAATGCGTTCCAGGACTTTAACATTATCAATTCCAGCAGGCAGAGGTAGCTGAACTAAAATACCATCAACTTGGTCATCCTGATTCAATTTATCAATCAAGGATAATAATTCAGTTTCAGTGGTTATTTCAGGTAAATGATGAGGAAAAGAAACAAAACCGACTTCTTTACAAGCTCTATTCTTACTGCCAACATAAATTTGCGACGCTGGATTTGTACCAACCAATACCACTGCCAGACCAGGAGCGCGTTTGCCTTTAGCTACACGCTCTTTTACCGCTACAGTGACCTCATTTTTTACTTCTTGAGCAATAACTTTACCGTCAATAATTTTTGCTGACATCGTTCGAGGAGTCCATCAATTAAAAAAAGCGGGAATAGACTATTTTGTCAGAAGCTGGCTACGCTGTCAGGTTTAGAATAGCAATTAATTTACGATAAAATGTACAGACGATAAATCATGAGGTAAAAAGCCATTGACTCGATAGTGGCTGCCCGTATAATTCCAATCCGCAGTTGACTGTTAGAGTTTATTTTAGTTGTCGTCAATATCACGAGCGCCCTTAGCTCAGTTGGATAGAGCAACGGCCTTCTAAGCCGTAGGTCACAGGTTCGAATCCTGTAGGGCGCACCAGTTTTTTCAATATCTTAACCAGATTTTATTAATTTTACAGGTGTTCTAATGGGTGTTGTTTCTGTTTCTGGATCCTCCCATGTTCGATTCTGTATTAATACCAACAAAATCCCCATCCGATAATTTCACTTCCATGCTGGTGCCCAAGGCACGAGTAGATTGTGCGTACGATCTTTAAACAGGTAACTGCCAATTCTGGTTTGGATAGCGTAAGACAGCATCCGAATAGATTGACGATAAAATTATAGGGTGAACGATGACGAGCTTGCTCTAATTTGACACGTATTTCTAATGCGAGTCACTTATCTTATTCTTTATCATTAACTGTTTTACAACACTTAGACTATATTGTAGTGACTCCTGATGAAAAACAAGGAGCAGTGTGTATTCATGGGGTAGATTTAGTTAATCACGCGTTATGACCCGTCATTCACTGAATTTTTAGTGTGGCGAGTGCAGCAACGCGCGTTTTGAGTTGCTCCCCTTATGTATTCAATGATAGACCAACGATTGACACCGGAAGGAAAATATCCGTCTCTTCAGTAGACTGATCGCTCTCTGCCGTCGTATTGCTGGTGTGGTATGAGGCCAGCACGTTGGCTGTAATCTGACCTTCGTCAAAACTGAGCTGTAATCTGGAGTAAGCACTGTTTTCCTGCGGATCGAAAACCGCTTTGATGGTTACCATCTTATCGACTTTTTCTGTATCCGTTTTATCGGCAATGAGTAGCCGCAGATCCATACCCATGCGTAGGATAACCACATGTCTTCGTGAGCATCGACAGCGGCAGTGCAGTGATCCCGCCCCACGATGAAGCAATTGTATCTCTTTGTAAGAGAACGACTGGAGATCAACCGTGCACTCCCTATCGTTTTTTTGCTCCGAGGTGGTCATTATCAATAATTTCTCTACGTTATCAATATTGAGATTCGGCTTCTTTTGCCCGCTTTCGCTCGAAAAAGAGGTGCCTTGCTGTGCTTGTAATTCACCGACATAAGCCGTCAAAGATAATAACCAATGGCTATCACCACTGTGCCATGTTTTGCTGATGCGTTGTAAACAGAGTTGCTCATCGACTGAGAGATAATAACCTTGCCCCTGTTTCATACTGATCAGGACACCCTGATGACAATCTGTTATGTTGGTTATCTGCGTATTTATCAAGCCAAAATCAGTTAACTCAATCTCCCGCGCTCCAGACTGACCTTTTTGTAGGTAAAGTTTATAAAACTGCTGCTGATTATCGGGTTCTGTCACGCTCCAAAAATAATGGTGCTGATCTTCACTGTCTCCTTTGACGATACCGGCCAAAGTGGTCAGGTAGCGCGTATCATACAGGATAGCGCTATCAATTTTTGCATCTATCCTGCCAGTCACGCCATGTAAACTCTCAGGCAGTGGCCATATCAGCCGGTTACCGATGGAGACTGTTGTATTGGTCTGTGGAAGACCCAATTTAACGATACTACTGTGACCGGGGTGCAATGAAGAGAAACGTGCTCCAGCAGAAGAGTTGACGGTTTTTTCCTTCATGAAGCGATGCAGGTCCTCAAGGCTATCACTGTGACTTAACGTCGTCATCAGGTTTCTGGGAAGGTCTCGGGCTTCTAGCAGTGTCATACTTCCTTCAGCAGAAGAGGTATCAATCATGCAGATCAGATGGATCTGTTGGCTAACATAACCACTGCTCATCTCCCCTGTATGGTAGGTATATCTGTGCTGAAACAAGATACCTTTGGCAAACACCTGTGTTTGTGTGATCTCTGATAGAGCAGCAGGTGGGCGACCCACCATACTGGTGGTGTGATTGACAACCGGTAGATGAATGGCAGGCAGATATAATTTACACAGCTTTTTAGTACGGTTGTTCGACATCCAAAAGACGTTTTCATAGGTGCTGGACTCGATAACGGTCGGAGGGACAGGCCGGATCAGCTGACCCCGACTGCCTGCTCGCTCTCGAGACCGCTCAAGGGTCAGAGTAATATCACCGCGATACCACGCAAAATTCTCATTGTGAAAAATCAACTCAACATGACTGCGTGCAATTTCACTGTTGAAAGGTGTATCGTCGTGGTTGGCAGTATAGAGTAAAGTGGAACGCTCCTGCCTCATGGGATAAAAACAACCTACAATCTTTTCAGCGTTGCCTTGGTTATCATGGTGTAAGTAATCATCAAGATGAATATAATTAACGGCATGGTTATTAAGCCTATTCTGTTGTTGAAGATAGTGTGGCAACGCCGTTTTTACCCGTTCACCATAGGTTGCGGGATGGCTGAGGTCAACGTTCAAATCAGCCACATTGACGCGGTAAAAAATACTTTGCTGATTATCCAGTTTTTTTATCGTACCCTGAGGTAAACGCACGCTAATTTGGGTCTTTTCACTATTTCCAAGAGTAATGGTGGTGATAACTTCAGTACTATATTCCCCCTCGGTCTTCAGTATACGACGCACAAATTTCAGTGTACGACTCCTCCCTGCACCTGCATTATTTTTCATTTCAATCGCGTCAATATGGCTAGCATCAATGATCCAGTCTACCTGTTTGTTAGCACAAATAATCGTCATATTCGCCTGTGCTCTATTTAGCACTAGGACCGCCGTCGCTGGCCCCTGTTCAGGCGCACGTAGCCAATAATGTAAATCTTTCGCGTATACCGGCTGATTGATGAACGAATGTACCGGTTGTGTTGGGTCAATCCCCGGTGCAATCAGATGATATTGATTATTGCCTAATAAAATTTCTACGTTGGTCAACAGATAGTTCAAGCGGAGTTCGCTCGGCATCAAATAGTAAATACCTCTATCAACCGGATCAGTGTGGGGGAGCAACGGCAATTTTTCTGGCTTCTGCTTTTCTAAAATTCGGCACTCTGAGAGAGTGTTTATCTTGGCTCGTGGCTGATTGGGTAAAATCAAGGTTGTTATGTCAGCCACGTTATTGTTTTTAGCGCAGGTAGTAACGGTTTTATGTGTGTCGCGCAACCGATATAAATTGAGATAAGGCTGGTCACTGAATATTTCTTTGTTGTTGCGCAGTTGTTGCCCCTCTTCGTTAAAGATGACAGAAATATAATCTGGGTTCCTTAGGTCTAACTGTTTGACTACCACGCCCTGACAGGGCACGAATACGCCTCGCTGTAAGGTAAAACCACCTTTTCCCCAACCGGTAAACATATTTTTAAAATAATCGATAATAAACCGGACCTTTTCAGCCTCATTGAGTGAATCAACGACAGTTTGTTGTATAAAAAAGCCCGCCACTGCCAACGCAATACCGACGATAAACAGCCCTGTGACCAGTAGCGCCAAGCCAAGCAAGCCGGCAATGACACTCCCGATAAAGAGTGACAGACCTGCAGCCGAGAAACTCAACTGTGTGATTGCAAGGGTACGTTGCCCTTCGCTTTCAGCCTTGCTTAGTTCGATGGTACTGAGAACCACGTCGGCAATGCCTAACCCTAGCCCTACGGGTAAGGCAATGAGTTGAAACAGACGAGAAAAGGCGGTAAAACCGGTTTTGTTTAATACAACATTGCTTAATACAGTACTGCCTGATGCAGGGGCGCTTAATGTCGTACTGTTTAACCCCATCTTCTTCAATGCGGTAAAAGCCGCACGATTCTGTAAGATCTGACGTCGTAGAAAAGCGTTTTGCAACGAAGCCAGACTGCTAACGCTATCACTGGTGGCATTAAAACCGACCTGTGTCATAGCAACATAGGTATGTACCTGTAAAATGTTGGCCAGCGGTGTATCGCTGGGGAGGGTCACACCATTGCGTAACCAATGCTGGATTGCCATGATCGCAAACACCGTATTCACACCCATGCCGATAATCTCTGTTTTGCTAAAGAATTTATTCTGTATGAGACGCGCATTGCTTGTCAGGTGGTAGTAATCAGCGAGGATTTCTTGTTGTTGATCCAAAAAAACCTTCATTTTGGCAAATTCGTCGCTGGAAGTAAGGAGCTCTTTCTCTTGAATGCCATCATTATGCAAATAGGGAACCACATACTTGCCATACCCTTTATCATGTCTGGTCGCTGAAAGTAACGGCGACCATTGCTCGGCCGGCAAATGGTTTTCAGCCAGTAAGGCTTGATTGGCCTGACTGAGTGACTCACTGAGCATGATCGGGTCGCCAAATAAAGTACGAAAAGCAGGCTTGTTGCTTAAAGCACGTAATCGGGTGAGGTAATCCTTATCAGCATACTTTCTGCGCAATTTACTGACACCGACAGTCGCTGCCTCTGATTTTTTGATGATCACGGAACGATAATATAACGGGGTATCACTTCTCCCCCCACTTAGATGGAGAAGATTACCTTCGATTATTTCAAGCGCCCGTTGTATTTTGCTTTGATGGACTGACAGCTCATCTTCAAGTTTCAGGACTTCTCGGGTCGTGTTAAGCAATAACTCCTCAACCGAACCTAAGTCAATGCCACGAACTGCCCCTTTTTTGCGTATATCACGATCAATAATACCGGCACTCTGTGGATCACTTAAATCGAGACAAAACAGATCAAACTCATCGTGCAAATAACGTTCTTTCAAACGCATAAAAGCTTCTTCTGGATCAGGAAACAGTTCTTCCATACAGAAAGTTAATTCTGTCGTGCCAGAAGACAGATCCAGTGCAGCCAACCAGGAGAGATAATCATCATGATCTTTGGTGAGTTGTAACGCTTTCTGCCAGGCAGACATGGCACGTTCACTGCCATTGACAATAATCCCCTGGCCTTCACACATCCCTGCTACCAATGCCATACAATCCGGCGCCATCAATACCTGCCCTTTCTTCATGTTATCCATCAGCCTCAGCACGGTTTTTTCATCTACCTTGCCACTGAGTCTGACTTTCTGCCCGTCGGGAACCTTAATCATATAATCGACACCAAATCGACCGCTGTAAGAGCTATGTATCTTTCTGGTACGTGCCGCAATATCTTTTGTCTCCAGAATACGCTCACTGACTATTTTTCCATCATCCTGCTGCGTAAAAATCAGTTTTTTGCTACTCTCTTTGACGAGTGTCCACTGGATATACCATTGATTTTGTGGTGCATTCTGGTTAAGCGGTACACCTGTCCATTTACGACCCAAAACATCGACAGTGACTAAATTATCACGGGCACTGATACTATTTACCTTGATTTTCTTGGCAGAAAAAGTGCGATAAAGACGCTCGACAAAGCCTTCTGATGGCTGCTCTACAGTCAGTTGTTGCACGGGCCTGTTAGCCTCTATAGGCGTCGATTCGGTAAGATTACACGCCACCAGGCTCACCCGATCAACGGCAATAAATGCGCCAGAGGTATCTTTAGCTAATAAATTGGCGTCAACCAGTAATTGCACGATTTTTTCTTCACCCATCGTTCTCATAAAGCTACCGTGACCGATCAGGATGATGCGTGTTTTACCGTTGAATGCAAAATTCGGTTTGGCATTCACTTTTACCAAGCGCTGATGTTGCTGCGTATAACAGTAATGGGCAGTGCGATCGCCATTTTTGTTGTAGAGAAAACGCGCCATTTGGTTAACCGAGGCATCGTCCTGCAACTGTATAATGTATTGACTATCGTAGTTGCTTTTATGGTGAGACACATAGTGAGGCGATTTCATTCCTGGTTCACGCAAACGTGACCGGTGGGCTTCTTCGGTCAAGAAAAAAGCACGCTTAAAAGGAAAGAAAATTTTTCTCGACAATGATCTTTTGCTATCTGATGCAATATCCTGATTATGTAACAAGGAAGAATAAGCATGATGGTAGGTGGAAACGCCTGCAACCTGGTCTGTACCCGGGATACTTGCTGTGATGGCACCTTCTGAACGGTAACAAAACAGCGTATCAGCATGGATCAGCAGCCCTTTGGCTTTGAGTTCTGTGGTCATCGTGTTGAGGGTTTCTTGCGGGATCGGGTAATCAAGCTCGCCAACATGATGTTTGTCCATTACCTCATGTATTTGCTGCAAATTGGTTAATAGTTCGTTGATGAAAAAGCTATCTTTCTTCGCTACTACTGCCTTGTTATTCCCATTGGCGTAACTGTACTGAAAAAGTGGATCGACAGTTAGCTTGTTCAGTGGCAAAAAGGGTGAATCTCCTCGATCCAGAACGAGTTGCACCCACTTCCTGATACGTCGTATCTCATGAGGGCTTCTGTCCTGCAGCGGATCAAGATACCCCCCGTGATTTTCACTGGCAATAACCGCAGCACGCCCAGGCATTTTACCGCGTTCGGTCAACTCATCTAAAATAACGCGCATAATGACTTCATGATTACGCGTATCTGTTGTACCGGCGGAATCGAATTTAGTCACTAAAGAAAATAGCCACTTATTAAACGTGGGTAGCACATCGGTATCAAGGTAGAGGCCACCATGTTCCTGCAAAAGCATGAGACGACTGATATCGGTTGCAGCAAGCAGGTTACCCCTTGAAGCGAGTTCTCTGATATAAAGCAAATAATGAGGTTGATCACGCATCGAGTAAAAATCAATCAGATTAATGTTTTTCCTATCACGATGAGGTATGCTCTTTTTCAGTTTTTCAACACTGATATGAAAACTTTCCGCGTTGGCTCGGCGAATTTTTTCCAACTCACCGGGTTTTGCTAACCCGTTATCTTCCAAAAAGAAGCTTACTGCTTGATCAAAAGAAAATTTTTGATTGCCTTTCTTACTGGAATCAATCAGTGACATCTTTGCCACAATGCTCTTATAAGCCCGGCTTTGCCACTCCATCAAGTGGGTTTTGAAGGCCTCATTACTTCTATATTCTGCATTCAACGAATGTTTAATCGCCACTTCCTGTAGGCGCTCGGCGAGCTCCCCCGCTAACAGGGTGCCCGAATCCATCCAAATATTTATCTTGTAATTACTGGCGTTTTGCTGTGCCCAAAGATTAATGTAGTCAAGCTGCACCGCCTCCAGTTTGACTAAAGACATAAAATGCATTTCTTCCGGCACAGGTACTGAAATAGTGGCAATACGTCTTGTGATGGAACGCACGAGATTACGTTGATAAAAGTTAGAGTATTTAGATTTTTCAAGCAAATAGAGAAGACCGCTCAACTTTTCCATTTCTTTTTTTGGGTTTTCCATTCTTGGAACAGGTTTGGTAAAGCGTTCAGCACTGCTAGCGAGATAGTCTACAAGGGCCGTAACCAGCTTTTCTTCAGTAGTCGTTTTTAGCAGGCTGTGATTTTGGATGAAAAATAGACTTATTTTTGTGGCGAGATCTGACTCGGTCATCTTAATTTGCCTTTTTTATTAGAAGTTCCAGTAAAATCGTCGCATAAACTGGGAAAAGTAAACACCGTACTTCTCTTATCTGCTGAGACTGAGTGTGGTAACATCCTCTTAATTCAAGGGACGTTAAGTGCTCGGTAGCGATAATCAGCAACCTGGGGATGCGACAAATTTAAGTTTAACTAAATAATGACAATTAGAGAAACTTAAGTCAAGGGAGTTTAAGATAACCTGATTATGGAAAGTTCTGGTCAACGAATTAAAAGCAGACGCCTAAAACTGAAATTAACTCAAAAAGAGTTAGCGAAAAGGGTAGGCGTAGCGCATGTTACGATTTCACAATGGGAACGTGGCGACACCTCTCCACGCGGCGATCGCTTATTTTCTCTCGCGGAAGCGCTCGATTGTGAGGCTTCCTGGGTGTTACGAGGCGATTCCTCTTTAGCAGAGACGCCGACAGCAGAAGTAACCAGGGAGAAAGAACAACTCACTTCCAAAGAAACAATATTGCTTGATTTATTTTCTGGCCTTCCAGAAAGCGAACAAGAACAATTAATCAAAACGCTTGAAGAGAAAAAAGAACATTATGCCAGGTTATTAACTGAACTGTTAAATGCCAGAGATAGAAAAAAGGCTTAAAATACAAGTTATTATTTGGCACGAAGAATTTCGTATAAGTTTTGAAAACCTATTCAAAATCGTCGTGATAAAGCCGCCGTTTTGTCGCTGCTGTACAAATACGATGCCTTGCTCTACGGCTCAAAATTTCATGACGATACTATATGAGGCGTTTATCTCAGAAATCAATTTGATGAAATTCTTCCCTGACCCACTCACTCCCATAACCCGTTACTGTTTTCATGTTCGTGTTTCCTGATGTACCTCGCTCCTTTACTATTGACTCTACCAATCATCCAATTCCACCTGAATCATTTTTCATTTTTACGCCATTCATCGGCAGTACAGATTTGCCTGAATTCTTGGCATCCAGCGAGCGCTTTAAAAATCTTATCAAAAGATATTGTTTGTATGTCAAAAACAGAGCGGTAGAGCAAAGAGGAAATAAACGCTTATGGAAGATATGTTAAATAAATATTTTTAATTTTTTGGGTCATTGCTGGTGGAGTTTGCGTGAGTTTCAAGGTAACACCTTTATTAAATGGCATACAATAAAATTGGCATGATTTATGCATATATTATTGTCATAAATTTTGGCATAAATTTTGCTTATAAATGATAAAATTTAATCACCGATAAGTAAAAGATACAGCAATAGAGCATAAAAAATATGATCAAAACCCAGATTAACCAAATCAAGATCAGTAAGATGACTGTCGCTGATCTACGCAAAAACCCCCGGATCCCGTATGGGTAAACAGGATTCATGGCTGGGCTTACACTAAAACACTCAAACCCGTCTTGGGGTCATTTCGGCCGAAGAGCAGGAAAATGCCCGCGAGCAAGCCAGAACACGAGTTTCGCACGAATCTAACCTGGTGCAGCCAATAGTACTCTGATGTGTGTAGTAATAGCGTTTTTAATGACAGCCCAATTTTGTTGGTAAAGGGTTATTTTTTCGGACAGACGGCGTTTATGTTGTTCAAACCAGGCAGCCATGGCTAGAAAAATATGATTTCTTTGCGCCCGGCCCGTGCGGGCCTGACAGCGTTCTATACCCAAGTGAAATCAAGATGCAGGATTTAGCGCCTGGCAATTATCGTTTAAGCGAGATACCAGAGAACTTGCCATTTGTGGTAGCTTCACCTCAAAGAAGTTTAAGATATCGTTCTTAAAACTCTGTTTAGATGGGTAATATCTATTGTTTCGTGTTTGCTCATTCATCACCTTCCACAATCGCTCTATCGGGTTTAGATTCGGGCTATACGGCGGAAGGTAATGAAGCTGGATATTCAACGTAAGCGCGGCGTCTTGCACAAGCTGTGAACGGTGATAGCCTGCACCCTCGAGGATCACATGTGCCGTTGTCGTGATGGGATAATGCGCGCGAATGGCAGACAGGAAGTGAACCACATTTTCGCTGTTAATCGTCTCATCATCACGGATTATGGGGTTAGCCACATTCTGGATGTTCAAGGCTCCCATGATATTCAACCGCGTTCTGCTCCCGGTGGTCTCTATCGTTTTATCCTGGCCTTTTCGTATCCAGCCGTAGCTTATTTTTGCGGCTTGTGTCGGATGAACGGCATCAATAAACAGTATGGGGTCATTACCCGCGGCGTCTTTCAATTCGCTGTAGGTCTTTATAAATTGCTGCTGTTTCTCAACGGCAAATTTATGCGGAACACCTTTCGGCTTTTTATAGCTAAAGCCATGCTGCTTCAACCCTTTATACAGACCTGATACGGTAAAGGTGATGTTCCAGCGTCCAGCGATATACGCCACAATTTGGTGATTGTGGTGGTAGAGCGGCTGGGTGAGATGTTCAACCAGCGACGTGGTCTGTTCCGCATTGAGATAGCCATCGGAGCCGCCATTTTCAGGCTTGAGCTTGTTGAGTTTATGATAGTCTGTAAGGTGGCGCCGCACCGTGGTTTCATTAATGAGCTGTGAGTGAGCAATCATAGGGGGAGTCCAGCCGTCTGCGGACAACAAAACACACCGGATCCTGTCACAGACACGGCGGTCATGGCTTTGACGATGTTGGGCTTCGAGGGTAATTTTCTGGTCAGCAGTCAGCTCTATTTTCATGGCTATGAGCATGATCCTTATCGACTTCAAAATCAAGCATCTTCATTGATCACGGGTATATACCACAAGTTTGTTTGATTTCCCGATGATAAACTTCAACAGACCAACGGGCCTCGGTGACAGCCTTCATCTGTTCCCGGGTGGGGTTCTCTTTATTCGTTGCAACATAATCAATGCGACCGTGTTTGGTCACAAACTTGAAGACTGTCACCCAACCATCGCCCCGCAGGTGTACTGAAAGCCCTTCTTCTGGAATATCAAGTGAGGCTAATGTGACGTTGCGATTAACTATCCGGTTCTTTCTCAAGGTGGTGACCCCAATCCAGCCAGGAGAACGAATGGCGTTGAGATTATCTAAACTTGAATACCGAATACCACGCATCCATTACCACCGCTTCAGGGGCTATACCCCTCGCTTTTGCCAGTTTGAGCATGTCGCAAAAATGCGAGTTTTTTGTTTTTCCGTCGGTCTCTTTGTCGTCAATTCGGTAGTCAATAGGCACTGACTCTCCCTTTTCAAGACCCTGCCACAACAGATTAACCAAACCAATACCGGCTATCACATCATGTTCATTACCAGAATAGTGATAATGAACTCGCTCTATCTTCTTACTCCGTTTTTTGGCTAGCACTCTATCATCCGCAATCAGAAAACAAGGTGCTTCCCGGTCTATCGAGGGGGCGACAAGTTGCCACAACTCTTTGGGACGAAAACACCGGCTCTTTAACCACCGGCTTACGCTATCATGCGATACCCTCGACGGGCTCACTTCTGACAACGCTAGACCAGAATATCTGACACTACTCGCTTGTAAAAATGCTTTATAAAGGTCTTTCGTACAGGGATAGTCTGACATCTCATTACCATTCTTATCTTTTTTCCTACTCTCCTTTTACCATCATTTAGTACAGTGCGAAACTCGTGTTTGAATGGCTGATGCTCGATGTCACTCATAGTCAAGTTCACCCTCACGCAGCAGGCGCAAAAGGAGGCAATCAAGATAGGGGGCGCACAAAAGGGGGCTCAACAGTAAGATACACTTGGCCATGGATGCGCATGGTATGCCGGTCAGAGCGGTTACAGGTATCGAAGCAGATTGCACGAAGGCTATGGATTTAATTGAGGGCATGACAGCGGAATATCTGTTGGCTGACAAGGGCTCTGACAGTAATAACGTGATTAAACAAGCAAAATAAGTCGGTATGGAAGTGGTTATCCCGCCCAAAAAGAATCGGAAGATGCGACGTGAATATGGCAAGGACCTCTACAAACATCGACATCTTGTGGAGAATGCTTTTCTACATCTCAGGCACCGGCAGGGTATTGCCACGCGTTATGCAAAGAATAACACCTCGTTTTTGGCTGCTGTACAAATACTATGCATTGCTCTATGGCTCAATATTTCATGACGACACTATCTAAAAACCTGCGAATTAAACAGTAAGAACATGAA
Organism: Candidatus Fukatsuia endosymbiont of Tuberolachnus salignus; assembly: GCF_964030845.1. Classification (NCBI taxonomy): domain Bacteria; kingdom Pseudomonadati; phylum Pseudomonadota; class Gammaproteobacteria; order Enterobacterales; family Yersiniaceae; genus Candidatus Fukatsuia; species Candidatus Fukatsuia endosymbiont of Tuberolachnus salignus. The sequence goes on from NZ_OZ034983.1 coordinate 566,502, forward strand.
ATAATAAAAACATAACGTTATCATCAGGCGTTTACGTTAATTTCTATAAACCTCTTCTCTTTCACGCATAAAATATTGTCTCAAATATTACTGACATTTTCCGATAATTATTGGGAAATGGATAATAGGCATTAATTAATGAACGATTCATTTTTTGACGAATACATTTACCAGGCAAAGATGATCGTCATGTTGTCTCCGCAGCCGTCCAAACTGATGCAGATGCTATCGTGACTTTTAATCTTAGAGATTTTCCAAATAAAGAATTCTAAGATACAGCTTAAAAGCGATTCATCCTGATGATTTTATAGTCTATTTGATAGATGTAAATGTGAGTGCAGTCATTGAAGCAACTCGCCGTCATACTTGAACGCCAAAACAGCGTTGACCTCGTGTCGCATACCCGTGAGTTCGTGGCATATTTTTTGCAAAACCGCTTTCGTCAAGATAAACCAACGATTTTTCCTGCTCTCGAACACTGAGGACTTTACGCCGAAAATCAACTGAATATAGCAGGTGCCATGTAACGTGATCACTTTTGTTAATAAATATTAATTAATATCAATATGTTATTTCTAATTTTCATAATCAAATTATACGGCCCCTGCTATAACTCATCTTTAGCTCGTTTGGATTATTTTTTTACGTTGTAATTAAAATTAAAACGCATAGCTATATCACTTTCTTTTCTTTCTTCGCTATAGATGCGCAATTTAATTTTGATCGCCTAACGGATACATTGAGGAGCAAATCTACGGAGTGGCTAATATTTGTGTGCTAATCAAAATTAAGTCTCTTAATTACATAAATTGATGTACCATGCAAGCATGGTTTATCCATTGAAATTTTGCCAACATGTTTTGGAAGTCATTATGTACGCCGATGGACACACTTCATGATGGAAAACAGGTCTGGGTAGAAAAGAACTTGATCCAGATCTAATCTGACAGGAAACTGTATATATAACCAGTAATTTTCAGGTCGAGTTTGAGCTACTACAGCAGGTTAAAGCTTGCGTAAATTCTGACTGATAACGCTACTTGCCGAGTTTAATAAGTGGGGAGAGAAAAATGAGTGATGTATTCCCTGGCCTTTTTCCTGGCCGCCGTATGCGACGTATACGGCGTTATGATTTTAGCCGTCGTTTGATGGCTGAAAATCAACTGACGGTAAATGACCTTATTTATCCAGTCTTTGTCATGGAAGGTGTTAATCGCCAACAAGCCGTTTCTTCTATGCCGGATGTATCGCGCATGACCATCGATCGACTGTTAAAAGAAGCGGAAACTATTGCCAGATTGGATGTTCCTATTATTGCTCTCTTTCCAATGATTGAAACGAATCTGAAATCTCTAGAAGCGAAAGAAGCTTATAATCCAAGAGGATTAATACAACGCACTATTCGTGAACTTAAAAAAGCGTTCCCGGAGTTAGGAATTTTAACTGATGTGGCGCTGGATCCCTATACAACTCATGGTCAAGATGGCGTGATTGATAAGCATGACTATGTAGTAAATGACGAAAGTAAAAAAATACTGGTACTTCAGGCACTTTCTCATGCTGAGGCCGGAGCCGATATTGTGGCGCCCAGTGATATGATGGATGGGCGTATTGCTGCTATTCGTAACCAATTAGAAGCTCAAAATTGGGTTAATATGCAGATTATGGCGTATTCAGCGAAATATGCTTCCTGTTATTATGGTCCTTTTCGCGATGCTATTGGTTCAAGTAAGAATCTACAAGCTGGGGATAAAAGAACCTATCAGATGGATCCTGCTAACAGCGACGAAGCATTGCATGAAATCGCTCAGGATCTGCAAGAAGGTGCCGATATGGTGATGGTTAAACCGGGTATGCCTTATCTGGATGTAGTGCGACGCGTTAAAGATACCTTTAAAGTGCCAACGTTTGCCTACCAAGTTTCCGGGGAATATGCCATGCATAAGGCAGCAATTGCAAACCATTGGTTGCAGGAGAAACCAACTATCATGGAATCATTGCTATGTTTTAAACGCGCCGGTGCGGATGGCGTGCTAACCTATTTCGCAAAACAAGCGGCACAGTGGTTATATGACGAAAAAATGCAGCCTTAATCGTTATTAGCGACCTACGCAAAAAGAAATACCCAACTAAACTGAGCTAAAATTTTATTGAACGATCGACAGGGAGTAGAGGTGAAATTAACAGGTTTAAATTACTGTCAACACCTTCTGTCGATCCCAATAAATCATATAGCAGGCGCCATGTAACGTGATCACTTTTGTTAATAAATATTATTTAATATCAATATGTTATTGCTAATTTTTATAATCAACTTATACGGCGCCTGCTATAAGTGGGTGTTGATGTTGCCAAATTAAAATTCGATGTTGCAGTATGGGTTGAGAGAAAAAAATACAAAATAAAGGTCTTTCCAAATACCCCCCTTCTGGATTCACCTACTTGTTAAAGTGGCTGGCTGTTTACTGCGATTATTAGTTAATAGCGTTGGTGCGCCTTCTAAAGGATGTAGGAAAATCGACAGTCAGTGATTGGTGATGTAGTTCACCCCCTCCGCTGATTGAAATCATTTTTGCACTGCATCTACATTTTGCTTGCTGTGTTCCAGGTGCTTTTGTTTCGTATAACGAACTACGGTTTTGCAAGAAATCTAATGATTTTTTTGCTTTTCTGCTGCCAATTCATTCTCTAATTCGACTAATTGCTCAGGAGATACTGCTGGATATCCTTGAGCGTCACTGGGAATAATATGTACTGTCGGTATTGGGATGGTTGGGCCGAGAAAACGTGGCTCTCGCTTGAAAATATAGAGATCAGTAAAGGTAGCCAGACGGGCAAACGTTTCACGCACCCTGACTGAAAGCAGGTTTTTAGGGGAAGGGGTAGCATAACATTGCGCTTGAATACCCATATGAAGCGCAATAAATAGCGCTCGTTCGCAATGAAAACGCTGTGTAATAATAATAAAATCATTAGTATCAAATACTTTGTGTGTTCGCACAATAGAATCTAATGTCCGAAATCCGGCATAATCCAGTACGATATCGGCTGGGGCAACCCCAGCTTTGATGAGATCACGACGCATGGTTCGTGGTTCGTTGTAGTTTTTTTGTGCGTTATCACCGCTGAGCAGTAAGTAGCTTACTTTCCCACTGTTGTAAGCATTTAACGCCCCTTGCATACGATACCGGTAAAATTGGTTAATCACTCCGATGCGGTAATATTTTGCGGTGCCCAATACTACACCCACCTCTCGATGTGGTAGTAGTTGTACTTCTTCGTAGATATAAGGCGCTGTTTTCCAGCTTATCCAACGGTCAAACACAATCGCCAATACCGTTAAAAACCCAATCATGACTAGCAGACTAATTATTAAGCGTTTCCACATTATAAGCCTTCGTGTATTAGACCTCTTTCAAAACCGTAGCGAGTGATGTGTATGATCCTGATGTTATCAAAATGATGTCCGTTTGTATGTACGGTATTGTGCTTGCCAGCAGTTGCCTTTGATAGATTCGGTCAAAGCTTCTGGTGCGTTTATTGTCGCAACGCCTTCTGATTGTGCTACTTTAGCTACTTCTAGTGCAATATGTTTTGATACTTCCTGAATATTATCAATGTTTGGTAGTAGTGCCCCTTCTCCTGTGCTCGCCAATGGTGAACACTGAGCTAAAGCACGGCTGGCAGCCATTAACATGCCATCAGTAATTTTGCTCGCTTTTGATGCCAGTACACCAAGCCCAATTCCTGGAAAAATATAAGCATTATTACATTGAGCAACAGGATAAATCTGTCCTTTATAGTAGACTGGAGGGAATGGGCTACCGGTGGCAACGAGTGCGTTACCCTCTGTCCAGGTAATAATATCTTCAGGTCGAGCTTCGATACGAGAGGTTGGGTTGGATAGCGGCATAATGATAGGGTGTTGACAATGACGGTACATCTCGCGGATAAGTTCTTCGTTAAATAACCCCGGCTGACCGGAGACACCAATCAATACGGTAGGTTTAGCGTGGCGTACCACATCTAATAAAGAAATAGTTTCGGTTTGCGGGCCCCAGCCGTGTAAATTATCGCTTTTTTGTACCAGTTTACGTTGAAAATCCCGCACATCAGACAGCTTGTCCGTCAATAAGCCTGCGTGGTCTACCATGAAGACACGTGCACGCGCTTTCATTTCACTTAAGCCTTCTAATACCATCTGTGCGACAATCTGTTCAGCAATACCACAACCTGCGGAGCCCGCACCGAGGAAAGTGACAGTTTGATCGCACAATCTGATACCCACTGCCTGACTCGCAGCAATCAGGCTACCAAGAGTGACTGCAGCTGTGCCCTGAATATCATCGTTAAAGCAGCATAGTTTATCACGATAGCTATTTAATAGAGGGGTAGCGTTCTCTTGGGCAAAATCTTCAAACTGTAACAATACTTTAGGCCAGCGGCGTTTTACTGCCTGAATAAACGCATCAACAAAAGCATTATATTCATCACCACGAATACGCGGATGTTTCCAGCCCATATACAGTGGATCTTGTAAACAATCTTGATTGTTAGTGCCAACATCGAGCACTACCGGCAAAGTGTAAGCAGGGCTTATACCTGCGCAGGCAGTATAGAGCGAAAGTTTGCCGATAGGGATCCCCATGCCACCGATTCCTTGGTCACCCAAGCCAAGAATACGCTCGCCGTCAGTGACGACTATCACCTTAACCTTTTGTTTCGTCGCATTTTGTAACATATCATCAATACGATCACGATTTGGATAAGAGATAAACAACCCACGTGCGCGTCTATAGATAGCCGAAAAATTTTGGCAGGCTTTACCAACAGTCGGAGTATAGATAATCGGCATCATCTCACTGAGGTGAGCATTCAATAGGCGATAAAAGAGTGTTTCGTTAGTGTCCTGAATATTCCGTAAATAGATATGCTTATCATCGTCGTTTTTAAATTCTTGATATTGCTGATAAGCACGTGCAACTTGTTCTTCGATCGTTTCTACTTTTTCGGGAAGCAAACCATGAAGATTAAAATGATTGCGCTCATCTTCGGTAAAGGCACTGCCTTTATTCAACAACGGAAATTCCAGTAGGATCGAGCCGGCGTAGGGAATGTATAGCGGGCGTTTACTGTCGTATTCATGTACCATCAGCTTGACTCTCAGAGGTTATTGGATCGCTGCGTTCCACAGCGATCAAGTAAATGAAAGAATAGATTTATTAGACTTCTTGCATAACCTACTACGTGGCGTGAATTCGGCGTTACGCGGTGCTCGCAATCCTCATGTATCGCATGTTAACGAGGGTTGCTGTGCTCTGATGCCTTGACTTCACATAACAAATGACGGTTTTGCAAGAAGTCTATTGTGAAACCTCCCGATCATCTCATTTTTTGAGGTTTTCTTTCGATGCACTAACCAGTTGGTCAATTTTATCTAAATCGATACGGTTAAACAGTGCGTGGAAACCATTAATTTTATGGTTTAATAGTGGCTTTTCTATATTATTCCAAGTCAATTCAATATTTAAAAAGGCTTCACTGCGTGTTATTAAGGCTGGCATGACCGGTTTAAGATAAGTCATCAATATGCGAAACAGGTTGATCCCCATTGAACAGACGGCTTGTAGCTCGCTAGCACGATCGGCCTCTTTTGCAATCACCCAAGGAGCCTGCTTGTCTACGTAACGATTAGCCGAATCAGCCAGTTCCATAATCTTACGTATAGCTTTACCATTTTCTCGGCTATTATATGCTTCTGCAATAATTAAAGATGAATTTATAAAAGTTTTATATAGATTAGGCTCAGCCAGATGATCGGCTAATTTGCCAGCAAATGTTTTATTGATAAAACTGGCATTACGTGCAGCTAAATTGACTACTTTATTGACGACATCTGTATTAACTCGTTGCACGAAATCTTCTAGATTTAGATCAATATCCTCAATAGAGGAAGATAACTTCGCCGCATAGTAATAACGTAGACAATCAGCATCTAAATAAGCTAGATAGGTACTGGCTTTAATAAAAGTACCTCGGGATTTGGACATTTTTTCGCCATTAACCGTGACATAACCATGCACAAACAGGTTAGTCGGCTTACGGAAACGACTGCCTTGTAACATTGCCGGCCAAAATAAACTATGGAAATAAACAATGTCTTTGCCGATAAAGTGATATAAATCAGTGGTTGAGTCTTCATGCCAGAACTCATCAAAATCCAGATCATGGCGCTTATCACAGAGGTTTTTAAATGCGCTCATATAACCGATGGGTGCATCTAACCAAACGTAGAAATATTTACCCGGTGTATCTGGCACTTCAAAACCAAAATAGGGTGCGTCACGAGTTATATCCCACTGCTGCAGACCAGATTCAAACCACTCTTGCATTTTATTGGCGACTTGTTCCTGTAACGTACCAGAACGAATCCAAGCTTGTAGCATGTCACTGAAAGCAGGCAAATCGAAGAAAAAATGTTCAGATTCACGCATGATTGGTACTGTATCGGAAACAACGGATTTTGGATCGATCAGCTCAGTCGGGTTGTAAGTGGCGCCACAACTCTCGCAATTATCACCATACTGATTTGGCGATTTACATTTTGGGCAGGTCCCTTTTACAAAGCGATCAGGCAGGAACATGCCTTCTTGCGCATCGTATAACTGTGAGATAGTACGATTCTTGATATAACCGTTATCTTTCAGACGGCGATAAATCAGGCTTGATAACTCCCGACTTTCCTCGCTATGCGTGGAGTGATAATTGTCATAACTGATGGCAAATCCGGCAAAATCCTGTTGGTGTTCTTGGTTGATTTCAGCAATCATTTGTTCCGGCGTTACACCCAACTGCTGTGCTTTCAACATGATAGGTGTGCCGTGGGCATCATCAGCACAGATAAAATAAACGTGGTGACCACGCATTCGCTGGTAACGAACCCAGATATCTGCTTGGATGTGCTCGAGCATATGACCGAGATGAATAGAACCGTTAGCGTAGGGTAGTGCGCACGTCACCAGTATTTTTTTCGCGACTTGAACCATAAAAGGATTACTTAACCATGAGGTAATTAAAGGATGTTGGATGTTAACCGATCGTGTTGTGAGTCGCTAGCTGTAGTATCCGGTTAGAGTCGCCGTTGGTCTGTATGTTCACAACGACTGTGAAGAGACAGGTTCTTGGGTACCTACGAAAAATCATCATATTTTGTGTGGTATCTCGCATTTTTTTAGCTGTTTTCTGATGTTACATTAATACTTTTCGATTCATCACGTAATCTCATTATCTTTTTGTCCGCAAAAAGTAGCGATGAGGCAGAATAGAGCGTATATGGCTGTACGATTTAATTTTGATTAGCACACAAATATGAGTCACTCCGTATATTTATTCCTCCATGTATCCGTTAGGCAATCAAAATTAAATTGCGCAGCTATACAAGGGAGAGCATTATGTCATTGGCGATTATTTACACCCGTGCGACCCTCGGGATACAGGCTCCTCTGGTTACCGTCGAAGTACATATTAGTAACGGGTTACCCAGCTTCGCTTTAGTTGGGTTGGCTGAGACCACAGTAAAGGAAGCACGTGATCGGGTGCGTAGTGCTCTTATTAACAGCGGTTTTTCCTTTCCCTGTAAACGTATTACTGTCAGCCTGGCACCGGCGGATCTACCCAAAGAGGGGGGCGTTATGATCTGCCTATCGCTATAGCAATACTGGCGGCTTCAGAACAGATCCCAAACGACACATTATGCCACTATGAATTTATTGGAGAGTTAGCACTTTCTGGAGCATTACGTTGCGTTAATGGCACCATACCGACAGCCCTTGCGTGTGTGAAAAATGGGCGACAGCTGATACTACCCGTCGCCAATGGTGCTGAAATGGCGTTGATCCCCGAAGGAAATATCTTCGCCTTGGAACATTTATTAGAGGTCTGTGGATTTTTACAGGGGAAGAAAAACCTGCGACCGATGGTAAGCAATATTAGTGAACTGGAAGATCGACAGGATACTCATGCTGATTTACAAGACGTCATTGGTCAGTATCAGGCCAAACGCGCACTTGAAATTGCTGCTGCCGGCGGACATAACCTGTTACTTTTAGGTCCCCCAGGCACTGGAAAAACAATGTTGGCTAGCCGGCTTACTAGTCTTTTACCACCGTTAACCAACGAAGAAGCACTAGAGACGGCCTCTATTACTGGTTTGTTACACATTCATGATCACTTAACACGGTGGCACAAGCGCCCTTTTCGAGCACCACATCATAGTGCATCTTTAGCTGCACTGGTTGGAGGAGGCTCTTTGCCTCGTCCAGGAGAAATTTCACTGACACATAACGGGGTGTTGTTTCTTGATGAATTACCTGAATTTGAACGCCGAGTGCTAGATGCATTGCGTGAGCCACTCGAAGCGGGTGAGATTATCATCTCCCGGGCAACGGCTAAGGTCTGTTTCCCTGCTAAAGTACAGCTCATCGCCGCTATGAATCCGAGCCCAAGCGGTCATTATCAGGGTGTTCATCATCGTGCACAACCACAACAGATTTTGCGTTATTTATCAAAAATTTCTGGCCCTTTTTTAGACAGATTTGATCTGTCGATAGAAGTTCCTCTATTGCCTGCCGGTCTATTACAAATGCAGAAAAATCAAGGGGAAAGTAGTATTACAGTCAAGCAGCGTGTACTACAGGCTAGACAGTGTCAATTAGATCGAGCGGGTAAAATAAATGCACAGCTTACGAGTCGAGAAGTTGCGCTGTTTTGTCGTGTGACACCACAAGATGCCAAGTTCCTCGAGCACGCACTACTTACCCTTGGTCTTTCGGTACGTGCTTGGCATCGTATTTTAAAAGTGGCGCGAACGCTGGCTGATCTAGCACAGCAAGATGATATTCAAAAAAATCATCTTGCAGAGGCGCTGAGCTATCGTTGTATGGATCGTCTGCTCTTACAATTACATAAGAATTTGATTTGACAGACTACTCGTTTACATTAGGTTTAGGAACTTGTTCGAAATCTTTTGTGCTCGCCGTGTTTTGGTCAAGTAATTCGTCAAAAACGCACTCAACATGCTCATTTACTCTCTGTAAACTGCGCTTTTTCGCGCGTTTTTTCCTCGTCTGAGCGTCGTTCAAGAAGATTTGGAACAGGTTCTAAGGTCTCGGTGATCGATATGTCTGACTCCTGCAATCGGTAAGATATGATTGATGAATGAGGTGAGAATTATCCACGAATGGAGTTGTGTGACATTTTGGCGTTAAGCGAAGTGGTTATTATTATCGATGTAAAAAAAGGCAACGTAGAAGGAAATCCAAAGCAGATGAATTTTCTTTGTTTATCGGACGGGAGTTGCATATAACGTAAAGATTCAGTACCTTTATGCTAGTTAAAGATATTCTTAAAATAACGTATATACCCTTCGCCTTTCAAGTTGCGGCGGCGTTGGCGGCTCGTACTCATCCCAGTCATGTACCACCTGTACACTCCTGGGATTCGATTGATTGCCGCCCTGCCGTAACTCGAAATTCATTCGGTATAGATAGCATTGGTGGCGTTTTATACGCAAGAATTTGTCGAAATACTTGAAACAGCCGGTTTGTCTGTAAAGTAGGCTAGGGCAATTTTTTCCGTTGTGTGTCAATCTCACGAAGTGGTAGACGTTACGACCAAGCGTGATCTGAATGATTTACATAATGATATTGGCTTTCGGCTCGAAAAAATTGACTTACAGATAGCCGCAGTCCGTAAAGATATGGAGGCAGGTTTCAGAACTTGTTCCAAATCTTCTTGAGCGACGCTCAGACGAGGAAAAAACGCGCGAAAAAGCGCAGTTTACAGAGAGTAAATGAGCATGTTGAGTGCGTTTTTGACGAATTACTTGACTAAAACACGGCGAGCACAAAAGATTTCGAACAGGTTCTCAGAAAAAACTGATGCTCAAATAATCAGCGTGCGCAGAGATATGGATGTACGTTTCGAGCAAGTAGATAAACGCTTTGAGCAGGCAGAAGAATCACTGACTGATTTCAAACAAGAAACGACAAAACGTTTTGATAAGCTTGAATCGGAATTCGATCGCGTACAATGTTCATCGTTGCCGCAGCGCTTACATTGATGTTCGATGTTCAAGGAACACCTTACCCGCTTGCTTGGCATGTAGTCCTGTCGCTGGAGTTACAAGAATGACCTCTTTCACTTTCTTTACCAACTGCCATTCTGCTGCTACTCGGTATCTCGGTATGCTGCCTTGTATGGCAGCATTTTTATTAGGGCTTGCATTGCCTACCTCCACTTTTTTAGTGAATTTTGCCCTTGTTCTAGCATTGATCTGCGTGTTGTTAAAATCTAATAGCCACCACATGAAAGTGTTAGCGCAACATCCGCTGATTTGGCTGCCTGCCATCATGTTTTTACTGCTAGCATTTTCTCTGCTAAGCCAGCAAAATCCATATGGCTCGGAAATGGTTAATAAGTATAAAAAATTATTATATGTCATGCCGTTGGCACTGTTTTTCTTGCTTTCCCGTTCTTTAATCACCTATTTTATTAAAGGTTTTTTACTGGCTAATGTTGTCATACTGGTTGCTAGTTTACTGATAGCTATTTTTCACCTTCCTTTAGGTAGTGGCTCTCCAAGCAATGCCACCGTTTTTAAGCTACACATTACGCAAAATTTTTTTATGGCCTTAGCTGCAGTTATCTGGTTAGCACAAGCTTTTACCCATCAGGGTATAAAACGTTGTGGTTATGCTCTTCTGGTATGTATAGCAATCTATAATGTGTTCTTTATGGTCGAGGGTCGAACGGGTTATGCCGCCTTGATAGTTGCTTTTATTATCTGGATGTTTTTGTCGTTATCCCCCCGTCAGAAGTTGGGGACAGCAATGGGTGCACTCGTTTTAGGTTGTATTCTCGTGATGGTGCCTAATAACGCCAGTGATCGAGTGAAAATAGGTATAGAAGAGATCCAGAGATGTATGACAGCAACGGATAAAAATTCGAGTACTTCTTGTTATAGTTCCATGGGGCTGCGTACCGTATTTGCATTAAGATCTTTGCAGCTAATAAAGCAAGCTCCCCTATTTGGTCATGGTGCGGGAAGTTTTTTTTATTCTATCCCTGCAGAAGGCTACAGTGTTAATAACCCACATAATGAATACTTAATACAAACCGTTCAGTCAGGGTTAGTAGGGTTAGCTCTTTTTCTTGGCTGGATGCTATGTTTTTTTTGTGCCGCTTGGCAGCAAGCTACTATGGTCAGAAATCTTTTTATCGCATTATTCAGTAGTTACGTGGTAGGCCACTTTTTCAATTCATTTTTACTTGATTTTTCTGAAGGTCACTTATTTGTTGTCCTCACCGCTATCCTGGCCAGTTACAGCTTGCCCGCACAAGATATCAAAGAACAAGAAGATAACTTTTAGCGCCTGCTCTAAATCTTTTTCACTGTGCTCAAAAGAGGAAAAAATGGGCGAAAAAGCGCGGTTTACCCTTTGCATACAACAAAAGGAAGTTAATGAGCATTTTGAGCGCGTTTTTGATGAATGATTTGACCAAAACACGGCGAGTACTATGGTTTTGCAAAAAGTCTATTATGGCGTTTGGTTTCAGCAATAAATTTTTCAGTCAGTGGGTTAAGCTGTGCGCATTTTTTTGCGTGTGTTGTATTGTCTTGGAGCAATGCTTGATAACGCGCTTGACTCGTGTCAGTAAGTTTCTGATACTCGACTACTTGCGTATCCCAATGGCGTCGCTGTGCTAGATGTAATGCTGTTTGTATCAATATTGTATCGTCAGGAATATCCAGGCGATTACAATTCTTTTTTATGTAGATCCCGCTAGCGATTAATGCCGAAAGCTGGTTAATTTGTATTTGAGGATTGAGAGAAGGTATCTTTGTTTTTATCGGATATTGGCAGCTAACAAGCAGCAATAATATACTGATAGTGAAGGATGCTTTGCATAGAAAACAATTCATGTTCTAGCGCCCAAGTAAAGTGAGAAAAAGTATTGTATGTCAAGATAAATTTACATAAAACTACAAAATCTAAGGGTTATGTCATGCCTATTATTTAACATCAGTTATCTAATTAGTTAAGCTGACTCATTTATAAATCAGACTTCTTGCATAGCCTACTGCGCGTGGTGCTAAATTATTTTTATTTGAAACAAGGCAGTATTACCATGTTAATTCATTACAGAAAACCCTATCTGCCTATTATCCGACAGACTTTTTTTTATGGTTTTACTTCATTAATTTTATTGTTGTTCTTCTTGCTCACGACTCGTGTCGCCAATGCCGAAAATAAATTTAAAGTCATCACTACCTTCACTATTATTCAAGATATGGCACAGAATGTTGCTGGTGATGCAGCTGTCGTAGAATCTATTACCAAGCCCGGGGCTGAAATTCACGGTTATCAGCCGACACCTCGTGATATCGTTAAAGCTCAATCCGCCGATTTAATTTTATGGAATGGCATGAAACTGGAGCGTTGGTTTGAACCCTTTTTCGAGAATATTAAACAGGTTCCTTCCGCTGTTGTTACCGCAGGTATTGATCCTTTGCCGATCCGTGAAGGTTCTTATCGAGAGAACCCTAATCCTCACGCCTGGATGTCAGCATCCAATGCACTGATTTATATTGAAAATATCCGTAAAGCGCTGGTGGAACATGATCCCACTCATGCTGAGACCTATAATCGTAATGCTAAAATTTATGCCACTAAGATTGCTGCATTAGATGCTCCATTACGTGCGCGTTTATCACGTATCCCCGAGGAACAACGCTGGTTAGTCACCAGTGAAGGTGCTTTTAGTTATTTGGCAAAAGATTACAAGTTTGAAGAAATTTATTTATGGCCAATTAACGCTGAAGAGCAAGGTACGCCGCAACAAGTGCGTAAGGTTATCGATGCTGTTCGTGCTCATAACATTCCAGTGGTATTTAGCGAAAGCACTATTTCTGATAAACCGGCAAAACAGGTCAGTAAAGAAACTGGGGCGCAGTATGGTGGTGTGTTATATGTTGATTCACTCTCAAATGAGAAAGGCGTAGTACCCACTTATATTGATTTGCTTAATACCACTGTTGAGACTATTGCAAAAGGATTTGGTCAATGAGTAATGAAGCATTTATCCGTCCTAAGTTAGTGGTTGACGATGTTTCTGTCACTTATAACAACGGACATACCGCTATCCATAATGCTAGTTTTACCTTAAATGGCGGCACCATTTGTGCTTTGGTGGGGGTAAACGGTAGTGGTAAATCGACACTATTTAAAAGTATTATGGGGCTCGTCAGGCCAACTACCGGTATGGTGACGCTTAATAATAGGCCGATAAGGGAAGCACTGAAACACAATACCATTGCTTACGTCCCGCAAACTGAAGAAGTTGACTGGAACTTTCCTGTACTGATCGAAGATGTCGTGATGATGGGACGCTACGGTAAAATGAATTTTTTGCGTATTCCTAATTCTCGTGATCATGCCATTGTCGCTCAGGCGATTGAACGAGTCGATTTATCGGCGTTGCGTTGTCGCCAAATTGGTGAGCTTTCCGGAGGACAGAAAAAAAGGGTATTTCTGGCGCGCGCCTTGGCACAGCAGGGATCCGTATTATTACTCGACGAGCCTTTTACCGGAGTCGATGTCAAAACAGAAAATGCCATTATTGATTTACTGCGCACTTTACGTGATGAAGGACATCTAATTTTGGTTTCCACTCATAATTTAGGCAGCGTCCCAGAATTTTGTGATCATGTGATTTTAATTAATCAGAGAGTATTGGCCGCCGGATCTACGGGAACCACTTTCACACAAAAAAATCTGGAGATGACCTTTGGGGGTGTGCTGCGTCATATCAATCTTTCTGGTTCTGCACTACATGATGATAATGACGCGCGTTCTATCACCGTGATCACTGATGATGAACGTCCCGCTGTGTTTTATGGTCATAGCAAAAATGATCCGCCAACCCAGAGCCAGAAAAAGAGGGATCACACCTAATGTTGGAACTCTTATTACAACCTTTTAATTACAATTACATGGTTAAAGCCATCTGGGTCAGCATGATTGTGGGGGGCGTGTGTGCCTTTCTCTCTGCTTACTTGATGCTCAAAGGCTGGTCGTTGATGGGTGACGCGCTTTCCCACTCGGTGGTACCTGGCGTAGCGGGTGCTTATGTTCGTTGTTGATCGTTTCTCTTAATCCCACTTCAGTCAATGTTCAATCCATTATTTTGGGCAACATTTTGGGCATTGCTGATGCAGACGTGCTACAAGTTGAAATCATTACTTTGGTTTCTTTTATTATCCTATGCCTAAAATGGAAAGATCTGTTAGTCGTATTTTTTGATGAAAATCATGCGTTGTCACTGGGTTTATCCCCATTACGTTTGAAACTGTTATTTTTTACATTGCTAAGCGCCTGTACAGTGGCTGCTTTGCAAACGGTTGGTGCGATACTCGTTATTGCAATGGTGGTGACTCCGGGTGCGACAGCTTATTTGCTGACTGATCGTTTTAGTCGCTTGCTGATCATTGCCATCATCATTGGGGCGTTTACCAGTGCATTCGGTGCCTATCTAAGTTTTTATCTTGATGGTGCAACAGGTGGTGTCATAGTGACATTGCAAACATTGCTATTCTTACTGGCTTTTTTCTTTGCCCCTAAACATGGGTTATTGTCAAAGCGTTATTGCACAAAGCAACCTTTTATTACTCAAGGAGATAGCTAATGCATACCCTGCTTGGTTTTATTAGTGAGCCGCTTTCCTACCCTTTTATGCAACGGGCAATGCTGACAGCTATCGTTACTGGCGTGGTTTGTGCGGTACTTTCTTGCTATTTAGTGCTCAAAGGCTGGTCATTAATGGGCGATGCTATTTCTCATGCGGTATTACCTGGTATCGTGTTGGCGTTTCTACTCGGTATTCCACTGGCTATCGGTGCTTTTTTCTCTGGTATTTTCTGTGCTGTGGCAACAGGTTATTTAAAGGACAATAGCCGAGTCAAGGAAGATACCGTGATGGGGATTGTGTTCTCTGGCATGTTTGCTTTGGGTATTGTACTGTTTTCACAAATCGATACCGATCAACACCTCAGCCATATTTTATTTGGCAACATATTAGGGATTACTCTCACTGAATTCAAGCAAACACTGTGGATCGCTTGTTTTACTTTTTTACTCGTGTTGTTGAAGCGTAAAGACTTTATGGTGTATTGCTTTGATCCCAACTATGCAAAGGTAATAGGATTACCCGTTAAACTGCTTCATTATGGTCTATTGTGTTTGTTAGCGTTAACGATTGTTGCTTCATTGCAAGCCGTCGGCGTGATATTGGTGATAGCCATGTTAATTGCACCCGGTATTATTGCTTTTATGCTTTGCCACAGTTTCGATAAAATGTTGATGATCGCGATATTGGTTTCAGTAACCTCCTGTGTGTTGGGGACGTTGATCAGTTTTTATATCGATGGTGCAACCGGCCCTTGTATTATTATCGTGCAAGCACTGTTTTTTGTCATCGCGCTAATTATCAGCTAATTAATTACACTAGCCGATGTAATATGTTGTTGTTTATTGTGATTTACCGAGAAAATATTTTTTTTAATCAACAGAGCTACAGGTCTACATTCATTATGAGCAATGCTTAATAATGATGCCACTTTTTTTTCACAGTCATCGCCATATTCATCCAGTATTTGATAGGGGATATGTAATTTTTTTAACAATGAGAGGCTCTCCAATGTAAGCTCCTTATCTTGAGAAGCATCAGTGGTATCATTTTTCTCAACATCATTGGATCCACTCTGCCAAGCCATAATGATTAATAACGGTATACCATAAACTTCTGGGGTGGCATGAGAACAAACCGGATTAATAATATTGCTCAGCCCTGAATTTTTCAGATAAACGGCCGGGATATCGCCTGTCGCTAGATAGCTACCAATTGCCATGCCTATCGCAGCTTTATCATTACAGGCAATCTGATGAATTATTTCACTAGAATAATTGTAAACAGCAAAACAAAACTCACTTAGTAACGGATTAGGAACACCGCTATAAAAATTCACATTGTGCTGTGCCAATACACGTAAAAAACAATCAGCATTTATCATGACATCTCCAGTTCAAAAAGATAGCAGATGATATTCTTTTTAAATTGTTAAATTAATAATTTTTTCAATGTGTTATTTGATTTTCTCCCCGATATCTATCCTAAAAAACTGTTATATGTTACATAAGATACAAGGTTAATCGAACGGTTACCCCATTTTATTAATGACCAAATCCAATTTAGTTTAAGATCAATAAAACTTAAATAGCAATGATTAAATTTGCTTATCAATAGAAAATCAGTCAGAAAGAGGTATACCGAAGGAGGATGAATAATACAAAAGGGGAGTTTATCGCTATCGGAATAATGAGGAAAAACGAGCGATACAATATATCATTTTCTCTTTTTACTAATAGCGGTCTTATATAACAATGAACACTGTGGCAGAGCTGCCTTTATTAATAAATATTTTTAATATCAATATATTAGTGTAAAATTTTACATTCAGTCTATACTGTCATAATGATATAAAGGCCCCGAAGAGCCTCTATTATAGAATTCCACTAACTACCGGGGTCGGCGAAAGTCATTAATTGATAGTCATCAAGCTCGCGTTACCGCCTGCTGCAGCCGTATTAACACTGAGAGTATGTTCAATCAACAAACGTTCTAGCAAAATATTGGTTTCTCCCCGAGTGAATCCTTGTACCGAAATAATAGGCCCATCTCGTTGTGATATTTGTTCACACAGTGTACGTAGTTGCTCAGTATCACCATGGAATATAACTGCATCAAAAAGAATATTGCTCGTCTTCCAATCGTGACTAAAACGAATGTGAGATTGTACGGCTGCCGGTAACTGGCGAAACAGTTCTTTTTGTAATCCACTGTCTACCCAAAGTACCTGACTACCCACCGCCAATACAGCCGCGAGCTGAATTAGCATATCATCCTGATTATCAGCGAGACAAAGAACTCTCTCTCGAGGCAACAGGGCATAGGTGTTACGTTCACCGGTTGGCCCAGGTAATAGACGTACAGTACCTCCCTGCGCCAATTCAGCATAACCTTGCGCTAACGGGAGCCACTCTGGCTGTTGTTGCTCTTTTTTCTGCCGAGTTGATAAGAACTGCATTAAAGCACGGTGAGCCGCTAACAAGGGTTCACGACCGCTGACGTCTTGTACTTGCTGATCGTCCTGGCGTGCTAATGTTGTCACTAAAGCCTCTTTCGGACGCTGCGATAATAAGCGATATAAGTAAAGCGGCCCACCTGCTTTCGGCCCAGTGCCAGATAACCCTTCACCACCAAAAGGTTGCACCCCAACTACCGCACCTACAATATTGCGATTAACATAGATATTACCTACTTTGGCACGCTCAGTGACTCGTAAAACTGTTTCATCTATTCTGGTATGAATACCTAAAGTTAAACCATAACCTGTAGCATTGATTTTATCGACCAGTGCATCAAGATCCTGTCGTTGGAAGCGGACAACATGCAATACAGGACCGAAAACTTCTTTTTGCAACTCTTCAAAATTTTCCAGTTCTATTAAAGTGGGCCTGATAAAGGTACCACGCTGCCATTCTCTTTCATCACAGGCATTGGGTCGTGCAGCCTGATACACTTTGCGCCCTTTGATACGCATCGCCTGAATATGGCTTTCAATGTCTTCTTTGGCGACACGAGTAATGACGGGGCCGATGTCCGTGGATAAACGTTCCGGATTGCCCATACGGCATTCAGCCATTGCCCCACGCAACATCCGCAAGGTATGTTCGGCAACATCTTCTTGAATGCACAGAATACGCAAAGCAGAGCAACGCTGGCCGGCACTGTCGAACGCAGAAGAAACGACATCGGTGATCACCTGTTCTGTTAGCGCCGAAGAATCGACGATCATGGCATTCAGACCACCGGTTTCGGCAATTAACGGAGTGGGTCGACCCTGTGGATCCAAACGGCCAGCAATATTACGCTGCAGCAAACTCGCAATTTTTGTTGAACCCGTGAACATCACACCGCGCACGCGTGGATCATTCACCAGCCACGTGCCAACCTTTTCACCTTTACCCGGTAATAACTGCAAGGCATTTTGAGGAATACCGGCCTGTAGTAAAATCGCCACGGCTTGTGCCGCGACTAGCGGGGTGGGTTCCGCAGGCTTTGCCAACACCGCATTACCCGCAGCGAGGGCTGCAGCAACCTGTCCAGTGAAAATGGCAAGCGGGAAATTCCACGGGCTGATACAGACCACAGATCCGAGAGGACAATGGCTCTCATTGGAAAAATCATCACGTACCATTGCAGCATAATAACGCAGAAAATCGACGGCTTCGCGTACTTCGGCGATAGCATTATCAAAGGTTTTACCGGCTTCACGTACCAAAATACCGATCAAACTCTGTATTTGGTCTTCCATCAATTCTGCGGCTCGCGACAGAATAACAGCACGTTCGGAGGCAGGTGTTGTAAACCAGATCGAATCAGCGGCGGCGGCGGCATCTAACGCTCGACTAACTTCCCCTTGAGTCGCTTCACGTACATAGCCAACCACGTCGCTTGGTTCTGCTGGATTGATAATGGGTTTTTTAGGATGCTGAGTAAGATCTTGATCAAATTCAGCAGCAATCATCGGCTGTGAATGCCACAGCGGGTCATCACTGTCTAACTTAGCACTCAAGGCCGTAGACAGAGAAGCCAAGCGTTGTTCATTTGACAGATCCAGTCCCCTGGAAT
Organism: Candidatus Fukatsuia endosymbiont of Tuberolachnus salignus; assembly: GCF_964030845.1. NCBI lineage: Bacteria > Pseudomonadati > Pseudomonadota > Gammaproteobacteria > Enterobacterales > Yersiniaceae > Candidatus Fukatsuia > Candidatus Fukatsuia endosymbiont of Tuberolachnus salignus. Next base: position 585,312 of record NZ_OZ034983.1, read on the forward strand.
TGAGACGCTCCTGACCATACAGATCTTGTGGTAGAGGAATTTGTGGATGTGGTAAACCCAATCGTCCTTCTGATGCTGCCATTGCTTCCACCGCTTTAACAGGATCAGCAACCAGATCGTCCAACGCTAATGTGGTATCAGCGATTCGATTGACGAAAGAAGTGTTAGCACCATTTTCCAACAAGCGGCGTACCAGGTAGGCTAGCAAGGTTTCATGAGTTCCCACTGGGGCATAGACTCGACAGGGGCGGTTGAGTTTACCTTCGGCAACTTGGCCAACCACTTGTTCATACAGTGGTTCGCCCATACCGTGCAAACACTGGAACTCATATTGACCAGGATAGTAATTTTGCCCAGCCAGGTGATAAACAGCCGCTAGCGTGTGAGCGTTATGGGTAGCAAATTGTGGATAAATCAGATTCGGTACAGACAGTAACTTACGGGCACAGGCCAGATAAGCAACATCGGTGTAGACCTTACGGGTATAGACCGGATAACCTTCCTGACCGTCAATCTGGGCGCGTTTAATTTCGCTATCCCAATATGCACCTTTAACGAGACGGATCATTAAACGGCGATTGCTCCGTTGTGCCATATCAATAATCGCATCAATGGCAAATGGACAGCGCTTTTGATAAGCCTGGATCACAAAGCCAATACCATTCCAACCCACTAATTGCGGTTCGAAACACAGCTTTTCCAGCAAATCGAGGGAAATTTCTAAACGTTCGGCTTCTTCCGCGTCAATATTAATACCAATATCGTACTGCATGGCTTGCAATGTTAATGACAGCAACCGGGGATAAAGTTCATCTATCACACGTTCATATTGAGCACGGCAGTAACGTGGGTGTAGTGCAGAAAGCTTAATCGATATCCCTGGTCCTTCGTAAATACCACGACCATGAGAGGCCTTACCTATGGCATGAATCGCCTGTTGATAAGAAACGAGATACGCCTGGGCATCTTCTTCTGTCAATGCGGCTTCACCCAACATATCGTAAGAATAACGGAAACCTTTATCTTCCCGTTTTCTCGCATTAGCGAGCGCCTCGGTGATGGTTTCTCCGGTAACAAATTGTTCGCCCATGAGACGCATTGCCATGTCTACTGCTTTGCGGATCAGTGGTTCACCACTTTTACTGATTATACGGCTCAGTGAGCTGGCAAGCTTGGTTTCATTATCAATGGAAACCAGGCGACCGGTAAGTAATAGACCCCAGGTTGCCGCATTAACAAACAAGGAAGGACTATGACCAAGATGAGAACGCCAATTTCCCTGGCCGATTTTATCGCGGATCAAGACATCACGGGTCTGTTTATCAGGAATGCGTAATAGTGCTTCGGCTAAACACATCAAAGCGACGCCTTCTTGGGAAGATAACGAAAATTCTTGCAATAAGCTTTGTACTATTCCTGAACGACCGTTTACCCCTTTTTTATTACGCAATTTTTCGGTGATAGCGTAAGCCAGCTTATGAGTCGCTTGCGCGAGATCGGCGGGCAAGCGTGCTTGTTTCAGTAACGTTGGAATGACTTCGCTTTCTGGGCGACGATAGGCGGCGGTGATAGCAGCACGTATCGCTGACTGTGGCAGCACATGCTCGGCGAAATTTAAAAAGGGTTGATGGGCAGATATTGGTTCTTGTGGCATAACATCATGCACTTCGGCAGCATGGTGATCATCTGGTGTTTCTATTTCGGGCACTACTGTGTTTTCTTCCAGGCAAGCTAGATAGTTTAAAATGGCCTGCTTGATTAACCAGTGTGGTGTTCGATCAATGTCTTGTGCTGCTGTTTTTATCCGGTCATGAGTGATTTCATCCAATCTCACGCCCATTGTTGTACTACCCATGCCATTCAGCTCCTCTGTGTTATTCTTTAAATCGGGGGGATAATAGTTTGTTATGGCGCGAATATCCAGCATGTTGCCACTTTATGCAACTGGCAACATAAGAAAATGGTGAACTGTGAGATCAGTCAGATTTTTGACATATCAAGCCAATATTCATATCATTTTGCTACTATAATCACACTCGTCATAATTTTTAACTATAAGGTTTATAGCTGATTTCTCTCTTGTGTTATTCATCTTACGATGGAAGGTTAGAGCTCTCACGGAGGGATATATGTCATCTAGACCAAGTTTTATGCAATTCTTTAATAAACCTCCTGTATAACCTGTTGCGTGGTGTGAGAACGACGGTTTTGCAAGTAGTCTAATTAAAACGGCCCTTTATTAACACTATGTTAATAAAAGGATACAAATTAGTTTCATAATAATTTCATGTGCCGCCAAACGCCGTTATACGGCTAAGCACAAAGAAAAATCAACATAACGCCACAATAGACCTCTTGTGAAACGATATGACGTCAAGGCGCTCGGTGCTTGACTCCTCGAATGTACATGCATGAAGGTGACAAGCGCCACGCCGCGGGCAGCTTTCAGCTTTCGCAAGAGGCCTGATAAGCGAGATGTAATAGATAAGACGCACTTATGGAGACGTTGCATGACAACAAATACACCGATGCTGGTGACTTTTTCGATTTATATTTTTGGGATGATTCTCATTGGATTAATGGCTTACAGGGCGACGAATAATTTTGATGACTACATTTTAGGTGGCCGCAGCTTGGGTAGTGTCGTCACTGCCTTGTCTGCTGGCGCTTCGGATATGAGTGGTTGGTTACTCATGGGTTTACCCGGTGCCATTTTTATGCACGGTATTTCGGAAAGTTGGATCGCTATTGGATTGATTATCGGTGCCTATCTCAACTGGAGGCTGGTAGCAGGGCGTTTACGTGTCCATACTGAAGCAAACAATAATGCGTTAACATTGCCTGATTATTTCACCAGTCGATTTGCCGATAAAAGTAAGGTATTACGGATAATATCAGCGGTAGTGATATTGATCTTTTTTACTATCTATTGTGCGTCTGGGATTGTTGCTGGCGCTCGGTTGTTTGAAAGCATCTTCGACATGAGTTATCAAAGTGCGCTGTGGGTCGGGGCAGCAGCTACCATCGCCTATACGCTTATTGGTGGTTTTTTAGCGGTAAGCTGGACAGATACTGTACAGGCCACTTTGATTATTTTTGCTCTACTCCTGACACCCGTTATTGTGATCCTGTCTGTCGGTGGTATTGACGCATCAGTCATGGTGATAGAAGCTAAAAATCCAGCTAATATTGATATGTTTAACGGTCTGAATCTGGTCGCGATTATCTCTTTACTGGGCTGGGGATTGGGCTACTTTGGTCAACCTCATATTTTGGCACGTTTTATGGCGGCAGATACACATCATACTATTCGTAGCGCGAGGCGCATTAGTATGACTTGGATGATCCTGTGTCTGGCAGGGACTGTTGCTATCGGTTTTTTTGGTATCGCCTATTTTGAAGATCACCCCGAGCTAGCAGGTAATGTATCGCACAATGGGGAACGGATATTTATTGAACTGGCTAAATTATTGTTTAACCCATGGGTGGCTGGTGTGGTTTTATCCGCGATTTTGGCTGCAGTAATGAGTTCACTGAGTTGCCAGTTGTTGGTGTGTTCCAGTGCAATAACAGAAGATTTGTATAAAGCGTTTTTCCGTAAAACTGCCAGCCAGAAAGAATTGGTCTGGGTGGGTCGCTGCATGGTATTGCTAGTGTCGTTAATTGCTATCGCGTTGGCGGCGGATCCAAATAACCGTGTACTTGGTCTAGTGAGCTATGCTTGGGCGGGTTTTGGTGCTGCATTTGGACCTGTCGTTTTGATCTCTGTGGTTTGGCCGAGAATGACACGTAACGGCGCGTTGATTGGTATGATAGTGGGTGCGATGACCGTTATCATTTGGAAGCATTTTGGTTGGTTAGGCCTATATGAGATCATTCCTGGTTTCTTTTTGGCAAGCCTCTCCATTGTTGTCGTCAGCCTGATGGGGACAGAGCCATGTAAGAAAATTACAGCACGTTTCCACAAAGCAGAAGTAGAATTTAAGACAGTCTAATTGAGTTGCTTACCACGCCTCCTGCTTGCAGGAGGCGAACGGAGCGTTCCGTCTATGAGTCGTCAATTAAGTAAAACCGTGATCACCCTACTACTTGGCGTTCTGTACTGTTGGCAAACACCGGTCAACGCCAACACGTCAGATCTCTTGCCAGATATTGGCACTGCTGCTGGTGGTACGCTCAGTATTAATCAAGAATTGGATATGGGAGATTTTTATGCCCGCCAAATGCGAGCCGGTGTTCCGCTGATAAATGATCCGCTGTTAAAGCAATATGTTAATAAATTAGGTAATAAACTGGTTGCCCATGCTAATTCAGTACGTACTCCCTTCCACTTTTATCTGGTCAATAATAACCGAATCAACGCCTTTGCTTTCTTTGGTGGTAATGTTGTATTGCATTCTGCCCTGCTACGCTATACCGCCAATGAAAGTGAGCTAGCTTCAGTGCTCGCCCATGAAATCTCACATGTAACTCAGCGTCATTTAGCCCGAGCGATGGAACAACAACAAAGTACAGCACCACTGGTTTGGGCAAGTGCACTTGGGTCTATTCTGCTGACAATGGCTAATCCACAAGCCGGTATGGCAGCGTTAAATTCGACTATTGCTGGTACTCAACAAAGTACCATCAGTTTCACTCAGTTAAATGAACAAGAAGCCGATCGTATTGGTATTCAGGTTTTGCAGCGTGCGGGTTTTGATCCACAAGCCATGCCCAATTTTTTGCGCAAACTGGCTGATCAGTCTCGTTATGCTACCAAACCTCCTGAGATGTTGCTGACTCACCCTTTACCGGACAGTCGCTTATCTGACGTCCGTAATCGTGCTAACCAAATGCCTGCTCATCCTGTCGCTTCCTCACAAGACTATCTGCTTGCTAAAGTACGCCTCCTTGGCATGTACGCCGCAGAAGGGGACAATTTACAGACTCATTTACTCGATACGCTAAGTGCAGGTACCACAGAAGAACAGCTAGCTGCCAGATATGGTCAGGCCATTTTGTTTTATCAAGCTAAAAAATACGATAAGGCTCGCAATACACTGCAACCGCTGTTAACACAACAGCCAAACAATATCTGGTTTCTCGATTTAATCACCGATATTGATCTAAAACAGCATAAAAACGCGTTAGCTATTACCCGCCTACAACAGGCGATAACCCGTGAAAACATCAACCCTGAAAATAATGAAGCCGTGCTACAACTGAATCTGGCTAACGCGTATCTTGAGGACAAGCAACTTACGGTGGCTAGCAAGCTATTGTATGGTTACACTTTCAGCCATCCTGATGATCTTAATGGCTGGGAACTGTTGGCTCAGGTTACTGCGGCACAAAGATTGCGCGATGAAGTACTGGCAGCACGGGCAGAAAGCCTGGCTCTGCAAGGTCATTTATCCCAGGCTATCGATTTATTAAGTGATGCCAGTACACTGGTGAAGTTAGGCAGTCTGAAACAGGCACGTTATGACGCGCGCATTGATCAACTGCGTCAGTTAAATCAGCGCTTCCGCCAGTATCTTTAACCTTACATTTTTAATCTGTGATAAAAAATCTTCGAAGGGTTTTTACTAACCCATTGATATACAATAAATTAAAATTTAATCAGTTTATATAAAAACCTGTTGCCAATTTTTTTCGCTATGCTCAAAAGAGGAAAAAATGGGCGAAAAAGCGCAGTTCACTCTTTGTATACAATAAAAGAGAGTAAATTGGCATTTTGAGCGTGTTTTTGACGAATGATTTGACCAAAACACGGCGAGCACAAGAGATCTCGAACAGGTTCTAAGAGCAATAAGGATTTTTTTATGGTATTCCATCATCATTTTTTTTAGGATCGACTCAACAACATAATTCCAAATCAGTTGACCACCTAACAGGAGTAAAGATATGAGTAATAGTATTCCTCTCGCACAATTCAGACGAATTGTCTGGAGCCCAACAGGTAGTCATATCACGATAAAAACGGATGCTAACGGGAATAAGGATCTTCAGGTTTCACGTCCCACTGTCGGTAAGAAAGTCGTTGACCTGCTCACCCATCTTCCGGGAAGTGACAAACTATCGTATGTAAAAAATTTCAAAGAAAAGAAGATTGCAAAGAACATTGAAGCCAACAAGGCGTTTGATGACGCTCTGACAGCAGAGTATGGACCAAAGTATGTTGAGGCTTATTCAAAGCACGGAAACCCCGAAATTCCTCTGACACCACGGGCTGTTGCGATCACTATGTTCTTAGCCAAACAAGGTAACGAGCAACAAAAATCACTCAGCCCTTGGTCCTCGAATGGTTATCAATTAGGGTGAACAATATAATAGACTTCTTGCAAAACCCACTGCGTGGTGCGAATTCTACGTTACGTGGTGCTCGCAATCCTCATATACTGTTGTGTATACGGGTTTCTGTGCTTCGCGTGTTTTGACTTCATATAATGGACAACGGCTTTATAAGTAGTCTAATACGAGGACGTCATGATGAAAAACGTCACAATCTATCATAACCCACATTGCTCAAAAAGCCGTGAAGCCTTGTCTTTGCTTGAACAGCAAGGAATAAAAGTTGATACTGTGCTGTATATGACAGCACCACTCTCTGTCGCGACACTACGCGAATTACTGCGTCAATTAGGCTTCAGTGATGCTCGACAGCTAATGCGAACTAAGGAAGCAGCGTATCAAACCTTACAATTAGCTAACCCTGAACTCAGTCAAGAGCAATTATCATTGGCGATGACTGAACACCCCGAATTGATTGAACGCCCAATCGTGGTTTATCAGGGCCAAGCGCGGGTGGGTCGTCCACTAGAACGAATCAATGAGATCCTGCATTAGACTTCTTGCAAAACCTAGTGTTTGTAAATACGTGTGTTTGCAAATACGTGCTGCGAATTCTGCGTTACCTGGTGCTCATAATCCTCATATACTTGCCTGTACCGCGCAGTTGCTGTGCTCTAGGTGTCTTGAATTTGCAGCACTCGCTACGGTTTTGCAAGAAGTCGATTAAAATGATTACAACCCAAGAATATTCTTTACAAAAGGAATGGTCAGTTTGCGTTGAGCAGTGATGGAGGCACGATCAAGCTGATCAAGTGTCATAAATAGTGTACGCATTTCGCGATCAAGACGCTTTAACATAAAACGCCCTACATCTTCTGGCAGTTCAAAACCGCGTAATTTCGCCCGTAGCTGCAGTGCTTGCAGTTTCTCATCATCGGAGAGAGGCTGTAATTTATAAATTTGTCCCCACTCGAGGCGGGAAGCCAGATCCGGCAACTGCAGATTCAACTGACGGGGCGGTCGATCTCCAGTAATTAGCAATCGGGTACGACCGCTTTCCACAATGCGGTTATAAAGGTTAAATATCGCCATTTCCCACTGCGGATCTCCGGCGATACACTCGATATTGTCGATGCAAACCAGAGCCAGTTGTTCCATTCCGTCTAATACGTCAGCAACAAAATAGGCGCGTTTATCCAGCGAAACATAGCCGACGGCTTCACCTCGTTGTGAAAACTCAGCGCAAGCCGCATGTAACAAATGACTACGGCCTCCCCCTTTTTTTGACCAAAAATAAATATAACTACCATGAGGATCATAAATAGCAGTTTGGATCGCGGCTAACAAGGACGGATTTTCACCCGGATAAAAATTGGCAAAAGTTTCATCATCGGGTAGATAAAGTGGCAGTGAAAGCTGTGCCGGCGTATTCAAAAGCACCTCAAGTCAAACGGACAGCAGAACCCTGCAAGCTTAGCATAAAAGCTGAGTAATAACGGAATATTCATCTCTATCCTACACCTACTCTGTGCAAAGGTTTGGCAAACTTTTACTTGCGCTGTTAGAATTACCGCCTTTTCAAACAGCCAACCGCCTTAGGGATCTTTCAGTGACCGACAAAACCTCTCTTAGCTACAAAGATGCCGGTGTCGATATCGATGCTGGCAGCCAGCTCGTTGATAGCATCAAAAGCGCCGTACAACAGACTCGTCGTCCAGAAGTGATGGGAGGATTAGGAGGGTTCGGTGCGTTATGTGCGTTACCGCAAAAATACCGTGAACCGATTTTAGTTTCAGCTACTGACGGTGTCGGTACTAAGCTGCGTTTGGCGATGGATTTGAAACGTCACGATACTATCGGTATCGATCTGGTGGCAATGTGTGTTAATGATCTGATCGTTCAAGGAGCAGAACCGCTGTTTTTCCTGGACTACTTTGCTACCGGTAAACTGGATGTCGATACCGCTACCGGTGTTATCACTGGGATCGCCACAGGTTGTACAGAATCCGGTTGTGCTTTAGTGGGTGGTGAAACCGCAGAGATGCCAGGCATGTATCATGGAGAAGATTATGACATTGCCGGTTTTTGCGTCGGTGTAGTAGAAAAATCAGCGATTATCGACGGCAGGAAAGTACAATCGGGTGATGCATTGCTCGCTCTGGCATCCAGCGGTGCGCATTCTAATGGTTATTCCCTGATCCGAAAAATTTTGCAAATCAGCGAAACAAATGTAGAAGAAACCTGGTTAGAGGGGAAATCTCTCGCTGATCATTTATTGCAACCCACCCGAATTTATGTCAAGTCAGTGCTCAATCTAATCGAAAAATTAGAAATTCATGCCATCGCACACCTCACGGGGGGAGGCTTTTGGGAGAATATTCCACGCGTATTGCCGCAGGGTACACAGGCAATAATTGATGAAACAAGCTGGCAATGGCCCCGCATCTTTGACTGGCTACAACAGGCTGGTAATGTGAGTCGCCATGAAATGTATCGTACTTTTAACTGTGGCGTTGGTATGGTGATTGCGCTGCCCGAGAAGCAAGTTGATCAGGCGCTTAAATTATTGCGTGACTCCGGTGAGCAAGCGTGGAAAATCGGCACCATCGTTGCAGCCGCAGAGAATACTGAGCAAGTGATTATTAATCCGTAGTGGAAAGAAGTACGTTATGAAAAAAATTGTTGTATTGATTTCTGGGCAGGGCAGCAACCTGCAAGCGTTGATTGATGCCCAGCAACAGGGGCGGATTAACGGCATTATCAGTGCAGTATTCAGTAATAGATCTAATGCTTATGGCTTGGTTCGTGCAGCATTGGCGACTATTCCTGCTCATGTATTGGATGCTGAGGACTACGTCGATCGCGCCAGCTTTGATCTTGTGCTGGCGCGAGCTATCGATCGCTATCAGCCAGATTTACTGGTACTCGCAGGTTATATGCGCATTCTTAGCCCCACTTTTGTACAGCATTATGCCGGTCGAATAGTAAACATACATCCCTCATTGTTACCCAAATATCCAGGTTTACATACCCATCGCCAGGCATTGGAAAACGGCGATCAGCAGCACGGGACCTCCGTACATTTTGTCACTGAAGAACTGGACAAAGGGCCACTTATTTTACAAGCCCAGGTACCGATATTCCCCGGTGACAGCGAAGCAGATCTTATTCAGCGCGTACAAATTCAAGAACACAATATCTATCCACAGGTAGTAAACTGGTTTACTGAAGGAAGACTGGAAATGCGTGATAATGCGGCTTGGTTGGACGGTGCGCGGTTATTCCCCATGCTATAACAGGAATGTTCACGAATTATCTTACGATTTTCACTCCAATATCAATGCTCTTGAATCCTGATATGATTATATCCAAGCACCCGATATAAGGTTAATTGTATAAATAATTCACGTGATTAATTATCTTCAAGTAAGAGGTTGCATAAAACCCATCCAAATTTTGGATAAGTCAAAACCACAATACTTACTTTCATGGTGTTCTATGGCACCAATTTTGTGGATGAATTTATTAAAATAGGACTCAGAATATGTTATTCGAAGAATGATAATGATTTTTAGATCTATAAATTATACATTCCATTTTTTGACGCTATTTATACAAGTCTCAACGTATTTTTGTTTACTTGTAATCCAATACTCTAATATTTGGTGCATTACACGGTAATTATCCTCAATTACTGCTGGGTTCCCCAAGAAATGCAGTATGTGAGGATGTGGCCCACCTGCTCGCCCTGCTCCCAATTTTTCTATGTCAATATATTTTTTTTCATTACCATCACTCACTAATTGTGATAGTAGGTCGAAATGATTACCGGCATCGGCCTGCCAAGCAAACATTTGATATTTTCCTTGAGAATATAGCAAATGGAAAAATTCAGACGTAATGGCATATCCTTTAATCAGTGGGTTGCCTTTCTCCCGATCTGGCTGGTTGATAAATAAATTTCGGCTAAAACAATATCTACGTTCACCCGATAACGCTGAAAAAGTGCCTGGTAGTTCATCATTACTACAAGGCTTATCCAGTAGTTCCAACACAGTACGCTTCAAATCTAGCATACTAACTAGATGGTTGATATCCCGCCCTTTATAACGTGCATCATAAATAAACGCAGGTGTATGAACTAATGCAGTATAGGGTTCAACTCCGTGGCACCAACCACTGCTCAAACCGTGATTCCAGAAATCATCACCATGATCACCGAAACCAACGATTACCGTATTTTCCAACTGCTGATATGTCAGTAACAGACTGAGAACTTCACCCACTGTCGTATCCAAGCTTTGATGTCCTAAGCGCCAACGTTCAAAACTGTGTTGCCCCCTCGCTTTAATTCCATCGACGTAGCTAAGATGGCTACACATATTCCAAAAATACAGAGCAAACGGTTGTTCCTTGTTAGCAATCAATTTATCAGCTGCCGCCAGCATTTGTGCTGAATCGTCATACCAATTAAATGGCTGATGATCGCTCCAGACTCTATCAACGTCATCCATGCCCCAACACTTTGGATAGCCAACTCCCAAGGTTTGGTAACCTAATTGCTGTAGGTAGTCAAACAATGTAGAACCATTAGAATTAATAGTCATGTTTTCAGACAAATCGTAGTTATGCTCTAATACGTTATCATCACCATATATCAAATCACTCAGTGCCATGTTTGACGAGGTGGCACTGGAGATAAAGTTATTTAGACGTAGTGATCGATTGTAAATGTTGTTCAAGCAGGGAAACCAATGACGATTGCCAAAAATAGCCTGATTAAGACTTTCAAGATGAATAAAGACGAGATTTTTTTTCATTATTTATTCCTTTAGTAAGTGGTCAAGCATACTGTTATCAAAAATAGAGATATCTAGCACTTCATTGACGTCACACTCGGTATGCGATAATCTATCGCCTGAACAATTATCATGTCATAAATTAAAATATTTTATATCAGTCTATTAGAACTAAGTGTCTAATTATAAGAAAGATATTTTTTTCATTTTAATAACTTCAATAATCGATGTGGTGGATATAGATGGTGTACGTTCAAGATAGATAACACGACAGATATCATTAAATTCATCGAATTTTCCTGTCCAATCATCACCCATCACTAAAATATCAGCTTTATTGTTAATTAAGTAATTTCTTTTCATTTCTAAGGATTCTTCAATAAACACTTCATCGACACATTTAAGAGAACGAATAATGGCTAAACGCTCATCCTGACAATATATGGGATGTTTATTTTTTTTCTTTAAATTTAATGTATCTGACGAAATGCCTACGATTAATTGGCTACCGAGTTGCTTGGCTCTTTTTAATAAAAATAAATGACCAATATGAAAAACATCGAATGTTCCGAAAGTAATGACTTTTTTCATTGTTACCTATTTAAATAATTTATCTTTTTTCAAAAATTACAGTTCGTAAATTTGTAGCAATATCATTTCTTATCTTTTTCTTATTATGGATAAGATTAATAATACTATTAGCCGCACGATATCCTGCCTGCCCATCTTGCCATGGATCACAATAATGATGGCGGATTTCTGCTATGGTTTTATCATTTCTTGACCAATCATACTCTTCGGCAAGACAATGTCTTAAGGATTCAATATTTTCTACTACAGGTAAATAATCTCTCATTTTGAACTCAGCACTTTGCTGATTAGAATAGTCCTCTTTTAGGGAAATAATGTTATTAATCTTTGCACTAGTAAGCAGGATCGTTCTTTTTCCTGCATATATGGAATCAAAAATAAAACCGCTATTATCTGTTAGCACATAATCGCAGAACTTGAGTAGTTCAAAAGTAATATCTGATTGAGTAATTATATTTTTAAAAAAAGATTTCGCTAATTTATACTGTGCTTTTTCAGTATCCCGAAATGTTGTACCGTGATGCAATTTTATAATAACATTATAAAAATTCTGTAAATGACTCAATTTTTTTCCCCATTCATCAAGGGAGCTTAATTTTCCATAGGTGGGGGCATAGAGAAGCACGGGTTTCTTATTATCTATTTTTAGCATACCTTCAATATTTTTAAATCGTTCAGGGAAATACCATTTATCAAATTTAGGATTGCCGACAACTAAACAATTATCTGCAACATTTAATCTTTCTTTCGTATAGTCTCCATAACATAAAATAATATCATAAAAAATATTCCACCACGCATGATTCCAACCCTCTTTAGCTAAACCATACATAGCTCTAACATGGTAGTCTGCTGTTGATTGTAGCCCAACTGAAAAATAGGGACTCACCATAACGGATAATTTTGATTTTGATTCACGTAACGAAGTTAATAATTCAATTGATAAATTTTCGAGTTTAGTATTACGAAAGAACTCTAGCATATCATTAATTAGTTTAGGTTCATCCATCATGTTATTTATTACTAAACAACACGCAATACTTTGTTGCTGTAGATGAAAGATAATATTTTCATAAACATAAAAATGAAAAGTCGTCTCCATGAAAAAACCTACTTTTATTAATTTTTCTGATTTTGTCTGTTCTAAATTCATCAATACTGCTCCAATTAGTATTAATAAAATATTCAATTACTACGCTGAGAAAACATGAAAATTCTAATTTTATCAATTATTCCGTTTTTATATCGTATGGATAAGCTACCTACTATTAGTTTACAGATGCCAATTGAGTACATATCCTATGATAGTTATCCATATTATCCATTTCAGCCGCTGCGGTTTTATGAATAAGAAAGGCTTTCACTTTAAGTGTTTGCAAGATAGAGATGGGTATGTGATCCCAATATAATTTTTGATTAATCAGATGTTTTTCATCTTGCAGATAACAAAGTAGTTTTTGTTTAATAAGTTGACAATCTTCTTTTATCCAATAAGAGACCCCTAGTAATGATGGCTTATATTTATTGGTCACTAAAATTTTATCGACAATGCCCTCATCAGTGGTACATACTACCCATTCTTTATTTTTTGATTTTTTTCTCTGAATAACATAGTAGTGACTGTGATCCGATATTAGAAAAATATTTTCTAATAATACGACGTCTGCATCAATAACAAGAGTATCAGTAAAATATTTTTGAGCACAGTATAATGAATAAATATTATTATATTCATTATATCTATTGTTGTAGATAAGATTACAATGATATTTATTTTTTAAAACCTCAAATAAATGACTCATATGGCCTGTCACTATATGAATTTCTGTCACTCCAAATTCGTGTAAATACTTTATTGTTCTTTCAATATTGGGTGTCCCACCAATAGGCAATAAGGCTTTATGATTGTTTTTTGTAATATATCCAAAACGAGAGCCTAAACCTGCTGCTAAAATAATTGCATTCATTTATTATATCTTAATAGTTTAGATGATTTTTTAGGAGAAATTATTGTTAAAAAAGATCCCAATATGATAAAACAACATAATATAATTAATTGAAAATTAATTTGGTTACTTAATAAAAACCAACCCAATAAAATGGCCCAAACAGCATAAGTAATGTTAAGTCCCATAGCCCGGACTGGGCCAATAATATTGATGGCACGATAATAATATAAGTAGGAGACTGTTGTTATTAGTGATATCATAAAGATATGTGGCATTATTTTTGAGGTCATAGCATAACATTCTTTAATATTATCAAGAGGGATTATCATCACAAACAAAGTTAAATATCCCAGAGAGGCTGAAACTTGTCGAATAAAATAAGCAAAATCAGGGGGAATAGACTTTTTCATTCCATAAGAGCTGATAATAACTTCTAAGCCCCAGCTTAAAGCACATACTAAAGCACATACTAAAGCAAATGTAAATCCTATCCAACAAAAAGATGAATTTGTAGAGGCACTATACCCTAAAAGCATTGTTGCAATCACTGACAATAAAATTCCGCATACCCCCATTTTAGATAATTTGTCTTTTATAAATACAAAAGCCATTAAAGCTCCTAAAGCGGGATAAGAAGCAGAGATAGCTGCTGCATAGCCAACGCCAATATACTGAATGGCTATAAGATAACAAGACATGCCTATAGGACCACCCAACAACGCTGCAGCAACGATAATCAATGTGTTACGACCAAGTAATACTTTTTTAATAGAGTATTTTTTCCTGATAAGGTGAAACAACATATAACCACTTGATATAAAATCATTGGCGAAAGCCAAAATTATAGGAGCAACTAGAATAGTTTTAAGGTTTTTATCCATAAGCATCATTTCTAATAAAGTACCAGCGACTCCCCATAAAGCGCCAGAAAATAATCCATAATAAATTTCTTTTATCTTGTTATTTATCATATTGTTCTTTATATTGACACATCAGTTGATATGCATTTCTAAGTCGATTAACACCATAATTACCAAAGTTATCACCATTTTCCTCCTTGATTATTGTCCACATAGCCCATAATATGTCCTGGGTAAATTTAAATAACAGTATTTTTTGTTTTGCTTTATCTGGAATACCGCCTTCAAAATATGACATTAAAAAAATGTTCTCTTCATTAGGAGTAAACTGGCATTCTAAAAAATGTGATGCTAAATCCCACATCGGATCATTCATACCTGAATATTCCCAATCAATTAAATAAATTTTGTTATTACTTCTAATTATATTTTCGGCAACCAAATCGTTATGGCAAGGGCACCTGTCTTGCCCCAATTCTTGTAAGATTTCTTGTATTACGTTGAAGTGATAAAAAATATCTTTTTGACAAAAAAATCAAGATAACTATAGTGATTATCTAATATGTGTTTATATTTTTCATACTCGGAAAAAACATTAAAAGAATTGCCAAATTTAATATCTGATTGATGCAATTTTCTAAAACAAAGGCTAATTTCTTTAATGTTATCTTGCTGTCTTACAATCTGAGGATTTAGCACTTCAGCATCCGGAATATATACAGTTATTTTGATTCCTGTGGCACTATCAAAATAAATGGTTTTTGCATTAATGCCAATTAAAGAAGCGAGTTCACTGTTGTTTTTTTCATAACCACGGTTAATAAAGCATTCAGTCGCTACGCCGGGAAGACGCAAAACCATTTTTACATCGTCAATTGTTAAAAGATAATTACTGTTTGTCATGCCACCAATAGGAGTCATGATTATTTTATTTTTCTTACTTAAATTTAATATTTTTATTACAAGATCATTGATATTTTTGTCATTCATTTTTTATCATAATTCTATTAGAGACACGCTACCGCCCTTGGCTGACATATGCCAATATTTCTGAAAATTTCACACCATATACAAGTCAGTAGAGATCAGTCCCTACAATCCGACATTCTGTGTTGGTGAGTTATTGCGAGTCTAAAGAACCGCTATATCTCTAGAGACCTATTTTTATAAATCACACTTTTTTCCTTATTATCTCTTTACAAAAACAGTAACGTCACAAAAAAGTTAAAACTTAAATTATTTTTTCATAAATAGATTTATTGCAAAATCGCAGTTCGTTATACGAAGTTAAAGCATTTTATTTTATACTCCTTCCCCATATACCATTATAATTGTTGTGACTATCAATCAATTGAGGAAATCAGCATGTCGAGCACCAGTAGCATTAAGCTACGCCCATTGGAACGTGATGATCTGCCGTTTGTACATCAATTGGATAATAATGCTAATGTGATGCGCTATTGGTTTGAAGAGCCTTATGAAGCCTTTGTTGAACTTTCTGACCTGTACGATAAACATATTCATGATCAGAGTGAGCGCCGATTTATTATCTCCAGTGAAGGCGGTAGGGTAGGCTTGGTTGAATTGGCTGAAATCAACTACATCCATCGTCGTGCTGAGTTCCAGATTATTATTGATCCCGCTCATCAGGGAAAAGGTTTTGCCAGTAGGGCCGCGATTTTAGCCATGGAATACGGGTTCTCGGTACTTAATTTGTATAAACTTTATCTGATTGTTGATAAAGAAAATAATAAAGCCATTCATATTTATAGTAAATTGGGCTTCGAAAAAGAAGGAGAATTAAAGAAAGAATTTTTTATCAACGGTGAATACCGTACAGTGATCCGTATGTGTATTTTTCAAAGAGAATATTTTGATAAGTATAAATTATCTACAAAATGATGCTTTATAGGTCTTCCGTATGAGCAAGATTTTTCTCCGGTATACCCTTCACCTTTCAAGTTACGGCGGCGTTGGCTGCTCGAACTCATCCCAGTCGTGTACTACCTGTACACTCCTGGGATTCGATTGATTGCCGCCTTGCCGTAACTCGAAATTCATTGGGTATATACGGCAATGCCACTTCTCAAAGGACGGTGAAATATCAAGAAATAGTGCTTGATTTATAACGAGGGTAAATTAACAAAATCTTTACCTGATGCAATATCTTCGTTCAATACTTTCAGCATTTTTTGCAATGCTTCCTGTTCATAAGGACTCAAAACACCGAGGCCCTTACGTTCAGTAATACCGTCTTTATCGAGCAAAACTGGCTGGGCAAAGAATGGAGCATATTTATATTTTTCATCGTTTTCAACGGCATCAACATAAGCGCATTCGACAATACCACTTTCACCTTGCAATGCACGCACTAAAGAAAGCGCAAAACGTGCCGCGGCTTCTCCCATAGAAAGCGTAGCAGACCCGCCGCCTGCTTTGGCTTTCACCACTTCAGTCCCCGCATCTTGAATGCGTTTAGTCAAGTCGGTCACTTCTTTTTCAGTAAAACTGATACCCGGGATCTGTGACAGCAAAGGTAAAATCGTTGTCCCTGAGTGTCCACCAATAACCGGTACTGTGATATCCTGCGGTTGCTTGTTTTTCAATTTAGCAACAAAGGTGTTTGAGCGTATGCTATCGAGGGTGGTGATACCAAAGAGTTTATTTTTGTCGTAGACACCTGCTTTTTTCAGCACTTCGGCGGCGATGGCAACAGTGCTGTTCACCGGGTTAGTAATGATAGCAATAAGTGCTTCTGGGCAAATTTTGGCAATTTTCGCCACCAAATCGCGCACAATACTTGCATTGAATTTGAATAGATCATTGCGATCCAGGCCTGGTTTACGTGCTACGCCTGCAGCAATCAAAACAACGTCGGCACCGTGTAATGCTGGTGTCGCATCCTCGCCAGCAAATCCTTCAACTTCAACAGCCGTGGGAATATGGCTGAGATCAGCAGCAACACCGGGGGTGATTGGCGCGACATCGTAAAGTGAGAGTGTTGAATCGGCAGGAAGCTGGTTTTTGAGTAGAAGAGCGAGAGCCTGACCAATACCACCGGCGGCACCGAGAACTGCAACTTTCATTCTATACTCCTAATTTAATCTAAATTGATGCTGGATTGACAGGGTTACACACTTTAAGTGATTGCGTTATTAAACACAATTGGTTCACCGTCAGGTTGGGATCTCAATCTTAAAATTAGGGGCCTGCGAACACCGTGCAACACAGGATGCACATCATGCCGTAGGTTTCGATAGAGGTCTATGTTGAATAATGATCCGTCGATAGACATAATGACCGTTATAACTCTCCGTGCTTAGGTAAAAAATGGATAATTTGGCTGACCCGCAAGACCTTATCAAAAAATTTAAGGCACTACTCAAAGAAGAAAAATTCAGCTCTCAAGGTGAGATTGCCTTAGCGTTGCAGAGCGCCGGATTTGAAAGTATTAACCAATCCAAAGTATCACGGATGTTGACAAAATTTGGTGCTATTAGAGTACGTAATGCCAAAATGGAAACGGTTTATTGCTTGCCTGCAGAACGTTCTGTGCCTACTATCAGCAGCCCGTTAAAAAATTTGGTGTTAGATATTAACCACAACGATTCTCTGGTAGTGATCCGTACCAGTCCAGCTTCCGCTCAATTGATTGCCCGTTTACTCGATTCTTTAGGAAGCGCCGAGGGTATTTTGGGCAGTATTGCTGGAGACGATACTATTTTTACTACTCCGAGGCAGAATGTTAGCGTTGAAACGCTCTATAAATCGATCCTGAAATTATTGGGTTAAGAGTCATTATTCGCTCAAGAAGATTTGGAACAGGTTCTAAGAGCTAGCTTGTGTAATAACTTGTCGTGGATCCCAGCAAAACCACCGTTACTCATGATCAAAATATGGTCGCCATTTTGAACGGTTTGCACGATTGTTGCCACCAAGCTATCAATATCAGCGTTCCAATGTGTCGGCTTGCTAGTGCTATTTGCAATATCGGCGACTTGCCACGGAATATCTGGCGGTTGGAATAAAAAAACCTCATCCGCGGATGCTAATGCCAATACCAAATCCTTTTTATGTAAACCCAGTTTCATGGTGTAAGAACGAGGTTCTAGCACGGCAACTATTCGTGCCTCACCCACTTTAGCGCGTAATGCCGTTAACGAGGCGAGGATGGCGGTGGGATGATGAGCAAAATCATCGTAAACATGGATACCCTTTACTGTTCCACGTAATTCAAGTCGCCGCCGAACGCCGATAATGCCACTGAGTGCCTGACAGGCCTCCTTCGGTTTCACTCCCAGGTGACAGGCTGCAGCAATCGCCATCAGGCCGTTGTGCATATTATGTTCACCAATTAACGACCAATGCACTTCTCCTAGCTGTGTATGATTGAGAAATACCTGATATGCACTGGCATCATCCCTGGTTTTTTTTGTATGTAAACCGGTACAGTCACCGACCTGTTGTTGCTCGCTCCAACATCCCATTGCCATAACCTGTTGTAGATTGGTATCATTTTGCGGCAAGATTATTTTTCCTTTTCCTGGCACTAAACGTACTAAATGATGAAATTGCTTTTGAATGGCATGCAAATCGTCAAAAATATCAGCATGATCAAATTCAAGATTGTTCATCACCAGCGTACGTGGCACGTAGTGAACAAATTTAGAGCGTTTATCAAAAAAAGCGCAATCGTATTCGTCGGCTTCGATCACAAAAAACGGACTATGACCCAAACGGGCAGAAACAGCAAAATTACCCGGTACACCACCAATAATAAAACCGGGCTGATGGCCGCAAGCTTCCAGTATCCAGGCAATCATACTCGCGGTGCTAGTCTTGCCGTGCGTTCCCGAGACAGCGACTACCCAGCGTCCAGCTAGAACCTGATCATGCAACCATTGCGCCCCAGAAATATAGGGAACGCTGTCTTCTAATACCACTTCGACACAGGGATTACCACGAGTCAGCGCATTACCGATGATCACCAAATCCGGTGCTGGTCGGAGTTGAGCGGGATCATACCCTTGGATTAACGCTATCTCTTGTTCTTGCAATAGGGTACTCATCGGTGGGTAAACATTTGTATCCGATCCTGTGACTTGATGCCCTAACGAACGTGCTAATGTCGCCAATCCGCCCATAAAAGTACCACAAATGCCTAAAATATGAATATGCATAAATTTTCCAAATGAATAGACTTCTTGCAAAACCGTTGTTCGTTATGTGACGTCAAGGTGCATGGAACGCAGCAACCGCAGTGGTACTGAGTACATGAGGATGGCGAGCACCAAAGTAACGCGGAATTTGCAGCATGTAGTAAGTTTTGCAAGAAGTCTAATAATTTGTAGTATATCGGGTTGCGTAGCAACTTAATTTAAAGCTTCCCATTCATAATATTGTCATGGAAAATTGTGAGGTTTTTTCAAATTTAGTTTTGAATCATAGACTCCTGATTCTTGTCAAAGAGTAAAAATGGACTGTTGTGAGATCAATCGACAGTTAACCATAGATTTAGGGATCGTAAAATATGAAGACATTAGGCGAATTTATCGTCGATAAACAGCACGAATTCTCCGAGGCCAAGGGTGACTTGAGTGCTCTACTGTCAGCAATCAAGCTCGGCGCGCAAATTATCAACCGTGATATCAATAAAGCCGGTCTGGTCGACATTCTTGGCGCCAACGGTGTGACCAATACTCAAGGAGAGGCACAGACCAAGCTCGATCTGTTTGCCAATGAGAAGTTGAAGGCAGCATTGCAAGCCCGCGGAGAGGTCGCAGGGATCGCGTCAGAAGAAGAAGATGATATTATTATTTTCAAAGAAAGAGCAAAAAGCGGCAAGTACGTAGTGCTGATGGATCCTTTGGATGGTTCTTCCAATATTGATGTCAATGTCTCGGTTGGTACTATTTTTTCTATCTATAAGCGTATTACGCCAATAGATGAGCCAGTGACTCTCGCCGATTTTTTGCAACCAGGTATTAACCAAGTGGCTGCCGGCTATGTGGTCTATGGCTCATCGACAATGCTGGTTTATACCACCGGCTATGGTGTGCATGCTTTTACCTATGATCCCTCGTTGGGTGTATTCTGTTTGTCTCATGAAAAAGAAAGAGTAGAGTACCCTCCCGGAGGTTGTATGTATTCGATTAACGAAGGCAACTACATTAAATTTCCGCTGGGAGTGAAAAAATATATTAAGTATTGTCAGGAAGAAGACAAAGAGACACAACGCCCCTATAGCTCACGTTATATTGGCTCTTTGGTCGCGGATTTTCATCGTAATTTACTAAAAGGCGGTATCTACATTTATCCCAGTACTGCTGCTCATCCGCAAGGTAAATTACGTCTCCTGTATGAATGTAATCCAATGGCATTTTTGGCAGAGCAAGCTGGTGGTAAAGCCAGCGATGGTAAGGAACGTATTTTGTCGATCGTTCCAAAAGAACTCCACCAGCGATCACCGCTTTTTGTTGGCACTCGATCTATGGTTGAAAAAGCAGAAAGTTTTATGGTGTGTGATCAAAATAACTTAAATGATAAGGAAACAGAGATGAGTTTGAAAGAGGTTCCAGCAGGTAAAAGCCTACCCGAAGATATTTATGTAGTGATTGAAATTCCCGCCAATGCAGATCCGATTAAATATGAAGTCGATAAAGAAAGTGGCGCTTTATTTGTTGACCGATTTATGTCTACCGCCATGTTTTATCCCTGTAATTACGGTTATATCAATCATACCTTGTCGTTAGATGGTGATCCTGTTGATGTGTTAGTGCCAACACCCTATCCGTTACAGCCAGGCTCAGTGATCCGTTGTCGCCCGGTCGGTATGTTAAAGATGAGCGATGAATCAGGCGAGGATGCCAAGTTGGTGGCAGTTCCGCATACAAAACTAAGCACAGAGTACGATCGTATTAAAGATGTAGAGGATCTACCCGGATTATTGAAATCTCAGATCATACATTTTTTTAAGCATTACAAGGATTTGGAAGCAGGAAAATGGGTGAAAATTGAAGGGTGGCAAGATGCTACCGCAGCTAGAGCCGAAATTTGCACCTCTTACGAGCGTTACAAACTCGATAAGAAATAATTTTTTCGATCAATGGCACTGGCTTGTACAGCGGTGTCATTTCCTCATCTCGACGTCGCTGACGACTATTTTGAATAGATCCTATATTGGGTGACGTTTTAACCAGTCACCGCTGTCGATACGTGTTAAGCCTGTAACGCTAAGACGATAAAGGTAGATCCAGGCCTTACCATAGGGTGTCTGAATCAATTCACGCTGATAGATTTTGTTGCGGTTTTTTATTTCGTCCAGCTCAATGAGTGTCGATGAATG
The DNA here is from genome assembly GCF_964030845.1 of Candidatus Fukatsuia endosymbiont of Tuberolachnus salignus. Taxonomy (NCBI): domain Bacteria; kingdom Pseudomonadati; phylum Pseudomonadota; class Gammaproteobacteria; order Enterobacterales; family Yersiniaceae; genus Candidatus Fukatsuia; species Candidatus Fukatsuia endosymbiont of Tuberolachnus salignus. The sequence continues at coordinate 607,129 of NZ_OZ034983.1, forward strand.
AATATGATAAATTTCTCAACGCACCTGCCCTTTGCCTGCAACCACCGCCGGACCATGGTCTAAATAGTACATTTCATAACCATCTAGATTACATTCTGCTAACAGCTGCGCCGCCGTCAGCCAACGGCTATTGCCTTGATTGCGCCGTAAACTCCCGTAGACAATAATTTTCATGGTCAAAACTCAAATTGATAAACCATATCGAGTGCTTGATTAATACCGGACACTGCTTCCAGATACAACCTGGGCATTAATCGATAGCGTAATGTTAAGGTTGCTAATGAATTAAATATGCCAACACCATACTTTACCTGTAGATCTCTAGTCAAATTACCACTGACAACCACCTGAGAGCTATTACCTACGCCCTCAGTATCCAATGCTAAATTACTGACACCGAATGCTTCACCAATCTTGCCGACAAGTTTACCACTTTTTGCTACCCCAAGACCGATTAACATTGACGTCATCATGTTGCCATCCGTACCGGACTGGCTTAAACCCTGACCACGCAGCAGATAAGACCAGGCCTCCAGTTCTGGCTTGACTGGATCGGAAAATACCGTGACCAGCGGAGCATTAGCCATGCCTGTAACTCGTACACCCGCGGTTACATTATCTTCGGTTGCCTGCGGATTACGTATCGCTTCAATATTCAATAAAGGCTGGTCAGCGGGGCCGGAGAACAGCAATAACCCTTTTTTCACAATCAGATCCTGTCCATAGGCATGAAAACTGCCTTCAGGAATAGTGATCTGACCATTCAATCCCAATCCTTGTTTATCCTGTGTTACCTTTAATGCGCCCTGTAATTGGGCTTTTAGATCAAAAGCATCAAGGCGTACATCAGAGCCGAGGCGAACATGTAGATTACTGTTAATAGCAACCGTTCTCTTTTTATCCTCTATCGGTTGCAGTTGGTTGTTTAACATCACTTCATCTGGAGAAACTGACACCGTGTTTTGCGGTATTTCCTGTACAAAAATACGGGCCCACGGAATATCGATCGAACCATCCAATGTGAACATCTGTGGCGTGGCTGCAAATACCAAATCGGGTGAGACATCGATCTGTAGCATCGGTGGTACTACCACGCGTAATCTCTCTCCTTTAGCCGTAATTCTGGCGCGCCAGGCAGCAATATTACGCCAATCCGCATTACCCGCTAAATTTAGCTGCCCCTTGGCCGTGCGGATCAACCCTTCTAGCGTCGATGTCATGCCATTGAAGTCCACCGACAAGCGACCTTCGCTAATTTTAAATGGCATCCAACTGCTATCTAGACCTACTTTGTCTAACGTCAGCTGACCATAGAGCAGCGGATTTTTTGCATTACCCGCCAAACGTAGATTGGCGTTTAACATGCCTGTCGCCTTTTCACCTTTACTCAAGATCGGATTAATCGTCGCTAGTGCGATATTATTGATAGCAATATTACCCGATAATTTACGTTGCCCCTGTGGCTGTGTAACCTGCAGTTGTCCGTTAAATTGTCCATTGTCGGTCAATTTAATCAGCCAATCCATTTGTGCATGTCCTTGAGTCAGACCTGCGTCTAAGTCTAGCCTATCAAAGGCAATTGGCAGTGAATTACCCTGTATTTGTTGTTGTATTTTTACACCCTTCCCCACCAGAGATATTGTAGCCTGTGGCAAAGCGCTATTCGCTTGCCAACTGATATCCCCTCGTCCACTAAAGATGCCGTGCAGGGTAGTTTGCGGGCTGAGGAAGGGGGTGATCATCTGTAAATCAAAGCGATTGAGGATAACCGTCGCTTGGCCGTTGGCACCTAGCTCGATAGCACGTGGCACACAGAGTTCTGCATGAGGATTTTGCCAACAGTGTGCACCGATAATTAACTTTTGCGTCTTATTGAGATAGTCAAACGTGATGGCGCGATTTACGTTCCATTCACCGACCAAGGTTGAAAAATGGCTATTATTTAGACTTCCGAGCCAATGTTGCTGCTGTCGATCAAAACTGCCGTTCAGTGCCAATTGAGCGCTAAGAGGCTCGCCGGTCAATTTTAAATGTAACTGATGTTGCTTTTCAGTGCCTTTGGCTGCAAGTGTTAATGTCTTGATCAAAAAATTTTCCTGCTTAAGTTGATCAATCTGCATCGATAGCTGTCCTTGTATGAGATCACTTGAACGCACATCGCTATCAATTTTGACCCGCTTAATATACAGTTTTTGCCACTGTAAATTATTCGCCGTGATATCAGCCAATAGCTGAGGTGCTTTTAAGTTACCACGCAATTTGAGCGTACCTTTCGCTATCCCTGCTAATCCGGGCAAGGCACCGTCTAATTGGGGAGCATCAAGATCAGCATCCAATACCCATTTGTCATTGAGATCACCTTTAACATCCAGCCGGTTACGGCCCAGCGCCAGATTGATAGTAGGAATATGCCACTGTCCCGCGGAGTTACCATTCAAAGAGCCGTGCGCGATCAAACGTTTTTGCTTTATATTACCGTCTAACATCAGCTCAGGAACTTGTAGTTGCCAGTGCTCTTCATGTATCTTGCCACTGGTGCGTATTGTACCGTTCAGTTTTGCCGGCCATTGTGGCCATTGTTTTTCTGTATTAATACCATTTACGGTCAATAATGATTGCCAACTGATGCCATCTCGCCAGGTTACTTTCCCCGTTAAATCTGTACTACCTTGTAAAGCGGTTAAGCGCAACCTTGTCAGGTCGAATTGCTCTAAGTTGCCCTTACCATCAAGCGTTAAGCGTGCTGGTGGCAAATCAATGGCTTGCAAATTACCGTGCAATGACAGTGCATAGTGAGTAGCTTTGCCATTGAAACGCATTTTAAAATCATTGAGTTGATATTGTGCATTACCGGTTAACGGCCAATGTAATTGTGGACTTTGTAACGTTATAGCGAGCGGTAGCCCTGCTTCAGTGAGTACGGTCTCGGCATCCAACTGGGCATTGATGGATCCGGAAAGATTAAGTGCCAGTTTCAGTTGTTCACATAATCCACCGTGCAAGCGCAATTTCACTTTTTCTCTTTGTAGCGGTGCAATATTGAGAGTGCTCTCCGCCACAATATCCAGTGGCCATTTATCCGACAAATTGGCAGTGCCTTTGACCAATAATTCACCTTGCGGTGTTTTAATGGCTAAGTTGTCGAGTTGGATAGCTTGACCCTGAGTATGTCCCTGCAAGAATAAGCTGTTTATGATGAAATCATTTTCGCCACGCAAGCGCAGTTGTTGCCCAGAAAGCGCCGTTATCTGAATATCGAGCGGTAAATGAAAATCTGGTAACGAGGGTAATAGGGGCTGACGAAACAAAGCGATTAAAGTTTCATTCAACGACTCAGTCGATAATTTGCTCTTTTTCTGTGCATTCAATCTTTCTGGCAATGGGTCAGCCACTGTCGGCACCCCGGTTACGATCAATAACTCACTGATTTTAGTTGGCATCAATGATAATACTCGCTGCTGCCAATGCGCCCCAGTACGCAACTCTTCTAAAGAAATAGCCGTTTGGTCTACCCTGACGTTGACATTATTCAACGTCAACAATTTTAACGTTATCGGATAGGGTGTTTTGAGATCGGTTAATGGTTTAGTGTCAGTTGGAGCAGAACTTGCCGGTAGTTCTGCTGTTGTGATCTGTACATCAATATCTTGTGCATTGAGCGCCTCAATACAGATTTCTCCCTGCTTCAAGCAGGAAAACTGGAGCGAAAGATGCAACTGATCCACTTTGGCCAGCACCCCTGGCATCTGATACTGAACACCTTCCAGTGTGAGATCACGCAAGCCCCCCTTAACAGTAACGATATCCAGCCCTGGAACCCAGCGAGTCGCACTATTAATCAAGAAGTGCACACCACTGGTTGTACCCAGTAGAATAGTTAGAGTAGCGATCAGTAATGACAATATGAGCAGGAGTGAAAGACTCAGTTTTTTTATCCAACTCATAATTCAGGTCCCAAACTGATATAAAATTGCATACGCTGGGTTTCTTTATCACCAATAGGCAGGGCAATATCGAATCTTACTGGACCAATAGGAGATGCCCAGCGTACTCCTACACCGGCACCGGTTTTAAAATCGCTACGGTGGATATCATTTACCGCTTCACCTGCATCGACAAAGACCGCGCCCCACCATCGATCCGTGACGTTATATTGGTATTCGACAGACGTGGTAGCCAGTTTTGCCGCACCTGTGAGCTTGCCTTTACTATCGCGTGGTGAGATACCGTTATATTTATAACCACGGATACTACGATCACCACCGGCAAAAAAACGCAGTGACGACGGCATCAGGTCGAAATTATTGGTTTCTATCCAGCCAAGATTACCCCGTAGCACGAAACGATTTTTTTCGCCTAATGTCCGGATCCAAACATGTTGTGCCTGTATCACACCAAAATTGAGGTCTGACCCCCATGATCTATTGGAAACATCAAGAGAATAACGCTGACTGTCTCCCCAAGTTGGCATTGCGCCACCACGTTGACGAATACGATTGATACTGACCCCCGGGTAAAGCAGCATAGGGGTATGGGTGATTTGTCCTTGAGTATAGTGTTCTAGACTCCAGCGTAGGTTAATAGCACGTTGCCAACCACTGGACAAGTTCCAAAAGCGTGCCACGTTTAATGTGCTGATATCTGATTTGGTATCGTTTTGATTGATACGTTTGAACCCACTTTGCAGTAGGTAATAGTGCTCCAGCGGATTTTTTAATAAGGGAATACGATAACTGAAATCAAGGCTTTGCCCAGGTACGGAAATATTCGCGCTGGTGGTTAAACTATGACCACGGGAGTTGAGCCAAGGTTTACGCCAACTGGCTTTTACTCGTGGTCCTATGTCAGTTGCATAGCCTCCACCCAATTCAACGGTGTTTTTAGTCTTAGGTGTCACTATAGCTTCCAACGGCAAAATTTTGCTGGTGTTAGCATCAGTAAAGTTGGGAGAAACCACCGCCGAGTTAAACCAGTTAGTTGCAGCCAGACGGCGATTTAACTCAGCGAGATCATCCGAGCTATAATAATCTCCTTCGTGGAATGGCACTAAATTTTGTAAATAATCTTCCCTGATTTGCGCCCCTTGGAATAGCAGGTGACCAAAACGATAACGTTGTCCACTGTCGAAATCGATATCCCAAAAAGCTTGATGCCGCTGCTGAGCGACCCCCAATTGTTTTTTAATCATATCGGCGTCAAAATAACCCTTACGCAGTGCTAGCGCAGAAAGTGAGCGGGTAAAATCGTCAAATTCACCATGATTCAATATCGACTCTATTTTAGGTGTATCTTTGCTCACCAAGGCTTGATAGGCGGGATCGTCCTTAGCCATACCACGCAAGCGGATATCAACGCCAGCAAGGCGTACTGGTGTGCCTGCTACCACATTGACAACCAACGTCGAGCGCTTAGGCTCTTGCTGCAGATCAAAATTAATCGTTGGATCGTAATAACCTAACGCGCGTAGCCCTTGACGGATAGCGGCTTGCACGCGCGCCTGAAAACGTCCATCAAAGCTGATCTCATCAGCAGTGATGGTTGATAAACTTGCTTGCACATTTTTTTCGAGTTCACCACTAAGCCCATTAATCTGTAACCCTATAGTGGCATGAACAAATGGGGTAGTGAGCATTACACACAAAAAACAGAGAATAGGGTATCGTGGCACGTACATACTCCGAATGAATAGACTTCTTGCAAAACCTACTACGTGCCGCAAATTCTGCGGTACGTGGTGCTCACCATCCTCATGCCCTCGCATGTACACTGTGGTTGCTGTGCGCCAGGCGCCTTGACTTCGCAGCACTCGCTACGGTTTTGCAAGAAGTCTAATTATGCTCTTGTAAAAACGATATCATGGGTAGCGAGGCGCTCGCAATCCTCATACACTCGTGTACACTTCGAGGATAACGTGCCCTGAGTCTTGACTTTCCACCGCAGGTACGGTTTCGCAAGAGGTCTTTATGTTAGTTTGATGATTTTTCGCCCATTAATCTGGTTTTTCAACGGTATGGCCAATTTGATCTTCCGCCTGTTTAAATTACCGATGGTTCGTAACGATGACATTACCTCTGACGACATTTACGCCGTAGTGGAAGCTGGTGCGCTGGCCGGGGTCTTACGTAAACAAGAGCACGAATTGATTGAAAATGTATTTGAAATGGAATCTCGTACTGTCCCCTCTTCTATGACATCACGTGAAAATGTCATTTATCTCGATCTGTGCACTAGCGAGGACAATATTAAAGAAAAAATTTCGGTTCACCCTCATTCTAAATTCCTGGTTTGTGATGGCAATATCGATAAAATTGTAGGCTATGTAGACTCAAAAGATCTACTCAATCGTGTACTCGGCAATCAAAGTTTAGTCCTTAGTAGTGGTGTACAAATCCGTGCTGCCCTTATCATACCTGATACTTTGACACTCTCTGAAGCATTGGAAAGTTTTAAAACTGCTGGCGAAGATTTTGCGGTTATTTTGAATGAATACGCACTAGTTGTGGGGATTATCACACTAAATGATGTGATGACTACTCTAATGGGGGATTTGGTTGGGCAAAGCCAGGAAGAACTGATCGTCGCACGTGACGAGAATTCATGGTTAATTGAAGGTGGGACCCCCATCGACGATGTGATGCGTGCACTTAATATCGGTGCATTTCCACAATCGGTTAACTATGAAACCATCGGGGGTTTTATGATGTACATGTTGCGAAAAATTCCAAAACGTACCGATTTCTTTAAATATGCTGGCTACAAATTTGAAGTAATTAATATCGATAGCCATAAGATTGATCAACTGTTAGTCACTAAGTTAGCTGACTGACATCTCTTGTAGATAAAAACACTGTGGCTCCAGATTCAGGAGCCACAGTCGAATTTGCTTGTTGACAAGAAAATCAACTTATTTCGGTTTGCAAACGCAGCACCTGTCGGTTGACCTCTGACATGACTTCAAAATAGCGTTTATCAAGGACTTTATTGGGTCGTAAAATCTTGCCTCTATCGAACTCGAAAACCCCCATATTCCTGATATATAGGCGTCCACGGAACAGTGTTTTTACGTACATTGCGATTCTCATAGGATGGTAACGCTGGAAGATCCTCATTGTATCATTTTCCTCCTACAGTACTAACACACAGGCGCCGCTAACGACCAAAACGGTCAATCACAGTCAGCGCAAAACAAAAGCACAAAGCAAGCAGAGCACAAGCAGGCTGCAAAGCAGTAGACCGGAGAAATAGTGTTTAAGTTCCACTCTTTGCTTAACAATGCTAGACCTGTCACTAAAAAATACCGTATAATCGCCGCCTGATGAGGCCCCTTAGCTCAGTTGGTTAGAGCACACGACTCATAATCGTTTGGTCGCTGGTTCAAGTCCAGCAGGGGCCACCAAATTTTTCAATAACATCTTTAACGTCTCTACTTCCGAATCAGAAATCTTCAGTTCTTGCGTTATGCCTCGTTTATCGGCGCCTTCAACTTTTTTTTTCAACGTTTTTGTACACCAGGCAATACAGCAGATCATATTCTTCATCGGTGAAAAAATCATTTAGCTTTTCAAGTTGTAGTCGGAGGGGTGATTTTTCCTCGATATATCGCCCAGGCGTCAGAAATGACATCGTCGTCGTCCTTAAAGGCTTTAAAAACCCAAGACTTTTCGCTGATTTTCCAAAATGCAACAAATGGTAGGG